>DAOTUS010000456.1:0-3122 GCA_034437415.1 Herpetosiphonaceae bacterium
GCTCCACGAGCTGCTGACTGGCGCGGGCAAATCGGCCGGTGCCCAGCCGAAGGCCGTGCTGGCGGTGCTGAACAAGGCCCGCAGCAGCGCACCCGCCGACCGCTATCCAACCGCGACCGCCCTGCTGAACGCCCTGGAGGCGGCGCTGTCCGCTGGGGCTACGCCGGAGCCAGCGTCGGCCAAAGCCGAACCGCCGCCAGCGGCCGCGCCGCCCCGGCCAGCGTCGCCCGCCGAGAACCTGATCGGGGAGTTTCTGGACGCCTATCAGCTTGAGCAGCTGCTGGGCCGGGGCGGGATGGCGAATGTCTATCGCGGGGTCGATGTGCGCCTGAAGCGGACGGTGGCGATCAAGGTGATTCGGGCGCCCTTTCGCAGCCGGGCCGAGTATGCCGCCCGGTTCAAGCGCGAGGCCCAGGCGATCGCCCAGCTGGAGCACCCCAACATCGTGCGGCTATACCAGTACGGCGACGCCAACGGCCTGCTGTATATGGCGATGGAGTACATCGAGGGCCAGGATCTGCACCAGGTGCTCGGCACGATGCGCACAAACCCGGCGGCCTGGTCGCCCCGCGCCCGCTGCCGGCTGGTGCGCGAGATCTGCACCGCGCTGGACTACGCCCACAGCAAGGGCATGATCCACCGCGATGTGAAGCCGACCAATATCCTGATCGACAAGCGTGGCCGGGCGGTGCTGTCGGATTTCGGGCTGGTGCTGCTGACCGCGATCGGCACCGGCGGCACGACCTTTGGCTCGCCGCAGTTTATCGCCCCGGAGCAAATCGTCTCGTCGGCCAGCGCGGTGCCGCAGAGCGACCTGTACGGGCTGGGGGTGATTTTGTACCGAATGTGGACCGGCCGCCTGCCGTTCGACGATCCCGACCCGATGGTGCTGGCGATGCAGCATATGAGTGATGCGCCGCCGCCGCCCCGCGAGATCGAGCCAGCCATCTCGCTGCGGCTGGAGCAGGTGCTGCTCAAGGCGCTGGAGAAACACCCCGCCGAGCGCTATCCGAGCGGCGCGGCGCTGGCCGATGCGCTGGAGATCGCCGTGCTGGGCGTGCGGGTTGGCAGCGAGCACAGCGCGGTCTGGGGCGAGACGCCGCGCCACGATCCGCCGCTCGCCGAGCCAGACAGCCTGCCGGAGACCACCTGGACGGTGCGCCCGCAGCCAGCCCTAGACGACACGACCGCGCCGCTGCCCGCCAGCAACCCGTATGGGCAGGCGCTCGACCCAACCGTGCCGGTGATCTACACCTATCGGCCGCCGGCCGCGCCGCGCCAGCTCAAGCCATTCTGGCTCGCCGGGATGCTCGGGATGCTGGCGCTGGTGCTGATTATTGTGCTGGTGCTGTGATGCGCGTGGGGCTGCACTAAGCCTGCTCGACATCCCAGACCCGGCCGGCGTTCTGCTGGAGCTTATCCCGCACCGCCGCGACCAGATTCACGCCGCTGACATCGGCGAGCTGGAGCAGATACAGCAGCACATCGGCCAGCTCGCCGGCCAGCGCGGCCCGATCCTGAATCTCGTCGCGCCACTGGAAATGCTCCAGCACCTCGGCGGTCTCCAGGGCCAGCGAGGTCGCCAGGTTGCGGGGCGTCTGCGGGCGCTTGCTGGCGGGATCGTACCAGCCTTTGGAGCGCACAAACTCGTGCATCTCACTGGTCAACTGGCCCACGCTGGCGTCGGGCTGGTCGCGCTCGGCCTGCAGCTGGGCCAGCACCTGGCGGTCGGTCGCGAAGGCCAGCTCGGCGGGCAGCGCAGCGAGGGGGAAGAACTGCACCGCATCGGCGTCATCGCTGGCCTGCAAGGTGCCGCCAACGGGCCGGGCGCGCAGCCAGACGCCGACCGGAAAGGGCGGATCGCGGTCGAGGTTGGAGTGAACCGCCACCACCGCCCCGATCTCGGCCTCCAGGCCGGTCTCCTCGCGCAGCTCACGGGCCAGCCCGGCGCGCAGCTCCTCATCGCCCTCCAGATAGCCGCAGGGCAGACACCACATCCCAGCCCGAAAGCTGGTGGAGCGCCGCACCAGCAGCACCTGGCCGCGCTCGTCCTGGACCACCGCCGCCACGCCAACCGGCGCCGGGCTGAAGCCAACCCAGCCGCAGGCCGGACAGGTCGGGCGCTGGCGGCCGCCGCGCAGAGTCGGGTGCAGGGGCGTGGCGCATTGGGGACAAAAGTTCATGAGCCTCCCTGTCTAATTTTAGCTTGAGCCTCAGGATTACCTAGATCTGAAGCTAACTGGAAGTCTTTTTGACCTAATAGCTCATACGATAAACCACGATAATAATGATATAAGTGATCTGGTGATTCGCTATCAGTATTTTTTAATTGAATAGCATAGTTGAAGTCATTAATGGCGAGATCATGTAATCCTTTTATTTGATAAACTAATCTGCGAGAAAAATATATAGATGCATCATTTTTGTTATTTTTAATAATAAAACCATAATCCTTCATGGCATAATCATAAAAACCATATTCTGTAAAACAAATTGCTCGATATTTATATAATTCAAAATCATCAATAGAGTAATAAGTTCGTATTTTGTCTTGAATCGTAATGGCACTATCAAATCCAGATATTGCATCAGTATATTTCTTGATTTCCATATTTAATAGCCCACACAATTTATATAATTCCATTATTTCATAAGTAAAATCCATTTCTTTTTCATCTTCTTTTTCGTTTAATTTTTCTATTTCTTTTTGCAATATAGCAATAGCACAACTATAATCATCAATAGCTTCACTATAAAATTTATTATCTTGATATATATTCCCTCTAGCAATATAGTATTCATATCGCATATTATCTATGGATATAGCTTCTCCAAGAAGGCTTAATGGAACACTATATTCTTGATTATCAATATTTCCACTTTCTAAGTATAGTTGATAAGCTTTATTTTTCAAAGTATATCTTTGGATATATTTTTCATATTTTTCTTTATTTTCAATATCTATTTCCTTTGCCCGATTAAGCATACTAATTGCATTAATAAAGACAATACCCTCGCCAAAATAGAGCCTGATCAGCGGGTGCGCTGACCGATGGACACATATGGACGTTTGTCGTAGAGTGCGGGTAACCACAACCACAGCTCGGAGACAAACGTCCATG
>DAOTUS010000457.1:0-3063 GCA_034437415.1 Herpetosiphonaceae bacterium
GCCATGTTCGATCAGCGGGCGCGGCCAGGCGGGGCGATTCGCCCAACCGTGCGCGTGCCGATCGCCCGCCTCGATCGGCTGCTCAACACCACTGGCGAGCTGGTTGTAACCCGCCAGACCAATCTGGCCCACGGCGATAAGCTCCTGGAGCTGCAGAAGCTGATCCTCAAGCAGGAGCGTGTGCTCGAAAACCTGCTCAGCACCACGCTGAAGCTGCGCGGCGCCGCCAGCGTGCGCAACGATCTGCAGCAGTTCGGCGCCCAGTTGGACAGCCTGCTGATCGAGACGCGCGGGATGCTGCGCGGGGCGATTGAGCAGTGGGGCACTCATATCGCTGGAACCGATGCGCTGGTTGATGAGCTGGAGGCCGAGGTGATGGCGACCAGGCTCCAGCCGATCGCCGGGCTGTTCGCGCCGATCCCGCGCTCCGTCCGCGAGCTGGCCCGCGCCCTGGACAAAGAGGTTGTACTGGTCACCGAGGGCGAAACCACCGAGGCCGATCGCAAAGTCATCGAGATGCTGGCCGACCCGGTCTTGCACCTGGTGCGCAACGCCCTCGACCACGGCATCGAAATGCCCGCCGAGCGGGTCGCCGCCGGCAAATCGGCCGAAGCCACCCTGCGCATCAGCGCCCGCTCGCTCGGCGGCGTGATCGAGCTGATCATCGCTGACGATGGCCGGGGCATCGATCCGGCGGTTATTCGCCAGACCGCAGTGCGCCGGGGCCTGATCGAGGCCGACGCCGCCAGCCGCCTGCGCGATGACGAGGCGCTGGATCTGATCTGGCAGCCCGGCTTTACGACCAGCGCGATGATCACCGATATCTCCGGGCGCGGCGTGGGCATGGATGTGGTGCGCACCGCCGTCATCGAGATCGGCGGGCGGGTTGAGATTAGCTCGGTGGTTGGCCTGGGCACCACCTTTACGCTGAACCTGCCGATCACCCTGCTGACCACGCGGGTGCTGCTGTTTGAGGCCTCGGGCGGGATGTACGCGCTGCCCTCGACGGCCTGTCTCGGCGGCCGCCGGGTGCCTGGCGCCGAGATTCAGACGATTGAAGGGCGGCCAACCATTCGCCTCAACGAGCGGGTCGTGCCGGTGGTCGCGCTGGCGCCGATGCTCGATCAGCGCGGGCCGCTGCCGCTGCCCTCCAACATCTCGACGCTGGTGATTCTTGGCCCGGCCAACCGCCCGCTGGCCCTGCTGGTCGACCGCCTGATCGACGAGCGCGAGGCGGTGGTGAAATCACTCGGCGCCGTCCTGGCCATCCAGCGCCTGTGCAGCGGGGCGGTGGCGCTGCCCGATGGGCGGCTGGTGCTCCTGCTCAACCCGGCGGCCCTGATCGATCGCGCCCGCGAGGTTGGCCGCCCAATCGCCCGCGCAGCCCCCAGCGTCGCCCCAGCGCGCCTGCTGGTCGCCGAGGACTCGTTCACCACCCGCGAACTCCTGCGCTCGATTCTGCAATCCGCCGGATACCAGGTCGAAACTGCCAACCATGGCCGCGATGCCCTTGACAAGCTGCAGTCCAACCCCTACGATTTAGTTGTGAGCGATGTGGAAATGCCACATCTCAACGGCTTTGAACTGACCCGTCACATCCGCGCCGATCAGCGGCTCCAAAACCTCCCCGTGATTATTATCACCAGCCTTGCCCGTGAAGCCGACCGCCGTGAAGGACTGCTGGCAGGTGCGCAGGCCTATATTGTAAAAAGCCAATTTGATCAAAGCAATCTGCTGGAAACGATTCAACAGTTGCTAGGCAGATAGGAGACCCCATGAGTGAGCGAATTCTGGTTGTTGATGACAGCAAACTTGTAACCGACATTGTGAAAATGCGCCTGGAAATGTATGGCTATACCGTCGATCTGGCCTACAGCGGCGAAGAGGCACTGCGCAAAATCGCCGATACGCCGCCCGATCTGATGGTGCTGGACGTGCAGATGCCCGGCATTGATGGCTACGATGTCTGTCGGCGGCTGCGCGCCAACCCCCTGTACGAAGAGCTGCCGATTATTATGCTGACCTCGATGGACGATAAACGGGCCGGCTTTGAGGCCGGCGTCGACGACTATCTCAACAAAGATTTGGATCTGCTTGATCTGCCCAACCGGGTCAAACTGCTGCTGGGGATGCAATAATTAACACGATGACGAGTGTACCGAAGCCAATTCGGGTTCTAGTAGTCGATGATTCGGCGATCACACGCCGCATCCTTTGTGCGATGCTCGCCACCGACCCGCAGATTATCGTTGTCGGCGAGGCGCGTGATGGCCGTGAGGCGGTCGAGATGACCGAGAAGCTCCATCCCGACATTATTACGATGGACGCTCGTATGCCGCGGGTTGATGGGCTGCAGGCGACGGAAGAAATTATGGCGTATAATCCCACTCCGATTCTGGTGCTGACTGCCTCGCTCGGTCGCCACGAGGGCAACTTCAGCTTCCAGATGCTCAATGCCGGGGCGCTGGAGGTGCTGGAGAAGCCCAAGGATCTGGCGGCGGCGCAAAGCCCGCAGGTCCGCCAGCTGCTGCTCGACCGGATCAAGGTGCTCTCACGGGTCCAGGTGGTCACCCATCTGCGCGGGCGACGGCGGGCGCGGCCGGCCCCCGAGCTGGTGATTCAGCCGGAGCCAGTCGTAAAAATCCCCGAGCGCATGGCCAATCGGCTGGTGCTGATCGGCGCCTCCACCGGCGGGCCACGGGTTTTATACAATCTCTTGCGCACCCTGCCGGCCAACTTCCCAGCCTGTATCGTGATCGTGCAGCATATTGCCGAGGGCTTTGTGAACACCATGGTCGAGTGGCTGGCCGGCAGCTGCCCGCTCCACGTTGCCCTGGCCCATGACGGGGCCGCCCTGCAAGCTGGCCACATCTTTGTCGCCCCCGACACCCACCATCTGCGAATTGGCGACGACTGGCGGATTCGCCTCGATCCCGAGCCGAAAAACCTGCTCTATCCCTCGATCGACATCGCGCTGCAGTCGGTGGCCCAGCGCCACGCCAAGCGCACAATCGGGGTGGTGCTGACGGGAATGGGCCGCGATGGCGCCAGCGGGCTGCTGGC
>DAOTUS010000458.1:0-5567 GCA_034437415.1 Herpetosiphonaceae bacterium
GCATGAACACCCACCTCTAGCGCAGAACCGTCGAACCCAAGTATACTCGAACTCTGCGAGAGTGCGGCGGGTCGCCCAACCCCGACCTACCCTGCTTTATTGAGCAGATACACCGACAGGGCCTTGCCGCTGTTGCGGTTGACCAGGCGGACCCAGCCCTCGGCGACCGTTTCCAGCGTCCACTGCTGGTTGGTGCCGGCGCCGCAGCCCCACTGCTGAACCAGCGCGCCGTCGGCGGTCGATGAGCCGGTGACCTCGGCGCACTTGCCGCTGGCCCGCGCCACCAGCCGATACGAGCCGTTGTCGGCGGCGGTCAGGCGCCACTGCTGGGCGTTGCCGCCGCTACAGGTCCACTGCTGGACCTTGGCGCCGTCGGCCGTCGAGCCAGCGTTGACATCGAGACACTTGCTGCTGTGGCGGTTGACCAGCGTGAAGTAGGCATCGCCGGTCGCCGGTGGCGGCGTTGGGGTGGCGGTCGGCGGCACGCTCGTCGTCGTCGGTGGCACGCTCGTGGCGGTCGGGTTGATCGGTGTCGCCGTCGGGTTGATCGGTGTCGCCGTCGGGTTGATCGGCGTCGCTGTCGGGTTGATCGGCGTGGCGGTTGGCGGCACCGGGGTTGGGGTCGGGCCGATGCTGCCGTTGCCGCTGACCAGCGTGCGGGCCGGGACATTCAGCGTGATCCCGTTGGAGAAGCTGACCGTGATCGCCGCTGCGCCTGGGTTGTAGGCCACATAGGTGCGCGTGCCAGCCTTGTTGAACACCGCGAAGGTCGGAATGTTGGCCGTGATCGTGGTGTCGAGCTGGCCCAGCGCATTCAGGTTGTGCAGCCAGTGATAGGTGTGGGCCTTGCTGTCGCCGGCCTCAGGCGTGTAGCCCAGGTTGGCGTTGAACTTGGCGATCGCCGCGCCCGGATCGCTCAGGGCCTGGAATTGCCAGATGATGTCGCGCCACTCCTGCTCCTCGCCGCCGTTGCCAGCCCGCAGCTCGTTGTAGTTGGCGGTGATGTAGCCAGGGTTGCGCCCCAGGTACAGCGAGCCGCCGGTGATCGGCAGGAAGTTGATGCCGTGGATCTCCTCGGGGTTGGCCGTCCACCAGGTCGAGTACGATCCGCCATCGCCCCAGACCATGCCGACGGTGGTGTGGCCGTAGCTGGCCGGGAAGGTCGTGTTCTGGGCGTCAAACCAGTATTCTTCGATCGCCCGAGCCTCGTTGGTGTAGAGATAGATGCCCAGGTCGCGGATGGTAGTGTTGTTGGTGGCGGAGCCCCACAGGATCAGCGCCGTGTTGAAGTTCATCGCCTCGGATGACGACTCGTTGTTGTTGCCTGCCGCAAAGCCCTGGTGGCCCGAGGCCCAGCCGTGGCCGGCGTAGGGGTCGAAGTTGCGCAGCCGGGGGAAACGGGTGTCGCTATCGTCCCAGTTGGCGGCATCTTTGATCAGCAGCTTGATCATGCCGCCCCAGTTGCTGTCGCTGGCCCAGTTCGGATCGTACTGGGCGACCGTGGCCGCCGCCATGATGTAGTAGCTCCAGTGGAAGTGATGGTCGTTGAGCTCGCTGTCCGAGCCGTAGCTGGCCGGGTAGCCGGTCAGGACGCCCCAGGTCTGGTTGTAGTAGAACAGCGAGGCGGTTTTGCCGTTGGGGGCGCTCAGCCAGTCCTGCAGCTCGGTCTTCATCGCGCCCAGGAAGCGGTCGCGGGCCTGGGTGTGACCGACCTGGTCGGCGATCCGCGTCAGCATTGCCAGGCGGCCCAGTGCTTTGCCGGTCCAGTAGGTGTCGGTCGACGAGGCCGGGATCAGCTCGGGGCTGAGGTAGACTTCATTGACATAATTGTACAGCGTCGTGCGATTGTAGGTGCCCGCATCTGGCAGCGCCGGCAGCACGCCGTTGAAGCGCATCGCGGTGCTGAAGGAGTTGCCGCGAACGACCTTCATCTGGCCACGGGGCGAGACATAGGTGTAGCTCGTGTTTGGCGCCGCGCTGTTGAGCCACTGATGGCGATAGAGCGCCAGCAGCGGCCGGGTCTCGGTGCCTTCGCGGGCGATTGTGGTGACGTTATAGGTCGTGGTCAGGTTGGCCGTGGCGGCGTCGTAGTTCCAGCTAACCCGCGTGCCGGTGACAAAGGCAAAGGCGTGATTGCGGTAGTCGCTGAGCGTGGCGGCGCTAGTGTTGGGCAGCGCGGCGACCGAGAAGAAGTCGCGGCCGTTCAGATTCGAGGTCAGCGTGTTGCCGCTGATGCTCCAGGTCGAGCCGCTCGGCGCGAAGATACCATAGTCGCGGCCGCGGATCGAGGCGCCGATCACGCCGTTGCTGTTTGACCAGATCGTCGGCGTGCCGTTGAAGATGATCTGGGCGTCGCCGCCGCTCTTGGTGGCGTAGACGTAGGGGAGGCCGTGGCCGATCGTCGTTTTCAGGCTGCGGGCGCCATCGCTCCAGGCCGCCGTGACGGTCCAGTCGGAGAAGCCATCAACTTTGGTGTCGGGCGCGTTGAGGCCGGCGACGCTCAGGGTGAAATCCTCGGTGTAGGTGTACTGATACTTGCGCCCATCCGGGGTGATGTCAAGGGCGTTGGGATAGGTTGTGCCCAGGCCGTTGGCTTTGGCGTGGAAGGCTAGCGGGTGGGCAAACATATTTTCCGAGTAGGGATTGCCGGGGTAGCGCTGGAACACCAGCGAGGACCACCAGTCGTTGGTCGGGATGGCCCCGGTGACGTTGCTGGTGATTTTTGGGCTGACCGGAACCCCGTTTGAGTTGGCCGGCAGCGATCCGCCTGGTGGCAGCGTGTTGGTGTAGCTGCCCAGGCCAACGGCAAAGGCGGCGGCGTAGGCCGACTGTGGCCGCGTTAGCGCCTGGAAATTGGTCGCAAGCGTGACAATCAGGACAAGCATACTGATGGAAGCCAATGAATACCGGCGGCGGTGGAAGAAACGCCAATGTTTCGAGGGCATTGTTCTGCATCCTTTCGTAAAAAGTTCAACGTCCGCTGGAACTGCCTTTCCTCTCGCTGGCCTGCGACAGCCTCACCGCCGCCCCAGGCCCCAATCCGTGACCTCGGCTTAGTTCGTGATCAAGCAGCGCTGGGCGTTGGAGCCATTCCAGGACCACTGCTGGATATTGGCCCCGTCGGCGGTCGAGTTCGCGTTGACATCCACCACTTTGTTGCTGACTTGGCTGACGATGCGATACCAGCCGGTGTCGAGGTGCTGGATGCGGAGTTTTTGACCTCGGTCGGCGGGGCTTTGACCTTGGTCGAGGTTGCTTTGGCTGAGCTTGGATAGAGGCTAACGGAGAGTAAAAGGGCGAGAAAAACTGTGGCTATCAACCGACGGTGGGGTACGACTTCTCTGGCGAACATACAGCCTGCTTTCCTGCACTAAAAATAAGGAGTGATGCAAGACATCAATATTCTTTTTTTAGGATAGCTTTGAAAGCGGTTTCAGGATGGTTGCTGTACGATACAGGATGGCGGCTAAATTGTCAAGTAAATTTTAACTCTTTTTTTACAATTCTCATTTGACTCAGCTAAATCGGCCACATATTGGGCGGTTAGGTTGGTTTTGAATGTATAACATGACATAATATTCCGTCTGATCGGGATTATCTGAGATCTGGGGCTGGAATAGCTATGAAAACGTTTTCAAGATTATTTGGCGAGTGGCTTCTTGTGCGCCGTGGCACTACCCAGCGCTGGGCCATAGTTTGTGGCAATCGGTTTGCTATCAAGCGGGGTATACTCGAAAAGGAGACAGCTATGAGCGATCCACTGTTTAAGGATGCTGACGAGCAGGAACGGCTGCTGGCCCCGCAGCAGGTGCCCGGCGAGGGCCAGGAGCGGGCGCGGCTGGAGGGCGATTTGGCGCCGACCGATGTGGGCAGCGAACCGCCTGGCCCGGCCCCGGTGGCCAATGTTGGGACGTCACCAAGCGGCATGGCGGCGCCGCCGAACATCGGCCACCGCGCCACCAGCGGCGCCCCAGGCGATCCGCAGACCCAGGCCGAATATCCGCTCGATGATTCGGCAAGCGCTGAGCGGCGCGAGCCTTAGTCCGCCAGCCAGGCGGGCCGTTTTTTAGGCTGTGCCCTGTAGCCTGAGCCTCAGGACATGGGCAAAGTCGCGGGATCGACGTATGATCACGCGGGCCACCGCCCCTCTCCCGCGAGGCCCAAAGGGCACCCCGAGAGGGGCCGCTGCCGCCGCGGCCGGGGTGAGGGGCGGGACTTTGCCCATGCCCTGGGCCTGAGCCTGTCGAAACTTGACAACCCAGCTGTTTGGCCGTAGAATAATATCGTTATTTTGCGATATGGCGATATGTATGTCAACGCCCCTTAGCCCGGCCATTCAGGATTTCCTGCGCGCCCTGGCCAGCGAAACCCGACAATCGATACTTTTTCTGTTTGCAACCGACGTAGCGCTCACTGTCGGGCAGGTCGCCGAGGCCGCCGGGATCGGCCAGTCGACCGCGTCGGAACAGCTGGCGCTGCTCAAGCGGGCGGGGTTGCTGACCTCGGCACGCGAGGGCAAAGAGGTGTTCTATCGCGCCAACCACACCCGCATGATTCGCTACGCCGAGGAGTTGCTGACGTACTTGCGAACCTGTGCCAGCGCTGAAGCTGCGGGCTGATGCGGTCTTTTTTTTAGCAAAACATATCGGATTATCGAGAAACGACGATTTATAAATATGATCATCTATACGGAGGAGCCGCTATGAACGACGCTGGACAACGGATCCTGGTGGTTGGCGCAACCGGAATGCTGGGGGCGCCGGTGGCGCGTCAGCTCAAGGCCGCTGGATTTACCGTGCGGATTCTCGCCCGCTCGCCGGAGAAAGCCGCGCAGCTCTTTGGCAGCGGCTTCGAGATCGTCGCTGGCGATGTTGAGGATCCGGCCGCGCTGGCGCCGGCGCTCGCAGGCTGCTCAGGGGTGCATATCAATCTGAAAGGCGGGCCGACCGCCGCCGACTATGAGCGGCTTGAACACCAGGGGACTGCCAATGTGGTTCAGGCAGCGCTCCAGGCCCAGGTTGATCAAATAACGTATCTTTCTAGCTACACGAGCCGGGCCGAAAATGTCCGCTCGGCCGAAAGCGCCGCCAAGTGGGCCGCCGAGCAGGCGATTCGGGCCAGCGGCATTCCTGCGGTGATCTTTCGGGCCTCCTGGTTTATGGAGTCGCTGCCGCTGTTTGTGCAGGGCAGTCGAGCGCTGGTGCTGGGCAAGCAGCCGCATCCGCTGCACTGGGTGGCGGCCGCCGACTACGCCCGGATGGTGGCGCGCAGCTATCGCACTCCGGCGGCGCTCAATAAGGCGCTGTACGTGTATGGCCCCCAGCCGCTGACGATGGCGCAGGCGCTGGCGCAGTACAGCCGCTCGCTGCCCACGCCAATCCCGGTCACGCGCCTCCCGATCGGGCTGCTGGGCTGGGTTGGGAAACTTAGCTTCAACGCCGAGCTGCGCTCGCTGGCGGAGCTGATGGGCTACTACAATCGCTTTGGGGAATCCGGCGCCCCGGACGAGGCCAACGCGCTGCTGGGCGCTCCGACCACCACTCTGGCGCAGTGGTGCGCTGAACGGC
>DAOTUS010000459.1:0-2597 GCA_034437415.1 Herpetosiphonaceae bacterium
GGGTGAACAGCAGATTCCACCGTTGGCGGATGTGATTGCCGAACGGGCAGCCGACCTCAACCTCGGTGCCTCCTGGGCCGCACCGTAACCGCTACCCTGGTTTATTGAGCAGATACGTCCTGAAGTCATAAACATTCTCCTCCTCAACAAAATCCTTCAAAAGTCTGGGTTATTCTAGCACTGCCCAGCTTGATCTACCATGAGCAAGCCCTCCTCTTCAGCCACGTTTTCCGCCGATTCGGCGCGGTTTCCGTAGTATAATACGCGGCCATGAGCTACGAAATACTTGGGACAAACCAGCCCACTGATCGTGAGGCGGCGGCGATTGGCGCGGCCCTGACGGTGCTGCTCGCCGAGACGGGCGACCACGCCGAGCCGGCCAGCCCGCCGAACCTGTGGGACAACGCCGCCAAACTCTCGCGCCAGGGCCTGCGCCCGACGCGCACCGGCGTGCGGCCCCGCTGGCACACCATCGAGCGCCTGCGTCAGCGCGCGGCAGGCGGGTTCTACGGCATTACTGGAATGTAGGCGGGAATCCCCGCTCGCCAAATCTATAGCAATGGAGCAAGATCAACCAATGACCTTCGATACCGTGCTGATTGCCAACCGGGGCGAGATCGCCCTGCGTGTGATGCGGGCGTGCAAGGAGCTGGGTTTACGGACCGTTGCTGTCTACTCCGAGGCCGATCGCGCCGCCATGCATGTGCGCTACGCCGACGATGCCTACCTGATTGGCCCACCTCCGGCAGTTCAGAGCTATCTCCAGATCGAGACCCTCATCGAGGTTGCCAAGCGGGCCGGGGCCGGGGCGATCCACCCTGGCTATGGCTTTTTAGCCGAGAACGCTGGCTTTGCCGAGGCCTGCGCCGCCGCCGGGATTGTCTTTGTCGGCCCGACCGCCGCCGCGATGCACCAGATGGGCGAGAAGATTCCGGCCCGCCAGATCGCCACCCACGCCCACGTGCCGCTGGTCCCTGGCACCACCGAGGCGGTCGAGACCGCCGCCGAGGCGCTGCGGCTGGGCGCGGAGTTCGGCTACCCGATCGCCATCAAGGCCAGCGCCGGCGGCGGCGGACGCGGCCTGAAGGTTGCCTACGCGCCCGAGGAGGTCGAGGCGGCGTTTGATAGCGCCCGCCGCGAGGCCGAGGCCGCCTTCAAAAATGGCGTGATGTTTGTCGAGAAATATATCCTCGACCCGCGCCATATCGAGATTCAGATCCTCGCCGATCAGCATGGGAATGTGGTCTATCTGGGCGAGCGCGACTGCTCGGTGCAGCGCCGTCACCAGAAGCTGATCGAGGAGACGCCCTCGCCCGCCATCTCCCCGGCCACCCGCCAGGAGATGGGCGAGGCCGCCGTGCGGCTGTGTAAAACCGTCGACTACGTCGGCGCGGGCACGCTGGAGTTCCTGCTCACCCCCGAGGGCCACTTCTACTTCCTGGAGATGAATACCCGCATCCAGGTCGAGCACACCGTCACCGAGATGGTGACCGGGATCGACTTGGTGCAGGCCCAGCTGCGCATCGCTCAGGGCGAGCCGCTCTGGTTCACCCAGGATGATGTGGTCCTGCGCGGCCACGCGATCGAGTGCCGGATCAACGCCGAGGATGCTGGGGCCGGGTTTCGGCCGGCGCTCGGCACGCTCACCGCCTACTCCGAGCCCAAGGGCTATGGCGTGCGGGTCGATAGCGGCGTCGAGCTGGGCACGACGATCTCGCCATTCTACGACTCGATGCTGGCGAAGCTCGTCACCTGGGGCGCCACCCGCGCCGAGGCCCTGGCCCGCATGCGCCGGGCGCTCGACGACTACGTGATCGAGGGCGTGACGACGGTGATTCCGTTCCACAAGCTGGCGATGGCCGAGCCAGCCTTCGTCAATGGCGAGGCCACGGTCAGCTTTATCCCGCGCTATCTCGAGGCCCGGCTCAAGCAGCTCTCCGGCGCCACGCCGCCAGCCGTCCCCGCCGACCAGGCCGAATCCGCGCCCGCCGCCACCCGCACCTTCGACATCGAGGTCAACGGGCGGCGCTTTGCGGTGCGGGTGGCTGGCGAGGGGCTGCAGGCCGCCGTCGCGCCAGCGTCAGGCAAAACCGCCGCCCCGGCCCGCCGCAACGCTGGCAAAAAAACCGCCCACCACGCCGATCCAAACGCCGTGATCTGCCCAATCCAGGGCACTGTGGTGGCGATCAAGACCGCGGTTGGGGCCAGCGTCGAGAGCGGCCAGGTGCTGGTGGTCGTCGAGGCGATGAAGATGGAGAACGAGATCGCCGCGCCCCGTGCCGGGGTGATCGCGTCGATCGAGGCCACGCTGGGCAAGAGCGTCGAGGCCGGAACCCGGCTGGTGATATTACAAGCATAAAAACAGGCTTAAGGAGTAAAAGATGAGTAACCATACGGTTCAAGTTTCAGCAAAAATACTAAACTGGCCTGATCACTGTGCTTGCTGTCAAACGAACCCAGATACAAAATTACTAGTTAAGCAATACCCTCGCCAAAATAGAGCCTGATCAGCGGGTGCGCTGACCGATGGACACATATGGACGTTTGTCGTAGAGTGCGGGTAACCACAACCACAGCTCGGAGACAAACGTCCATGG
>DAOTUS010000460.1:0-2345 GCA_034437415.1 Herpetosiphonaceae bacterium
GGGTGAACAGCAGATTCCACCGTTGGCGGATGTGATTGCCGAACGGGCAGCCGACCTCAACCTCGGTGCCTCCTGGGCCGCACCGTAACCGCTACCCTGCTTTATTGAGCAGATACCTACAAAGGTGAGTACACAATGGATGATTTTCTCCGGCGCGCCGCCGCCGATCTGCATATTGAGGTCGTCGACACCGGGCCAAACGCCTGGACACTGACGATCCCCGGCTCGCTGGCGCGGGTCTTTGGCAAAGAGACGCTCAACGTCACGACCGACAAACAGATGGCCGCGCTCGATCCCGAGATGCAGCTGCTGTCGCCCAACTCGTCGCTGACGGTGACGCTGGCCGAGCAGCTGCGCACCCGTGGCCGCCCAACCCACCGCGCCCACCTGCAGTTCACCCCCGATCCGGCGCTGCTGCTGGAGCAGGTCGCCGAGCGCAACCTCGTCGAGGGTGTCTCGATCACGGTTGGCGAGACCCAGCAGCGCCTCCTGTTCCGCATCACCTATCGGCTGCGCTTCGAGCGCGAGGTGATCGAGGAGCAGATGCTGGCCTGCTGCGTGGACTATGAGACCGGGACCGTCTGGCCCGCCAGCACCGATATCACGCCGCTGCGGGCGCTGCTGGCGCCGCTCCCGACCACCGGCCTGACCGAAGAGCACATCAGCGTGGCCCTGATGACCGCCCGGCGCTGGCTGGAGCTGACGGTCTACCCACAGAAGGTGCTCCACGAGGCCGAGCTGGCCCAGCTGCTGGCGGTAGAGCAGGCCCGCATCAACGCCTTCTACGATGCGCTCAAGGAGGACTCGGGCCTGGCGCTGGGGGCCAAAAAAGAGGAAGAGGATGGCGGCCCGGCCACAACCCTCGATGAGGAGCGCAAGCGGCTGCTGGAGGAGCAGGAGTATCGCTACGCGCTGTCGCTGGCCGCCGAGACCGTTAGCGTCGCCACAATCCAGGCGCCCGTCACAATGCTCGGCACCGAGCATCAGCCGCACCTGATGAGCTACTGCCCGCTGTTTAACCCGCCGCTGCAGGCGCCCCACTGCACAATGTGCGGCCGCCCGGCCCAGCTCGCGCTGATCGGCGAGCGCCTGCTGTGCAGCGTCTGCCGGCAGGTGGTGTGAGTGGTAGCTGGTAGCTAGTTGCTGGTAGCTGGTAGCTGGTAGCTACCGGAGACCCAATGACCATTCAAGCCGCCTACACCGCCTGGGCCACAACCTACGACGTCGACCGCAACCTGACCCGCGACCTCGATGCGGCGGTGACCCGCCAGCTGCTGGCCGGGCGGCGCTATCGGGCGGCGCTGGAGCTTGGCTGTGGGACGGGAAAAAACACCGCGTTTCTGTCCAGCAGCGCCGACCAGGTGCTGGCGCTGGATTTTTCGGCGGGCATGCTAGCCCAGGCCAGGGCCAAGATTGCGGCGGCCAACGTCCGCTTCGCCCAGGCCGACCTGACCCGCCCGTGGCCCTGCGCCGACCAGTCGGCCGACCTGATCGTGGGCAATCTGGTGCTGGAGCATATCGCCGACCTGGGCTTTATCTTTGGCCAGGCGCGGCGGGCGCTGCGGCCGGGCGGGCAGATCCTGATCTGCGAGCTGCACCCGTTCCGCCAGTACCAGGGCGGCAAGGCCACCTTCCAGCGCGACCAGGCGGCGGTCGAGATTCCGGCGTTTGTCCACCATATCGCGGAGTTTCTGGAGGCCGCCGCCGCCCACGGGCTGGCCCTCGCCCAGTTCAGGGAGCACTGGCACGCCGAGGACCAGGGCCGGCCGCCCCGGCTGCTCACGCTGGAGTTTGTCGATTGATCGCGGTCGGGTGATTGCGTACTAGCTGGAGCGTTTTACGATGAAGCAGCCGCTCCTCTCCTCCGCCGAGATTCGCGCCGAGCTGGTGCATACCGAGGCGCTGTTCGCCGATATTCGGGCTAAATTTACTGGCCCAGGCATCGAGCGCGGCGGCCACGAGCGCCCAGGCGTCGTGCCGGTCTACGTCAAAAAGTATGGCGAGTACACCAGCATTCTCTACCCCAACGTGCAGCGCTTCTCGGTCGAGTCGTCGTTTTCCGAGGCCCAGCTGCAGTATGTGAACGCCGCCCTGCTGGCCCTGAAGGAGGGCGTGATCGGCGAGGTGGGACAGCCAGCCAGAAATGACCATTTGGATCATTGTGATGGGCGTGAATTTCGCACAGTCGAGACGTTTGACATCGTTGAGGGTCGCTGCAGCAGCCTCAGAAGCTGTCTGAAAAGTCTCTCGTAGCGCAATAATCCTGCAAAAAAGGGGTTTTTACACTCTTGAGCCGCTGGTATGCGCCGACGAGACGGACAAACCAGCGCAGAAATGTTCGACCC
>DAOTUS010000461.1:0-25310 GCA_034437415.1 Herpetosiphonaceae bacterium
GGGAGCTGCGCCGCCAGCCAGGCGCCGCCGCGCTCGGCAGTGTCGACCAGCAGCGTGGCGGTGTGGGTCCGGTCCGCGTCAACAATCCAGAACGGGCGGCGCAGCAGCGGGTCGGCGCAGGTGGCTGCACCTCAACCCGCTGGTTGGACTCGACAGTACAGCCGGCCAGCAGCGCCGCAATCAAAATAAACTTAATCCATTTCGACACGAAAAAGCTCCTCGAAATGATGAGCGGCGCCTGAGGAAGCGCCGCTCGTGGCGTATCTGCCGATAATACCATGCGTTGCACATTCGCCAGGCTTGTTTGATAATAGCCCGATGGAAGCAACTGTACTCGATAATCGTGCGCTCACCGCCGACCTCCACTGGCTGACCGTCGCGGCTCCGGCGCTGGCCGCCGCCCAGGCCGGGCAGTTTGTGATGGCCCACTGCACCGCCGTCGGCAGCGCCGACCCGCTGCTGCGCCGCCCGTTCTGGATTGTTGACGCGGACCGGACCCACACCGCCACGCTGCTGGTCGACACTGCCGAGCGCGGCGGCGCCTGGCTGGCGGCGCAGCTCCCTGGTGCAACCCTCGACCTGCTCGGCCCGCTCGGGCGGCCGATCCAGCCCACGGCGGGCCAGCGGGCGCTGCTGCTGATCGCCGAGGACATCGCCACTGGGGCGCTGCTGGCCCTGGCGGCCCAGGCGGCCAGAGGCGGCAGCGCGGTGGTGCTGCTGACCAGCGCCGCCGAAGCTCGGAGAATCCCGCCGTATGTGCTGGCGCCCGACGTGGAGTACCTGGCGACCAGCGGCGACGTGCTGGCGCTGCTCGACTCCGCCGGCCCCGGCAGCCGCCTGGACACCCCGCTGCTGTGGGCCGACCAGCTGGTGGCCGCCGGAAGCGCCGCGCTGGCGGCCCGGCTGGCCCAGCGCATTCGCCGCGATCGCTTCAACTGGAAGCCCGGCTTCGCTCAGTTCGTGCTCGATCAGCCGCTGGCCTGCGGGGTGGGCCTGTGCGGCGGCTGCTGGCACAACACCCGCAAGGGCGACCGCCTGCTGTGCGTGGCCGGCCCGGCGCTGGACCTGCGCGACGCGGTGTAGGCGGTTGGGTTCACAGGTGACAATGGTTCTGCGCTTAGGCTGGGGCTACATTCCACAGACGCCGCTGGAACTTACTGAATCAAGACCACCAAACTCGAGCGAAAAAGCGAACAACAACAGCGCCGAGGATATATTCGTTAAACCACGATACTTTCCGGCTTTGTTGTAGTGGTTCTTTAGGGTTTTTATTGAAACAATAAAAACCATCACTCATACCATTCAGCCATAGGAGAGTGTTGCAGTGTGATCCCTCACCCCCAACCCCGCTCCGGGGTGCCCTTTGGGCCACGGGCGAGGGGAGCCACCGTTCGTGGCGTATGGGAGCGCAATTATGCTTTATATTCAATGCTGAATGGTATCAGTAAGCTCGCCGCTATCTGTGCGTCACTGTAAATTCCTGCCCGGTTTTCTAGGCAGAGATGAACATCACCTTTGTCAAAGTCAAATCGACTTTGACTTTGACAAAGGTGATGTTTGCCTGTGAACTCGCAGGATCACGCATCCACTGCTCCTTGTTTACGTGGGGGGGTAGCCCATCCTACCACGGAAGCCGCTACCACGATAGAGACAGGGATTTGCCCACAGGGCATGGGCAAAGTCCGCCCTCACCCCGGCCGCAGCGGCGGCCACCCCTCTCCCCGTGCGCGGGCGAGGGGAAGCAGTGGGGTACAACTGGCCCGAATCGCGACTTTGCCCATGCCCTGGATTTGCCCATGCCCTGGATTTGCCCATGCCCTGATCGGCCATGGTATAGCTCTTGACATGTGACTATTAGGTCACATATAATTCCAACATGGACGATGAATCTGTTTTTCGCGCCCTCGCGGATCCAAACCGGCGGCGGCTGCTTGACCTCCTCTTTGAGCGTGACGGCCGCACGCTTACCGCGCTGGAGTCGGAGCTGCCAATGACACGGTTCGGGGTGATGAAGCACCTGCGCGTGCTACACGCCGCCGGACTGATCGCCACGCGCAAAGTGGGCCGCGAGAAACTGCACTACCTGAACCCCGTCCCAATTCAGCTCATCGCGGACCGTTGGATCAACAAATACGCGGCCGTGCGGGTAAGCGCGCTCGCCGATCTCAAAACAGCGCTTGAAGGAGGCCCTGGTATGACCACCGATTCAAAGCCCCGGCTCGTGTATCAGATCATCATTAATGCCCCGCCCGAGCGGGTGTGGGCGGCGATCACCACGGCGGAGTTCACCGCCCGCTACTACTATGGCAGCACACTGCAGACCGATCTCACCGTCGGCTCGCCCTTTACCTATCACATGCCCAATGGCGCCGCCATCGTTGAGGGGGAGGTGGTTGCGTCCGAGCCACCCAAGCGGCTGGTGCACACCTATCACTCACTCTGGCCCCCGATGAACGAAGATGCCCCCACGACGGTCACCTGGGAGCTGGAGGCGCTGCCCGGCGGCGTGACCAAGGTGACCGTGGTCCACGAGGATTTCCAGGGCCAGACGGCGACCTACACCGGCTTGCAGAGCGGCGGCTGGACCTGGATCCTCAGCAACATGAAGACGCTGCTGGAGACCGGCGCGCCGATGCCTCAGGAGTACTCCTGAGGAGGGGTTCCTGAATCCATGCAAGCTGGGGCGCGGTTTCCAACCCAGATTAGGATTTCAGTATAAGGAGGTTTCTATGAGCCAATCTGAAAAAAAGGGCACGCAGGGATTCACCGACGAGGAACGCGCCGCGATGAAGGAGCGCGCCAAAGAGCTTAAGGCGGAAGAGCGGGCCAACAAGACCAAGGCGGAAGGGGAAAGCGACGTGCTCGCGAAGATCGCCGAGATGCCGGAGCCAGAGCGCACCATGGCCTCGCGGCTCCACGAGATCATCAAAGCGAGCGCGCCAGTCCTCTCGCCGCGACTCTGGTATGGGATGCCCGCGTATACCAAGGACGGCAAGGTTCTCTGCTTTTTCCAAAGCGCGCAGAAGTTCAACACGAGGTACGCGACGCTCGGCTTCAGCGACACGGCGACCCTCGACGAAGGCGCCATGTGGCCGACCGCCTTCGCGCTGATGGAGCTAACCGCCGCCGTCGAGGAAAGGATCGGCGCACTGGTGAAGAAAGCGGTGAGCTGAGGGCTAGGTGCAATCCCGTTCGAATAAGGAAATTCGTGGGAATCTTCCCCTCTCCGGGGTCCCCTCAAAGAACGATCCGTGTCAAGGGTGGATGTGCACGAAAACCCCACCGACCAGCAGTGGGGTTTTCGCGCACTATGGAGTATAAAATTATTAGCTTAACCCAGGTTGGCAAACACTCTAAGGAGGAGCACCAACAAATGTGGAGTGAGCGGATTTGCCCCTCCACGTTGGGACGGCTGACTTTAGAGCGTCCAGGCCGCGGCTGGTGATCGACGCCATGGCGGCGGACCTGCCCTAGGATGTCGCTGGCCAGTGGGCCAATGCGCCCATCGCACGCGCCACCGCCTTTCGCTGACAGGCCCGCTTTCGCACCGCTGGAGCGGCGGTCTTTCAGGCGCAGCGCCACCCTGGGCGGCACCTATCAGCGGCCCCGCCATGAAAAAAAAGCGCCTGGGTTCCCCCAGCCCTGACCCAGCGTGAGGTGGCGGGGGCCGAGGGCCTAGCGCTGCTAGCGCTCCTGACTGGGCGCACCTGCGCCTACGGCTATAGAGGTTCAGTCACACTATGGCGCAGCGCTTTCGCACGAGGATTAATCCAAGTGAAAACACCCTGAATGAGCGGGTCAGCCACCTCCCACAGGATCCTCGACCAGCAGCTAGCGGTTGCGCCCGTACTGCTCGTGGCTCGACACCCAATCGGACGACGAGATCGCCGAGGCCAGCGAGATCTCGCCGGCCAGCGCCACCGCCGCGATAATCTCGGCCAGCTTCTGGACCTTATTCATGCCTGAGCAGCCCAGCAACTCTAGGCACTCGCGCTGGGTGGCCAGATTGGTGCCGCCGCCGTGGGTGGCCACAATCAGCGACGGGATTGTCAGCGACAGGTAGAAATCGCGCTCCGGGGTGACCTCGCAGTAGAGGATGCCCGCCGATGATTCGGCGACGTTGGCTACATCCTGACCGGTGGCGATAAACATGGCGGTGATGCCGTTGGCGGAGTGCAGGCCGTTGTTGTTCACGCCCGACAGGAAACCGCCAATGCTGGCCACCCCGTAGTGGTAGGCCAGCCCCTCCGGCTCAACCCGCATCTGCTCGACCAGCACCTCGCGCGGGATCACCACCTCCGCTGTCACGCGCTTGCCTCGGGTGTGCATGATATTGACCTGCGAGGCCTTTTTATCGGTGGCGAGATTGGACTCCAGGTAGAAGTGGCGGACGCCGCTGTAGTTGTCGAGAATCCAGCTACAGGCGGCGAAGGTGGCGCGCCCGACCATATTCTGCCCGGCGGCGTCGCCGGTGGAGAAGTTGAAGCGCAGGTAGGCGAATTTGTTGGACAGGTAGGGGTCGATGTAGAGCAGCTTGGCCACCCGCGAGGTCGTCTCGGCCTCTTCGCGAATCTTGGGCAGATTTTCCTGGATCCAGGCCACAAAATCGCGGCTGGCGCGGGCGTCGTCGAACACAAACACCGGGGCGCGCTGCATCGCATCGGCTACCACGGTGGATTTGACGCCGCCAGACAGATTCATCACTTTGATGCCGCGGTTGTATGATGCCACCAGCGTGCCCTCGGCTGTGGCGAGCGGGATCAGAAACTCGCCCTGGGCGTGCTCGCCGTTGACCCGCAGCGGCCCGGCCAGGCCCATCGGCACCTGGGTCACGCCCACAAAATGCTCGCAGTTGCCCTTGACAATGTGCGGATCGAAGGAGTACTTGATTACATGCTCCAGCTTTTTGCCGGTGATCTGCTCCACAAACGCCTGGCGCTTGCGGATAATCCCATCGCCCAGATCATCGTCGTCGTCGCGGGGGATGCGAACCAGATCCATCGTAACCTCGGCGATGGAGTCCTCGACCTCGAACTGGAGGGCGCCGAACGGCTTGGAGTTGAACGCGATCTCGATGGGGTACTTGCCGTGGGGCAGCGCAGCGATGGCCGCACGGACCAGCAACGTCTTGCCTAGCGCGAAGGCGACGGGCTGGCTGGAGGAAATCTCGTCCGGCGCCACGATTGTCCCGTCGCCCAGATCGAGTGTCAGTGCGCTTCTGGGGACGGCCTGACCAGCGATGGTCACACCTTGCAGCTCGGTCAGTTCGGCGTCGCTCAGGCGGTTCTTGATCGCAAACTGGACACCATCAGCGGTGTTTTGGAGACTTCCGACGGTGTACAGTTTCCGCAGAAGCATGCTTGGAATAAGCGTCATACGAATTCCTCCTAAATAACTCTGGCCGTTTGTCGTGGCTGGCCGCCATGGGGTCGGAATAGGCTGAACCAGTGACATTCTATACCAAATGCAGGCTGGTTAATGTTGCCTGTCCGCCCTAGTGCCCCATTCCAGGTACACCAGCAGGCCGATGGTTACAGTGACAGGGCCTGACATACTGCGCTTGCTGACGCGTATTGGCCCGGAAAGGGGTTTTGTTTGGCGATTGACAATCGCCATTCACCGCCAGCTGTTGGGGCGTGGACGGCGCACCAGGGCATCCAACTGCGTCCGTTCGTCGTCGGTGAGGTCAATTCCGCGCATACGAATCTCCTGTGATACCATGAATGCCGGATCAGTATACCTTGGATTTACTCGGGCCGGGCTGTACTCGCTCCAAACCAGAACCAACCTGGCGTATGCGGAAAGGAATATTCTATGGCAAACGTGATCGGTCGGCGTCTCCGATGGTTGGGCATGGGTCTTATGGCGGGCCTGGTGCTGCTGGCGAGCTGCGCCTCAGCCGCCAATACGGCTATCCCGGCCCCAACAGCGTCAGCGGCAACGGCCACTCCGGGCCGATTCACCAGCCCGGCCAGCGCGGAGCTATCCCGCCAGGTGGATGCGATCATGGAATCCTTTATCGACTCTACGACGCCCGGCGGCGCGGTAATTGTGGTTCGTGACGGGCAGATCTTGCATAAGGCCGCCTATGGACTGGCGGATCTGGAACAGGCGACTCCGTTGACGCCAAAAAGCGTCTTTCACCTAGCCTCAGTTGGCAAGCAGTTCACCGCGATGGGCATTCTGCTGCTGGCCGAGGAAGGCAAGCTGAAGGTCGATGATCCCATAGGCACCTATCTGCCGCAGCTGGCGCGCTTTGGCGACGAGCTGACGATCCGCCATCTCCTCAACCACACCTCGGGTCTGCCGGAGGTCTATGAGGACGACAGCCTGTTTGAGGCGCTGCTGGAACAGTCGGAGACGCCAACAAACCGCGACGTCTTAACCGTCCTGTCCACCCTGGGCGAGCTTCAGTCGGCACCAGGCGCAGAATTCTCCTACAGCAACATCGGCTATGAAGTCCTTGGCTCGTTGATTGAGGCCATCTCGGGGCAGCCACTCCGTGATTTTATGCAGCAGCGCATCTTTGGCCCGCTCAAGATGGATCACACGTTTTCGTTGCCCGATCCGCGGCGCCGATCCAGCCCTGAGATCGCCCATAGCTACACCACGGATGGCGGTGAGGCAACGGCGTATGATAGCGACCCGTTGGATAATGCGGTCGGCTCAGGCTCAGTGTACTCCACCGTCGAGGATCTGGCGCTGTACGAGCAAGCGCTGACCAACAACACCCTGGTGCGCGAATCATCGATGAACGAAGCCCTGACGCCGCCAACCCTGGCTGATGGTAGCCAATCCGACTACGGCTTTGGCTGGACTGTTGGCGACTACAACGGCGTGCCATCTGTGAGCCATGACGGCCACTGGCTGGCCTTTATAACCGCCTATGCCCGCTTCCCAGAGCAGCGGCTGGCGGTGATTGTGCTGCTCAATCGCGACTACGACCTGCCCGAGGAGGATCTGGCCATGCAGATTGCGGACATCTATCTGGAGCAATAATCGATTCTGTCCTGGATCAACAAACGCGACTGGCTTCAAAGGCCAGTCGCGTTTGTTAACAATTGTTGCGCGTGGCCACGCCGATTAGCCCGTCCAGCGTTTGCGGCGCTTGGCGTGTTTGACATCGCGGTAGTTTTTGCGTCCGCCGCCATGCTACCCCAAGCCAAGAAGGCCACCCTGCTACATCGACCGGCGGCGGGCAAGCTCCTGGCTAATGCCGCTTTGCAGTGTACTGTAGGTGATCAGATCGCTGAGATCGACCCCCAGCGACACCAGCATCTGGGCTACATCGGGCTGGATGCCGGTGATTGCCGTGCGGGCACCCAGCAGCGTAAGCACCTGGGTAGCTTCAATCAGCAGCTCGGCAACCGTAATGTCAACCATCGATACACCGGTGACGTCGATCACAACAATCTGGGCGCGGGTGGCCTCAACACCGGCTGCAAGCGTAGCGATAATCTGCCCGGCGCGCTGGACATCGAGCGGGCCGATCAGTGGTACGGCCACGATCTGGTCGGTGATCGGAATCAGCGGCGTGGCGGCCATGGCCAGGGCATTTTCCTGGGACCGAATCAAATCCTGCTGGATCTGTACCTGCTGCTCGGCCTGTTTTTGTTCGCTGCTATCGAGAATATAGCATTGCAGATAGTGTCGGCCAGCGACATCAACCGCCTGCGCCCGCACCGCCACGGCGGCCATCTGGCCATTGTGTTTGCGATGCTGGTCCTCGAACAGCCCACGC
Organism: Herpetosiphonaceae bacterium; assembly: GCA_034437415.1. Lineage (GTDB taxonomy): Bacteria > Chloroflexota > Chloroflexia > Chloroflexales > Herpetosiphonaceae > JACCRK01. Next base: position 7,742 of record DAOTUS010000461.1, read on the forward strand.
TGCTCGGCGTAGCGCTGGGGGATGCCGCGCTCCGGCTGCTGCAAGATCGCGCTGAGGGTTAGCTGCTCAAGCTCGCTGGCGGTATAGCCGTAGAAGTGCAGCGCCGCCGGGTTGGCCAGGGCAAAGGCGCCGCTGGCGGTATCGAGCAGAAAAATCGGGTAGGGCGCGTAGTTGAACAGCTCGGAATACTTCTGCTCGCCATGGGCGATCGCCTGGTGGGCCGTGTCGATGCGGGCGCGCGAGCGGCGGATAATCGCCAGGATTGTGCCAATCCCCAGCCAGAGAAATAGCAGGGCGACCGCGCAGATATTGCGCAGGTTAATTGCATCGCGAAACAAAAAACTTTGGCGGGCGAGGCTATGCAGGGTCCAGCCGCCTGGATCCAGGGTTGCAAGCACCGGGTGGGCAGCTGGGTCGGCGTGGCGGCGTCCAGGCGACCCGGCGCTGACAAACGTGGCCAGATCCGGCTCGGCGACATCGAGCAGACTTTGCCCGCTGCCGCCCCGCCCGCGCATAAACTCCAGGAGCAGCGCCTCGTCGGGATGGGCGAAAAGGCGGCCAGCGCGAGTCATGACATAGATAATTTCGTCCGGGTTGGTGTTGGCCTGGCTCACGATGCTTTGTAGCTGAGGCAGGATCATATCGACGGTGATCACGCCGGAGAATTGTCCATTCTCCGCGTAGAAGGGCTGGACAATACTCATATAGACCAGGCCGGTATCAAAGTAGGGGTCGGTAAATGCCGTCTGGCCATTGCTAGTTTTGCCGGCCTGGTACCAGGGCTGGCTGGGGAAATCATAGTCCGGCGTGGTCCACTCGTAGGTGAGCAGCGGGGTCGGGTCGCTCAGAGCAACGCGGTGAACATAGGGGCCGAACAAAGCGGCGGTCGGCGTAAACACATTCGGCTCGAACCAGACCCCGATCCCAAAAACCGTTTCGGGCGGCGCGGCGACCAGCATCCGCTCAAGCAGCCGCTCGATCTGGGCGGGATCGCCGCGAACGGGCGCGGCCAGCGCCGAGGTGGAGCGGGCGATCTGCTGGGACACCTCTAGATAGCTTTCCAGATCGCGCTTGATCGTCTCAGCGCGAACCTGCTGTTGCAGAATGGCGTTGCTGCGCAGGGTCGGGGCCACGAGCAGATAAAACGTGATCACACCGATTGTCAGCACGATGCCGACGCTCAGCGCTATGCCCGATGAGGATGCCCATCGTCGACGAAACTGCATAGTCGTGCTCTCGATATACGATTGTCCAAAGTGGTGGGTTGAAGTATACAGGCAGTTTTAGCTGAGCGTCAACATTGAGCGACGGGTACAGGCATGGGCAAAAGTCAGCCCTCTCCCCCGCTGCTGTGGCAGCGACCCCTCTCGGGGTGCCCTCTGGGCCACGGGGCGAGGTAAAAATTCCCTTAGTACACCACGCCGAGTCTTTCAGGCGCTGACGCCAAGGATGCTGCGCAGGTAGGGGTTGAGCAGCACCCCCGCTGGGTCGAGGCTGGCGCGCACCGCCTGGAAGTGATCCCAGCGCGGGTAGAGCGGCGCCAGCTCGCGGGCGGTCAGGGTGTGCAGCTTGCCCCAGTGCGGCCGCCCGCCGTAGGAGCGCAGGATCGCCTCCAGCGCCGCGAAGTACTCGCGGTAGGCCATGCCCTTGTACATATGCACGGCGATGTAGGCCGAGTCGCGGCCCGACGCCGGGCTGAGGTCGATGGTATCGCCGCGCACAACCCGACACTCCAGCGGGAAGTGGACCTGGAAGCGCTGGCGGCGGATGCTGCGATCGATCGCCTCCAGCGCCACGGCCATGGTCTCCACCGGCAGGCTGTACTCCATCTCCTGGAACTTGACCAGCCGTGGCGTGGCGAAAATCTTGTGGCTGGCGTTGATGTCTTTCCCGCTGGAGATCAGGCCGGCGAGCAGCCCGCTGGCCAGCGGCGCCGTGGCCGGGAAGTGGCGGCAGACCTCGCTGATCAGCCAGAGCACGCTATTTTCCAGCACCAGCTCCTGGTAGTGGCGCAGGGTGTGGCGGACCTGGCTGTGGGCGGCGCGCTGCGAGATGTTCATGCGCTTGGTCATCACGGTGTCGGTGTGGGGCAGCCAGTAGAACTCGAAGTTGCGGTTGGCGGCGGTGCTGTGGCCCAGCTGATCGAGGCAGCCGCTCAGGGTCTCGGGCTGCCAGACATACTCCAGGTGGTAGGTCGGCACCAGGCGCAGGGTGATGCTGGCAATGATGCCCAGCGCACCCAGCGATACCTGAGCGGCGCGCAGAATCTCGGGGCGCTCGGTCTCCGAGCAGACCAGCACCTCGCTGACATCTGGCTCGCGGATGGTTGACTCGATGCTGCCGGTGCCGCCGCCGTTGACGAAGCGCAGCGGCATTCCCCGCTCGCGCAGGGCCGCGACCACCGCCGTGCGCAGCCGGGCCACCGCCGCCCGCGAGCGCTGCTGGAGCACCCGCACAGCCAGGTTTTTGGCCGTCTGGCCGGGCACCCGATCACCGAGACCGGCGATCTGAGCCTCGTAGCCCATGATTCCGTCGAGGCGCAGGTGCGGGCTGGCGGCGATGGCGTCGGCTAGCGGCAGCACCGCTGCGGCCGAGCGGAGCGGCGAGCGCATCACGCCAAAGTGCAGCCCCGGCAGCCGCAGCGACATATCGATATCCAGGCAGACCGGCAGGACCACGCCGCTCGCGGCCGCCACCTGGGGGCGCTGGCGGCCGCGAGCGCCCCCAGGTGGCGGATGTGCTCCAGCGAGTCGACCAGGGCCACCAGCGTTTTGCCACAGGCGATCTCGCCGCACATGGCCCGCACGTGCTCGGGCCGCCAGCACGGATAGCCGAGTAGCAGATCGTCGAAGCCCTGCCGGCTAAGCCAGACCGCCTCGGGCGCGGTGAAGCACATAATCCCGGCAAAGGCAGGGTTGGCCGCCAGAATCTTCTCGATAATCGCCACGCAGCGGATCGACTTGGAGGCGATTCGGACCCGTCGGCCAGCGGCGCGCCGAAGGATCTGGCGCATGTTGACGGCCAGCAGGTCGAGGTCGACATAGGCGAAGGGCGGCGGACAGGCGGCGAAGATCGTTTTGTAGGTGCCATAATCAGGGGCCAAAGCGCTCCGGCCTGAGCCTGCACACAGCCATAAGTCCTAGTACTTATTAAAAACCGTAACTTTTTGGCGGCGGCAGCGGTATCTGCTACGGACACGTGTCGTAGGCCGGGCGCCGGAGAAACTGCGCCCGGCCCAAGGAAGGAGCCGCATATGTACGCCTTCGATCGTTGTTGGATCCACCGCTGGCAGGGATTACTGGCTGTGATGTTCGTCGCCAGCCTGTTCGTCGGGCTGCCGAGCCGCCCCACCGCCGCCGCACCCCAGAAACAGCCGATCGCCCGCGCCACCTTCGGCGGGATCCCGCTTGGCCCGCTGGCCGCTGGCAGCACCACCGCGCTGGAGCTGGGCACGCTGGCCGTCGAGACCGATACCGCTGAGATCATCGCCAGCCCGATTGGGCGCGGCAATGCGCTGGCCCTGAGCGGCGGTGCCGGGGCCGCCGAGGTGCGCTTCAATGCCTATCCCGCCGGGCTGCCGCCGGTCAACGGCAACGACCCCAACGTCAACGGCAACGACAAGTACGATCTGGTGGTGCGCACCACGCTGACCGCCAGCATCAGCGAGACCGCCGGGGCCAGCCTGGGCCTGGAGGTTGATGGCGGGGCGCTGTTTGAGCTGGTCAGCTTTGGCGATGGCGGCGTGCTGCTCCGCGACGGCGCCAGCATCAGCGCCACCTACGGCATCAGCAGCGCCGTGCGCCTTGAGGCCCGCCTGCATCTGGCCCGCAACACCGCCGATATTATTATTGGCACCGCCTCCGGCACCACCCGCCTGATCAACCTGCCGGTTCCCGGCGGCTTTACCCGCGAGTCGCTCAACCGGCTGCAGTTCAGCGTCACCGGCGGCACCGGCACCTACACACTGGACGATGTGCTGGTGGATATTGAGCGGGAGAGCGGCCCGCCAGCGATCATCATTATCAGCCCGCCAGAGACCGAGTTCGAATTCGATGGCGATGTCATTTTCTTCATGATTAAGATCAAAATTAGGAATGATGGCGGCCGCGCCGATGCGATGTATCTCACCCTTGATCTCGATGATTTTGGCGAGCTGGTCGACCTGAGCTTCCTCGAAGGAGCGGGCTATGTGTTCGAAATCAGCGATGGCAAAATCATTATCGGCATCGGGCTGAACAACACCATCGACACCGGCGGCATGGTCGACTTCAAGCTCAAGATCAAGATCAAGAAGAATCAAGTCAAGATCAAGCTCAGTTTCCGCTACACCGATGGCACGGGCGACTTTGACATCGACCCGATTAGCTACGATCTGCCAGTGCCCACCTCGGACGACGGCGACGACGATGATGACGGCGACGGCGACGATCTGCCAGCGGTGGCCCTGCCCCGGCTGACGGTCGCGTCGATTGACATCCGCTTCAAGGCCCGCTGGGAGCGGGGCGGCGGGCTGCGCATCTACGGCCTGCCGCTGACCGAGCCGACCGTCCAGAGCGACGGCGTGATTGTGCAGTACTTCGAGCGGGTGCGCTTTGAGTATCACCCCGCGTACGCCGGCACCGAATATGAAACGCTGCTGGGCCTGATGGGCGTCGAGCTGGGCTTCCAGGAAGCGCCCCAGGCTGCCCCGGCCAGCGCCGCCGACCAGCTCTGGTACTTTGCGCCAACCGGCCACACGATCAACCCGGCCTTCCGAGCGTTCTGGAGCGATCGCGGCGGGCTGTACACCTTCGGCTACCCGATTGGCGCGGCCTTCACCGACGGGAACGGGCGGCTGGTGCAGTACTTTGAGCGGACGCGGCTGGAGCTGCACCCCGAGCATGCCGGCAGCGAGTACGCGGTCCTGCTGGGCCTGCTGGGCGAAGAGCTGCTGCAGCGCACCGCCGAGGCGCGCTAGATCATACGGAGGTTCAGGATGATTCTGATCTGGTGTGCGGTGTTGATTCTCCTGCCCTGTGCGGTGGTTTGGCGCTATTATGCCCAATCAACCGAGGAGCGCCCGCCGCACTGATGCGGTCACACCGCTAGGGTCTGCACTCCGGCCACGCCAACGCGCCGCCAGGACTTACGAGTCCTGGCGGCGCGCTGCTGTCTCTGGCTGGCGGCGCGGCTATTCGATTCTAGCAAATCGGCATTCCAACGGCAGCGCACGCCCGCAATAGGCTGCTACAATACAGACATCATACGCAAAGTGCTCAGGGCGATGGAGGCCATCGTCGCTTGAGCACTTTGCGTATGCCCCTTGCCGGGCCATAGATTTCGCCATTTCAACACGTGAGGCCATCTGATGTTTCGCCACACCAAACTTGGCCCCTGGATTAAGCTCCGCCGCAAAGCGCTGGATTTAACCCAGGATGAGCTTGCCCGTAAAATCGGCTATGCGGTGTCGACGGTTCGCAAAATCGAGTCAGGCAACCTGCGGCCCTCCCGCGACGTCGCCGATCGGCTGGCGATCTGTCTGGAGATTCAGCCGACGGAGCGAGCGGCGTTTGTCCAGGTCGCCCGGCTATCCGCCCTGCTGGACCCCGAGTCGCCGCCACAGGCGCCCCCGGCCACAGTCTATCGTCCGCTCCCGGTCAACCCGGTTGCCCTGATTGGGCGCGAGCGCGAGCTAAGCACGATTAAACGCCAGCTGCTGCACCATGAGACGCGGCTGATCACGCTGGTTGGCCCGCCGGGGATTGGCAAGACGCGCCTGGCAATTGCCGTGGCGGGGGCGCTCGCCGAGGCCTTCCCTGAGCGGATTTGTTTTGTCGCGCTGGAGACCGTCACCGACCCAACCGGCGTGCTGACCGCGATCAGGGAAGCCCTGGATATTCGCGAACACGCCGTCCAGCCGCTGCTGGCGACGATCGCGGCCGTCCTCCAGCAGCCGCCGTTCCTGCTGGTGCTGGACACGCTGGAGCATGTGCTGGAGGCCAGGGCGACGATCACGGCGCTGCTGCAGGCCTGTCCGCAGCTGAAAATCCTGGCGACCAGCCGCTCCCTGTTGCAGGTGAGCGCCGAGCAGGGCGTTCATGTGCTGCCGCTGACCAGGCCGCCGCTGGCCCCGCTGCCGCCCTGGGACGGCCTGGACGCCTACGATGCGATCCGGCTGTTTGTCTCGTGCGCCCGCCTGGTTCAGCCTGGCTTCAGTCTCACCGCCGAGAATGGCGCCGCCGTGGCCACCATCTGCGGGCGGCTTGATGGGCTGCCGCTGGCGATTGAGCTGATCGCGGCGCGAGTTAAAGTTCTGCCGCCCCAGCGTCTCCTCGAGCGGCTTGAGACCGTGCTTGAGGTCGCCCAGCAGCGCCATTCCGACCGCCCGGCCCGCCAGCACACGCTGCGGGCGGCGATTGAGTGGAGCTATCGGCTGCTGAGCAGCCAGGAGCAGCACCTCTTTCGGCGCCTGGGCATCTTCAAGGACGGCTTCCACCCCGCCGCGGTCGCGGCGGTCTTCGCCGCGCTGGCCGATGAGCCAGCGGCGGTGGCGGAACACATCGCGGCCCTGCGCGACCACAGCCTGCTGCAAAGCCACGCGGACTGGCTCGGCGAGGCGCGCTTTAGCATGCTGACCGTCCTGCGCGAGTATGCGCTCGAACAGCTGAGCCTGTCTGGCGAGCGGACGGCGCTCGAGGCGGCCTATGTGGGCTACTACCTCGGGCTGGCCGAGCAGGCCCAGGCCCACTTCCGCAGCCCGCAGGAGCAGCAGTGGCTCGATACGCTGACCCACGCGCACGAGAACCTGCGCGCGATCCTCCAGTGGGGCCTCGACAGCTGCAGGCCGGAGATCAGCCTGCAGCTCGGCGGCATGCTCTGGCGCTTTTGGATGTTCCGGGGCCACGTGAGCGAGGGGCGGCGCTGGCTGGCTGTGGCCCTGGCCAGCGCCACGGCGATCGATCCGGCGATTCGCGCCAGCGCCCTCCACGCCGCCGGAACCCTGGCCTCGCTCCAGGCCGACTACGCCCAGGCGATTGCAGCCTACGGCGAGTGTATCGATCTCCGCCGCACGCTTCACGATCGCGCCGGGCTGGCCCTGAGCCTGCTGAACTCTGGCTCGATCGCCCGCCAGCAGGGCGACGAGACCAAAGCCGAGGCCATCCTGGCCGAGGCCATGGCGCTGTACGTCGAGCTGGCGGATCGGCAGGGCATGGCGATGGCGCTGACCGAGCGCGGGCTGCTGCTGCAGCGCCAGCAGGCCTACGCCGACAGTGCGCTGTGCTTCGAGCAGGCCCTGGAGATCCAAACCAGCCTGGGCAATCAGTACAGCGGCGCCAACCTGCTGGCGCTCCAGGGCAGCCTGGCCCAGGATCAGGGGCAGGCGGAGCGGGCCGGCCAGCTGTTCAGCGCCGCCCTCGATCGGCTCAGAGCCCTTGGCGACGTGCAGAGCATCCATCGCCCGCTTGATGGGCTGGCCGCAATCTTCCTCAGCGCGGGCCAGCTGACCGAGGCACGGGCGTGCTGGCTGGAGTGTCTCAACCACGCGCTGGCGCTGGAGCAGCCCCAGGTGGTGGTCAAGGTGCTGGAAGGCTTTGCCCAGCTGGCCGGGGCGGCCGGGCAGTCCCAGGCGGCGGCGCGGCTGTGGGGCCTGACGGCGGCGACGCGGGCGGCCCTCGGCTATCCCGCGCCAGCGCCGCTCCAGCAGCTGTATCGGCAGGCCCAGGAGCAGGCGCGGGCCGGCCTGGATTCGGCGGCCTGGGCGGCGGCCACTAGCGCGGGCGCCGCGCTGAGCGTCGAGCAGGCGGTCGCCCTGGTGCTGCGGGAGCTTTAGGCTGGCGGCTACGCAGACCCGCCAAGCGTTCGCAGCGATCTCAGGACGATGAGGGCATTCCAGCACTCGGACTCGCATAGCCTGCCAGCATCATGGCGGTCAGCTGCTGGTAGGTCGCACCCCACACGGCGCGATGCTGCGGGGTCCAGGCCGGGCCGAGATGTTCGGCAAACGTATCGAGCAGCGCCGTGCCGAGGCGCGCAAAGTCGGCGGGCTGAATCGCATAGTGGGAGTGGAGCTGGCCCAGGCGGCGCAGGGTGGCGGCAAGATAGGCGGGGTCGTCGAGGTGATCAAGGATCAAGACGAACGTCATCAGCAGCTTTTGCTGTTGCTCCTGCATACACGTGTTGGCGAAAAGGTGCGCGGTCTCGGGGTACAGCGTGAACAGGCGGGCGTACAGCGACGCCGTAAAAGCCTCGCCACAGGCCTCGATCTCCTCAAGATTTTGGCGCAGCAGCGCGGTCTGGTCGAACATAGCCACCTCCTGGCGTGATGATGGAGCAGTGTATGCGCCACCACATCGCTGGCGCACAAGGAATACAGATGATGGATAGCTACACCACCTTCGGCCCATGGGTCAAATATCGGCGTCGCGAGCTCAGCATCACCCAAGATGACCTCTCCCACCAGGTGGGCTGTGCCATCTCCACCATCCGCAAAATCGAAAACGGAATTCTGCGGCCCTCCCGCGACATGGCCCAGCGGATCGCCCGGTTTCTGGAGATCGATCCGGCGCTGCTGCCCGAGTTTATCAAGCTGGCCCGCAGCCCGATCAGCAGCGATCCAGCGCCCGCCGCCCCTGGCCTCGCGCCCCTGCCGGTGCCGTCGGGCCGCCTGATTGGCCGGGAGGCGGAGGTGGCGCTGGTGTTTGAGTGTGTGCTCCAGCGGCAGTCCCGGCTGATCACCCTGGTCGGGCCGCCGGGCGTCGGCAAGACCCGGCTGGCGCTGGCGCTGGCGACCGAGATGAGCGCGCCGTTCGCCGGCAATGTCGCGTTTATCGCCCTGGAGGCCGTGAGCGATGCGAGCATGGTGCTGCCCGCAATTGCCGAGGCGCTGCATGTGACTGAGCAGGCCGGCACAACGCTCCTGGTCGCCATTCAGGCCGCTGTCGCCAGCCACCGGCTGCTGCTGGTGCTCGACAACCTCGAACACGTGCTGGCGGCGTCCGCCGAGATCGCCGCCCTGCTGGGCGCCTGCCCGCAGCTGACGATTCTGACCACCAGCCAGGAGGTGCTGCATGTGTCGTATGAGCAGCAGGTTCCGGTGCTGCCCCTGCCAACCCCGCCACGCGACGGCCGCGCCAACTGGCAGACCCTGGAGGGCTACGCGGCCGTGGCGCTGTTTGTCGCCCACGCCCGGCAGGTCCTGCCAGCCTTCGCCCTGACCCCGGAGAACGCGCCAGCGGTGGCGGCGATCTGCGCCCGCCTCGATGGCATCCCGATGGCGATCCAGCTGATCGCCGCGCGGGTGAAGGTCATGGCGCCGCCGGAGCTGCTTGAGCGGCTGGATACCCTGACCACGCTGGTGCTGGACCACCAACAGACGCGGGCGCCCCGCCAGCACACCCTGCGCTCCGCCATCGGCTGGAGCTATCAGCACCTCTCGGAGGCCGAGCAGCAGCTTTTTCGGGTGCTGGGCGTCTGCGTGGGCGGCTGTACGCTTGATGCGCTGGAGGCGATTGCGAACCTTGACGGCAGCAGCGCCTACGACGTCACCGAGCAGCTCTCGACCCTGCTGGACAAGAGCATGATCCAGTGCGAATACCAGCAGGGCAGCGAGCCACGCTTCACGATGCTCACCATGCTCCGCGAGTATGCCCAGGAGCAACTGGCCGCCGCGGGCGAGCGTGAGACGGTCTATGCCCAGTACGCCGACTACTACGCCGCCCTGGCAGCCACCGCCAGCGCCCAGCTGCGCGGCCCCGAGGAGCGGCTCTGGGTGCAGCGGCTCGCCGCCGACCACGATAATCTGCGGGCGATCCTGGCCTGGGCGCTGAGTACCGAGCAGGCGAAGATCGCCCTGCAGCTGGCCGCGACGCTCTGGCGCTTCTGGCTGCTGCATAACCACATCAGCGAGGGGCGGCGCTGGCTGGCCCGCGCGCTGGCCTTTGCTGATCTGGTCGAGCCGAGCCTGCGGGCCAAGGCGTTCCATGCGGCGGGAACTTTGGCCACGCTCCAGGCCGAGAACCACCTGGCGATCAACTACTACGAGCAGAGCCTAGCCGTGCGGCGGGAGCTGCAGGATACCGCCGGGATGGCGGCCACAATGCTCAATCTAGCCATCGTCCGCTATCACCGATCCGAGTATCGCCAGGCCGAGGAATTGCTGGCCCAGGTGCTCGATCACTACCTGGCCATCCAGAATCTGCGCGGGGTCGCCTCGGTGCTGACCAACATGGGCATGGTTGGGCAGGATCAGGGCGACTACGATCTTGCCGAGGGCTGCTACAGCGAGGCCCTGGCGATTCAGTCCGAGCTTGGCAACGATAACGGTCAGGCGAATTTACTCGGCCTGATCGGGACGATCGCCCAGGAGCAGGGCGATCACTCCAAGGCCAAGCTGCGCTACCTGGCCTCGCTGGACCTGCACCGCTCCTTGGGGCTCTCTCCGGCGATCGTCACGCCGCTTGATGGGCTGGCCTACCTGGCCCTGGCCGAGGGCGATCTGAGCGAGGCCCGCTCGTATTGGGCCGAGTGTGTCGCCCACACGCTGACCATGGAGCAGCCGCGCTTTATCGTGCAGGCCCTGGAGGGCTGCGCCTGTCTGGCGGCAGCCGCTGGCCAGGCGCTCGCCGCCGCCCGGCTCTGGGGCGCCGCCGCCAACCACCGCCAGTCCATCGAGGCTCCGCTGGCGCCGGCGTTGCAGGCCGTCCAGGTGGCGGCCCAGCGGCAAGCCCAGGTTGGCTGTGACCTGGCGGCGTGGCAGCAGGCCTGGGAGCACGGCGCCGCCCTGAGCCTTGAGCAGGCGGCTGCCGAGGCTCAGGGCGATCCCCGGCGCTGATCGCCACTTCCCCCGCTGGCGCAACCGCGCTATGATAGGCTGCGCAGAGGGAAGGGAAATTCCAGCCACGTGTCAGGAGGAACGTCCTATGGATCCTCGTTCGCCATCCGACCATCGGCAGCCTGGTGCGGCCGAGCCTGCGGACCAGCCCGCCCAGCCGCCCCGCTACCCCGCCCAGAATCCTGGGATCTCGCCGCAATATAGTGCGCCGCCGCCCGCCTGGGGCAGCGGTGGGCCGCTGCTGCGGACCCCTGACCCGCTGGGCATTCGCCTGCTGGTCAACTGGCACACCCTGCTGGCAATCGGCTTCGGCTTTCTGACCGTCGGCCTGCTGCTGCTGGGAGTATTTATAGCGCTGCTTGGCGAAGGCACTCCCGCAACGCTCAGCGATCGGCTAACGTTCTATGGCAGCCTCTTCCTCATGGTTTGCGCACCGCTCTTTGGGTGTGTCAGCAGTATCGCCCTGAGCCGCGGCATGGAGCGGCGGCGGCGCTGGACGGTCTGGGGCAGCCTTGCGCTCCACATTCTGCTGATTCTGATCACGGTGCCGCTCATGGGGTTTATGGGTCTCATCGCCATCATACCTGGGGCGATTTTGATCCTGATCGCCCCCGTGGTGGTGGTCTATCTCCTCCTCCCAGGCACGCGGGCGCAGTTTCGGCAGCCGTGACCCGCCTTTAGCCGCCATTCAGTCCCGCTCATGCGACCATTGCGGGGATCGCGGGTTCGCCTGGGCGGGCGGCTTCCAGCGCTGATCATCCCCGCCGCTCCGTCCGTGGTATTACACCACCTCCGGCCAGGCGCCGCTAGCCGTACATCACCATAAAAATTGACACAAAACCCCGCTGAGCACGCCCAATCAGTCCCAAATCACCCATCCAGGCCGCTCTAACAGGGCATGGGCAAAGTCCCGCTTTGGGCTGACGGTCGCGGGTGCCACTGGCCCCTCGCCGGGGTGCCCTCTGGGCCACGGGGCGGGTGCCCTCTGGGCGTGGTGGACGCGCAGCCGGGTCCCGCGTGCGGGTGGGGAGAGGGCTGACGTTGCCCATGCCCAGGCCGCTCTAAGGCTCTAAGTTGACGTTGCAACATAATTTCAACTCTGTGGTATACTAACGATCAAACCTTCTCCTCTCTCTTCTCTCACACCAGCGGCCCTGCTTCGGCGGGCCGTTGGTGTTTAAGCCACTTTTTTTCATCTACAGCGCAAAACAGCCGCAATCCGGGCCTCAATCCGCTTGGGCTGGCCGTGCACCGCCCACAACAGCGCCGGCGTGAGTACGAATCAGGCAGGAATCTGGTCTTTGCCCTTGGCGCTCGTGACCATGTTGTGGTCGGCCGCAGCGCTGACCTCGATGCCGCTAATGTTGGTGCTCAGCAGCAGCTCGATCCCCTGTCTTGGCAGTTGTCGGTTGAACATCGTTCTCCGCCTTGGCGGGCTTTTCTCCTTTGCTCATCGGGGGTTTTCTCCTTTACAGTGGGGCCGAATGCCCACAGTCTCAGCACTAGATTCGGTCAATGATCGCAACGGTGCTAGCAATTTGAGCGCCAGCAGGCATTGTGGGCGTCGGATCGAGGATCGGCGGCCAGCGCTGGCGTAGATTCAGGATCAAACCTGCGTGGGTTTCGGGTACAATCTCCTGCATGCGGGCGTTAGCGCCTTCGTGGAGCATAATCGTAGCTAACACCCAAATCCCTAAAACGGAGACTGAACGTATGAGCGATGCCGACTATCCCTCGTTTGCCCACCTGTTTGTGCGTCAGGCCCGGTGGCAGCGCCCGCTGTATATTCATCTGCTCAAGTTCGATGACAACGTTGTGTGGACGATGAGCGCCATCGTGCAATCGCTGGCCCGCTCGCCCAATCCGGCCAGCGAGATCTGCGCCCTGCTGAATGGGATGGACTGGCGCGAGCATCTGGTTGGCGGGGTCGCCAGCATTCTCGGCCAGCAGCAGAGCGCCCCGGTGATCGCGGCGCTGTGGGCGGCCTTCGACGAGGGCAGCTGGGTCTCGCCGCAGCTCGCGGTGGTGGCATCGCTGGTCGATCCCGAGTTCGCCGAGCACGCCCGCGCGCGGATTCTGCGCCACTGTCTGGGGGTGCCCGATCGCACCGAGCGCGAGTCGGCGCTGGTGCGCAGCGTCGTCAGCGGCCCCGGCGGCGACTACCAGCGGTCCTGCAAGGCGCTGGCGGCCCTGGTTGAGGTGGCCCAGCACACGCCCGCGCTCCGCCCCTGGCTGCTGGCCCAGCGCCAGACCGCCGCGATCCAGCAGATGCTTCAGGACGATGCCGACGCTGGCGCCGGGATCGCCCGATCGTGGCGGGCCGCCTGTATCCAGCTGTGTCAGGAGTGCGTCCAGCTGTTCCGCCAGCAGCTGCGATCGCCCGCAGTATGATCGGGCGCAAGCCTGCAGATAAGGATTATGCTGATGGATCAAGCCCAATTCACCGAGAAGCATGGCGCGATCAAGCTCGCCAGCGACACCGAGCGCTATTTCGCCCGGCTGCGCCATCCCCAGTCCGAAAACGGCGCCGGCCCGCCGATCGTAGATGGCCACTTTTATAACCTTGGCTACTTCCGCGGCGGCCAGAACCCGCTTGAGCAGGAGCACGACTGGGCCGCGCTGGATACCGCCCGCCGCCTGACCACCAGCTGGGTGCGCAAGCTCCGCACCGGCAAGTGCTTCGCCCTGCAGTCCGAGGGCGACGGCCTGTATTTTGCCTTCATCTGTGCCGCCAGCCCGCTTGATGCCGTGGCGCTGGGCGCGACGCTGGATCGCGGCGCCGACGCTGGGCCAGCCATCACAACCACTGATCGCAGCGGGCAGAGCTGCCTGTTCTGGGCCGACAGCGAGGATGAGTACTACGCCGACGATCTCGCTGAGGCGGTGTATCGCCAGTATCGGGCGGTCAGCGAGCGCATGCTGGCGGCCATCCACAGCCCGGTGGAGATCAGGGTGAACAGCGATGCGGCTGAATTCCCGGTCATCTACGGCGGCACCAACCGGGATGGCCTGTTTATTGGCGTGATCACCGCGTGTGTCTGGACCTAGCCTTATCAACGCCGTTGGCTGAGCCTGTCGAAGCCAAAATCCTGGGCTTCGGCAGGCTCAGCCAACGGACGGACAACCAGGGCGTGGGCGGGCCGTCACGAAATGGAGAAGAAGTACATGAGTGGATTTTTCAGCTGCCCGCACTGCGAGGCAAAAGTTCCAGCCAACGCCCGCGCCTGCCCGGAGTGCGGCTCCGATGAGCAGACCGGCTGGGCCAGCGGCCCGGCGGCGGGCAACGTCTTTCCCGCCAGCGATCACGCCGACGACCTGGAGTGGCGGCGCGAGAGCCGGTCGGCCCTGGCTAGCTGGATGAAGGTCGTCTTGATCGGGCTGGTCGTGATTACGGTTTTTGGAACCGCTTCCAGAACCAACTACCGCGAAATCATGATCCTGCCGCTGATTCTCCTGGTTATCGGGGTCGGCTACCTTGGTTTCCGCCAGCGGCCCACGCTCAATCTGGGGCTGGGCCGCGAGCAAGCGCTGTACGCCACCCTGCTCAACAAAGCGCACGGCGATCAAGCCCTGGCCGAGCGCCTGATCGCCTACGAACAGCGCCGCACGCCCGGCGCAACCCGCCAGCAATCGATTCAGAACGCAATCTACCGCTGGGATCGCGATAGCCGCTAGGAGTTAGTAGCTGGTGGCTGGTAGCTGGTAGCTCGTGATTATCGCACTCCAATGGGCTAAATCAACGAATTCCCTATCCCGCCTCCGGCCCACCTTGTCCTGCAAAAGCCCCCAGATCAGCGTACGGCGGGTCTCCGTACTCGCCCTCGCCCCGCCGCCAAAAGATGGATATTGACAAACAATAATCCTGCCGTTATAATCCTTTGAAATCGCTTTCAACAACTCACCAAGCCAACCGAGCGATTTCGACGTCTTCACCCTGAAACCAACCCTTATTACACCAACGACCTGAGCAATACACCGACGCACTCGACCTACCTAACCCTATTTGCGCACATCTAGCGATTGTGAAAGCGATTTCAATGACGAACTCTCTGAAAATAGAAGAAATTGCCGCGCTGGCCCAAGTATCGGCGGCCACCGTCTCGCGAGTGCTGAACAACTACCCGCATGTGCGCCCGGCGCTGCGCGAACGAGTGCTTCAGGTGATCAAGGAAAACAACTACACGCCGCATGCTGCAGCGCGCAGCCTGGCCAGCAGCCGCACCAAAATCATTGGGCTGCTCATCCCCCGCAGCGCCGTGGTTGTATTTGCCGACCCCTACTTCCCCCGGATCATTCAGGGCATCACCGAGGCCTGCAACCGGCTGGGCTACTACCTGATGCTCTCGATGGTCAGCTCAACGGTTGAAGAGACCTTCTACAAAAACCTACTGCGGGGCCGCCACTTCGACGGCGTGATCACGCTGGCCAGCGACATTGACGACCCGATTTTGCCGGTGGTGATCAAGCAAAATATTCCCCTGGTGATGGTGGGCAACCACCCCTATTTCACCGCCATTGTTTCGGTTGATGTTGACAACCGCCAGGGCGCCTGCATTGCGGTGCGCCACCTGATCGAGGTTGGCCACCAGAGGATCGCCACCATCACCGGGCCGCTCAACACCATGGTGGGCCTCGAGCGGCGCGACGGCTTCAAGCAAGCCCTGATGGAGGGCGGCCGGCCAATCGTCCCCGACCTG
Organism: Herpetosiphonaceae bacterium; assembly: GCA_034437415.1. Classification (GTDB taxonomy): domain Bacteria; phylum Chloroflexota; class Chloroflexia; order Chloroflexales; family Herpetosiphonaceae; genus JACCRK01. The sequence goes on from DAOTUS010000461.1 coordinate 23,249, forward strand.
ATTGTAGAGGGCGACTTCACCCAGGAAACCGGGTACCAGGCGATGCAGCGCCTGCTCGAGCGCAGCCCGCGCCCGGACGCCGTCTTTGTCGCCAACGACACCATGGCCATCGGCGCCATGCGCGCCATCCACGATGCCGGCCTGCGCGTGCCGGACGATGTGGCCCTAGCCAGCTTTGACAACCTTCCGGTCGCCTCGTATGTCAACCCGGCCCTGACCTCGGTCAACCAGCCGATGTTTGAGACAGGCGACGTCGCCGCTCAAATCCTGATCGCGATGATTGAGGGCACCATGCCGGTGTCAGCCCGAACATTGCTGCCCACCAACCTGGTCGTGCGCCAGTCATCGGGTTTTGGCAGCCTTAGCGCAGGAGGTGCAGCTGACTAACATCACAGCCGGGCGGGAACAATTTGCCCAAGCCAAATAATCTCAACGCTGATACCAACTCAAAGATGACCTGATCAAACTACAAAGGAGTACGATCCATGTTTAAGCGCACATCAATCTTTTCGCTGCTGATGATCATGATGCTGATTCTGGCCGCCTGTGGTGCCGCAGTCACCCCGACAACCGCACCTGCCGCCGTCGTCGCCACCGCGGCCCCGGCCACGGGCAACGTCGCGCCAACCGCAGTCCCGGCGGTCGAGCCAACTGCCGTGGAGGCCGCCGCCCCCACCGCTACTCCAGATTCCAGTGGCGCAGTTGTTGACGATGTCAGCAACTACCTGACCGGCTCAACCGAGCAGCAGGCCACCTGGGTTCGCAACTTCAACCCCTTCGTAACCGACCGCCGCTTCCCAACCATGTACGGCATCTACGAGCCAATGATGATCTACAACACCATCAAAGGCGAGGTTGTACCCTGGCTGGCCACCGAGTTCGCGTGGAGCGCCGACAACAAAACCCTGACCTTCACCACCCGCGAGAACGTCCTGTGGTCCGATGGCAAGCCATTTAGCGCCAACGACGTGGCCTTTACCTTCAATCTGCTCAAAGACAACGCCGCCCTGGTCAGCTCCAGCAGCGTCTGGACCTACCTGGAAAGCGCCACCGCCGTTGACGACACCACCGTTGAGTTCACCTTCCAGCGCGTCTACACCCCCGGCGTGTACGACATTATGCACCAGGTGATCGTGCCCGAGCACATCTGGGCGACCATCGCTCACCCGCTCAAAGATGCCAACGAAAACCCGGTCGCCACCGGCCCATTCACCGAAGTCAAAGTGTTCCAGAACCAGATCTACGCCCTGGGCGCCAACCCCAACTACTGGCAGGCGGGCAAGCCCTACATCGCTGGTCTGCGCTTCCCAGCCTATCCCGGCAACGACCAGGCCAACCTGGCGACCCTGAACGGTGAGAACGACTGGGCGGGCAACTTTGTCCCTGACATCGAAAACACCTACGTCGCCAAGAGCCCGGACAACGGCTACTGGTTCCCATCGACCGGCGACACCGTGATGCTGTACCTCAACACCACCAAGGCGCCGTTCGACAACGTTGAAGTGCGCAAAGCCATCAGCATGGCGCTCAACCGCGAACAGATTGTTACCGTGGCGATGTACGACTACACCAAGCCCGCCGACGCAACCGGCCTGAGCGACGCCTACCCAAGCTTCAAGAGCCAGAGCGTCGTCGCTGCCAACAGCGAGGCCATCACCTTCAATATTGATAAGGCCAACGCCGCCCTCGACGCCGCCGGCCTGGCCCGTGGCGCCGATGGAATGCGCACTATGCCCGATGGCACCCCGCTGACCTACGAGATCAACGTGGTATCCGGCTGGAGCGACTGGGTCTCGGCCTGTGAAATCATGGCCCAGAACCTCAAAGAAGTCGGCATAGAAGCCACCGTCAAGCCCTACGACTTCAGCGCCTGGTTCGAAAAAGTCCAGAACGGCGAGTTCGATATGTCGATCGGCTGGAGCGTCGGCGGCGCCACCCCGCTGAACTTCTACCGCAGCCAGATGTCGGCCCTGACCGCCAAGCCGGTCGGCGAGACCGCTGGCGAGAACTGGCACCGCTACGTCAGCGCCGAGCTGGACACCCTGCTCGAAGAGTTCGCCGC
>DAOTUS010000462.1:0-20160 GCA_034437415.1 Herpetosiphonaceae bacterium
GGATCTGCAGGGCCGGATCCGCAACCAGGATGGCTTTTGCGGCGCGGTTGCCGCCGCGGTGCTGCGCAATGTGGCGGTTCCGGCCGGGCTGGAGGCCTACGCCGCGCAGGTACAGAGCCATCCGCTGGCGGTCTTCAGCCAGTGCGAGATCGTCCTGAGCCACTGCCGGGCGCTGGCCCACCCGGTGGTTCTGATCGACGATTTCGAGGCCTGGCTGGAGCCGGATGCCACTACCGCCTTGCCCTTTCCGACCTTCTTCAACAACCTAAGCTCGCTGATCGGCGCCAACCTGCTGACCCTGGTGATCGCCAGCCGGGCGCCGCTGGTCGATCTATTCGACCAGCATCCCACCCGCCTGACCTCGACGTTTCCCTCGTACTTCCCCCAGATGACGCTTGGCCCGCTCGACGCCGCCGCCGCCGATGCGCTGCTGCTCCAGCCGAGCGATCAGCCGCTGCAGGCGTTTCAGGCCGCCGAGGCCAGCGCCTGGGCCAAAAATCACCCGTGTCTGCTCCAGGTCGCCGGCGCCGCCTACTATGCCCAGGCCGCCGATGGCCAGACCCAGGCCCAGATGCTGAGCGGCCGCGAGCAAAGCCTGCGCCAAGCCTGCGCCGTGCCCCAAAATCAACCTGCCGCACCAGCGCCGCGCCGCCCGTGGCTCCAGCGCCTGCTGCTGGCGCTGTTCTGGGAATTTCCCAAGCGCATCGGCCGCGTGGCCCAGCTGCTTGGCGGCAAGCTCGACGAGATCGCGGCCTGGCTGATCGGGATGTTTGTGCTGATCGTGGTTGGTCTGCTGTTCGCTAATCTCGTGACCGGCAACCAGGTCTGGAACGTTATTCGCTCGGCCCTCGGCCTACAGTGAGGCAACCCCCACGCAACATCATCATCGGCGGACTGCTGCGCCCGCTCAAAATTATGGTTCAGCAACCCATAAACTCTGATGTATCAGCCACCAAAAAGCGTCGGATCCCACTGAGAAAACCAGTGGGATCCGACGCTTTTGTTTGATCATACCTGCCTGAATCACGCAAATGCCCCAGCTTCGCCCGCTACGGAAACTGCACCCAGACCGGGAACGACCCATTGGCGATGCTCTGTGGCTCGCCACCCGCGGCGCTATTCCAGACATAGATCGCCGGGAAGTCAACGAAATCCTGGCCCTCCTGGACCTCGCAGAAGTAGCGCTGGAAGCCAAAGGTCAGCTGCGTGCCGCTCGCATCCCAGCTCAGGCCCTGAATGTACTGGCCGCCGTTGTCGAGAAATTCGCTAAACGCGGCCACCGCCGACTCCTGGGCGTTGGTGGTGCGCGTGTAGACGTTCTGGATGCTGGAGCAGGCGCTGACGTGGGCGCCCTCGCTGTAGGCCATCACGTCGCCCGCCCCGTTGAAGGCGAACTCGCCAGCCCCGTTGCCGCCCACCTCGGTGAAGGGCACTGGATCGGCGCTCCCGCCAGCGCTGGGGATAATAAACCACTGCATTCCGTTGCCGCTCGCGCCCAGGTTCTGGCTCTGCCCGGCGTAGAAATAGATCCGCGACCCGTCCGGTGAAAGATGGGCCTCGTCGATATACCAGACGTTTTCGCCCGCGCTGGGCAGCTCGGTGACCTGGGTGGTTGCGCCGCTGTCCAGGTTGTAGGTGAAGATATCGCTGTCGGTGACGAAAATAATCGTGCCGCTATCCGCTGACCAGTCGGCGGCGTAGCCCGGCAGATTCGCCAGCGGCCCGGCCTCGTCCGCGCGCTCGGTATCAAAGACCGTCAGCGAGGGATCGCCGCTCTCGTTGAGCACGTTGGCGATAAAACGGCTGCCGTCGGGCGCGAAGCGCGGGTTGCTCATTCCGCCGTAGCTCGAAATCAGCGTGCCATCGTTGCGCGCAATGTAGAGGCTGATCCCGTCGGTCTCGCCGACGCTGGCGGTGTAGGCCAGATAGCTGCCGCTCGGATCGCCGACCATGTTCATGATCCGCTCGCCCTCGCCAAGGAAAATCTCGACCGGCTGCTCGTCCGAGCCGTCGGGGTTGACGCTGGCCAGGGTGGCGCCCTCGGAGCCCTCGGGCTTGATGAAGATGATCCGCCCGGCTGGCGGCGGCGTATCCTCCTGGATCGCCAGCGCCTGATCGCTGAACAGCAGCGCCCAGGTTGCCTCCCCGACAATCCCGTCATCCTCCAGGCTGTTCAGCGCCTGGAAAAAACTGACGCTCTCCTGCGTCTGTGGCCCGAAAATCCCATCGGCGCCGTCGCTGCCCAGGTAGCCCAGCTCGATCAGGCGCTGCTGGACGGCCTTCACGTCAGCGCCGACGAGCCGCGGGTCTTCCAGCTGCAGGACGCGGCTGAGTCCGCTGGGATCGGTTGGGGCAGTGGTTGGCTGGTCGCTGGCCGCCGTTGGCGCGGTGGTTGGCTGGTCGCTGGCCGCCGTTGGGGCGGTGGTTGCCGCCGGGTCGGCGGGCGCGGCGGTTGGGCGGCTGGGCAGGCGTGACTCGGTGGTTGCTGGCGGGGTAATCGTGGGCTGGCTGGATGCAGTGTTACCACTTCCGCATGCGGCGAGCACGATCAAACCAACCACCACGATCAGCCAGCGCTGAACTGAAAAGCGCATAGATTCCTCCAAGAATATGTCTGATTAAGCGATGTCTATTCTATGCCATTGGAAGGCGCAAGACCAGCGTCCACGAAAAACTCACCCCGCAGGCTGTCCGGGGTGGGTTTGGGCTGAATCATGGCGTGTGAAGCTTAGGATTTCGGGCTGGCGGCCTACTTCGCCAGCCAGCGCACGCCCAGGCCGGGCAGCTCGCAGCTGGCGGCGCCGCTCTCGCCGGTCAGGCGATCGTGCCAGGCGCCGGGGAGCGGCACGCTGGCGGCCGCCTCGCTGTGGTTGATCAGCAGAACGCCGTCGGTCAGCTCGACCCGCTCGATGTCGGCGGGCAGCAGCGTCGCGTCGGGCAGCAGCCGGGGCCACAGCTCGGCCAGCAGCGCCTCGGTCGGATAGGCACCGCTGTACACCGCCAGCCCTTTGCCGTAGGTTGCGGCGGTGATCGCGACCTCCCCGGCGGCGTAGCTGCCCGCCCAGCGGGCGATCGGGTTGGCCAGCGTCGGCTGGAGCACCTCGGCCCACAGCGGCGCGACGATGCTGGCGCTGCTGGTGAACGTCACCGCCCACGGCCGGTCCGGGTCGAGCGCGGTCCACTCGGCGACCTCGATCCCAAACAGGTCGGTCAGGTCGGCCGGAAACGGCTCGCCGACCATGCGGTTGTCCTGATGTTTGGTCGCGGCGCGGGGCGTGCAGACCAGCGTCCCGCCCGCCGCCACCCAGTCGCGCCAGCCGGCCGCCTCATCAGGGTCGGCCAGCATCGGCGCCACCGCCACCGCCAGGCTGTAGCCGCTCAGGTCGGAGCCGCGCCGCCGCACATCGACCCCGATGCCGTGGTTGGTCAGCGAGCGGTGGATGGCCTGGACCAGCTTCCAGTAGCTCCAGCCCTGGGCGTGCGGATCGAGCTGCTGCGCCCACAGATCGTCATACGAGATCAGCAGGGCGACCTTGCGCGGCGCGGCGACCGGCTGGCCGAACGTGCCCCACTCCTTGGCCAGCGCCTGGGCCTCGCGGTAGCCGCGCGATGGTCGGCTGGCCTGATCGAGCAGGCCGCTGTGATACTGCTCCTGCCCGAGCCAGCAGGCCCGCCAGCGAAAATACAGCACGCTCTCGGCCCCGTGCGCCGCATCCTGATAGCTCCAGGCCCGCACCTGGCCCGGCGCCACCGGCGGATTGGTGGGCGTCCAGTTGATCGGGCCGGGCTGCTGCTCCATCACCCAGAACGGCTTTTGCTTCAGGCCGCGCACGTGGTCGTGGAACAGCGCGACCGCCTGCCAGTCCGGGAAGCCGTGGGGATAGTTGTCCCAGGCGATGATATCGACCTCGGCGGCGAGATCGAACCAGTTGATCTCGTCGTCGCCGGGGGCGATATTGGTCAGCAGCGGGCGGCCGGGCGCAAGCGTGTGCAGAATCTCGGCCTGCATCCGGCAGTAGCTGACCTGGCCATCCGAGGCCCAGCGGCGATAGTCCAGCACCAGCGAGGGGTTGTGGCCGCCGCCAACCGGGTCGGCGGGCAGCGGAATCTGGGTCCACGCCGAGTAGGTCTGGCTCCAGAACTGGGTTCCCCAGGCCGCATTGAGCGCACTCAGCGAGCCATATTTGACCTGCAGCCAGCCCTGAAACGCCGCCCGACAGTGATCGCAGTAGCAGCGCGCCGAGCCGTGGTTGCCGATCTCGTTATCGATCTGCCAGGCGGCCACGGCGGGATGCTGGCCGTAGCGCTCGGCCAGATCGCTGACGATCCGGCGGCTCAGCTCGCGATAGCGCTCGTTGACCAGACAGGCCTGGCGGCGCCCGCCGTGGCTCAGCCGTCGGCCATCGGCGCCGACCCGCAGCACATCGGGCTCGCTGGCGGTCAGCCAGGCTGGCGGCGTGGCGGTAGGCGTGCCAAGCACAATCTTCAACCCCGCCCCCGCCAGCGTCTCAATCGCCCGATCGAGCCACTCCCAGTCGTAGACATCGGGCGCGGGCTGCATCAGCGCCCAGGCGAACTCGCCAATCCGCACATACTCAAGGCCAGCTGCGCGCATCGTCTGCGCATCGCTGGCCCAAAAGCTCTCCGGCCAATGCTCCGGGTAGTAACATACACCGAGGGCCATCATATTCCTTTCAGAAGTTGGCAGCTGGTAGCTAGCAGCTAGCAGCTAGTGTTTTCGGATAGGTGTTTTCAATGTAGCCACCAGCCACCAGCTACTAGCTACCAGCTACTAGCTACCCCTTCACCGCCCCCGCCATCGCGCCGGAGATAAACTGGCGCTGGAAGGCCAGGAAAATCAGCATAATCGGCAGGGTCGTCAGCGCGGTGCCCATCATCAGCTGGCCATAGTCGATGATTGACAGGCCGACCAGCGCATTGATCCGCACCGGCAGCGTCTCCATCGCGGTCTCGCGCATGACGATCAGCGGCCAGAAGAAATTGTTCCACTGGAACATAAACGAGTAGATGCCGAGCGCCGCCAGGGTTGGCCGCATCGTCGGCAGCACCACGGTCCAGAAAATCCGCCACTCGCCGGCGCCGTCAATTCGCCCGGCATCGAGCAGATCGTCGGGGATGGCCTGCATGCTCTGGCGCATCAGGAAAATCCCGAACGGGTTGGCCAGGGCCGGCAGAATCACCGCCTGGTAGGTGCTCAGCCAGCTGGGCAGGCTCAGCGACAGCAGATAGGTGTTCAGCGCTGGATTCAGGAAGAGCAGCCCGACCAGCAGCAGGACCACCGCCGCGCCACCGCCGACAAGCAGGGCTGGGTTGCGCGGAAGTTTTCGGACCATGAAGACAATGCCAGCGCCGCAGATTCCGGCGAACGCAATGTAGATCAGCATTCGTAGGATGAGGGTAATGTCCGCCATCATCCGAAAGAGGGGCACGGCGGTGACGTGGTAGGGCACCATCAGCACCAGCAAAAACAGCCCAAAAACGAGCGTGCGGCCGGGAAAGCGGAATTTGGCAAAGGCGTAGCCGGCCAGCGAGGCCACAAAAACGCTCAGCACCGATGACACAATCGCGATAAAGGCCGAGTTAAACAGCGAGCGCCCAAAGCCGTTGGCCCACAGCCCCTTGATGTTCAGCCAGGCGGCGTCGCCAAACCAGAGATGCGGCGGAAAGCGCAGCACCTCGCTGGAGGGCTGGCTGGACTGAACAAACATGTAGTAAAACGGAAACAGCGAGACAAATGCGCCCAGGATCAGCAGCGCATACATGCCCAGGCTTTGCAGGCTGAAGCGCTTTTTTTGAGCCACGGCCGGGCTGGCTGCTACGGCGGTGCGGGTGGTTTCTTGGGTCGCCATTGCTTAGTCCTCCCCGCGCTGGGCGATGCGGAATTGGAGCAGCGAGAACGCCGCAATAATCAGCACCATCGCGTAGGCAATTGCCGAAGCATAGTTGAACTCGGCGCCTTGAAAGGCGGTGCGATACAGCAGTGTCGCCACGCTTAGGGTTTCGTTAGACGGGCCATTGCGGGTCAGCAGAAACGGCTCATCGAAAATCTGCATTGTGCCGATCGTTGAAAGCACCGTGGTCAGCAAAATCGTCGGCCGCATAAGCGGCAGCGTAATATTGACGAAGCGGTCGATCCCGTCGGCCCCATCAAGCTCCGCCGCCTCGTAGAGCTCGGTCGGAATACTCTGCAGGCTGGCCAGATAGATCACCATGTTGTAGCCCGTCCAGCGCCAGGTGATCGCCATCACCAGCGAGAGCTTGGCCGTCCACGGCTCGGTGAGCCAGCGGATCGAGGGCAGCCCGATGCTGTTGAGCACATAGTTGATCAGCCCTCGTTCATCGTTCAGCAGCAGCTTGAAGATCAGCGCGACCGCAAACAGGGCGGTAATCGAGGGCAGAAAGTAGATCAGGCGAAATCCACCGCGAAACTTAATCACCGTGTTGTTGAGCAGCACCGCCAGAACCATCGCCAGCGAGAGCTGGAGTGGCACCTGAATCGCCAGCAGGAAAAAGGTGTTGGTCAGGGCTTTGCGAAAGGTGGTGTCACCCATCAGGCGCTGGTAGTTATCCAGGCTGAAGCCCCCGGTTGGATTGTTCTGGCTCTGAAAACTCAGCCAGAGCGAGGAGATAATCGGGTAGGCCATGAAAATCAGAAAGAGCAGCAACGCTGGCGCGAGGAAAAAATATGGGGTTGTCTGTCGCCAGAAACGCCAATCACGTCGTGGTGGTTGGTTAAGAACTTCAGGAGCCATGCCATCCTCCCGGTGCAACGGTAATCGCTCTGGTCCCCACAGCGAGCGCGGGGACCAGAGCGAACGAAAACTACTTGGCGATCTCGCGGCCGGACTGGTTGGCCAGCTCGGCGGCGGCTTCTTCAAGCGCAGCCTTCGGGTCGGCGCCCTGGGTCAACACTTTGGCCTGGGCTGAGGCCAGCACGGCCTGGCCTTTGGCGAAGTCTTTGGTGTAGGTGGCTGGTGGGATTTTGCTGACCTGGTCAGCAAACATTTTCCAGATCGGCTGATTGTTGAAGTAGGCAACCGGCTGGTTGTAAAAATCAGCTTTGTAGGCGGGCAGGTAGCTTGGCCAGATGCCGAATTTTTCCATCATGATATTCTGGCCTTCGGGGGTTGCCAGGGCGTTCTCAACAAAGGCCCAGGCGGCGTCCTGATTTTTGGACGAGGCTGGAATTGCCAGGGTCGAGCCGCCGAGGTTGGCGGCGCGGTTGCCGCCTTTTTCAAAGGCTGGCAGTGGCATCACGTCCCATTTGCCCGCCAGCTCGGGGGCCTGGTCGATGATGGTGCCGCTGTACCAGACGCCGAATGGCACGGTCAGGACGTCGCCATTCTTGGTGGCGCCAACCACGCCGTCCCAGCCGTTGATGTTGGCGACAAGGCCTTTGTCGTTGATCTCTTTGAGCTTGGTGAGCGCCTGGACCGACTTGGGATCGGTCAGGTTGATCTTGCCGTCGGGATTGAAGTAGCAGCAGATGCCAAGCTGGCTGGTCATCATGCGGAAGCCAGCATCGTCGGCGACGATGTCGATCGGCAGCAGTTTGACCTTGCCGCCAGTTGCATCTTTGACTTTTTCGCCAGCGGCGATCAGGTCATCCCAGGTCTCGATGGTCTTGGGATCGACGCCGGCCTGCTCGAAGAAGTCAACCCGGTACCACAGCCCAGTCGGGGCGGAATCCCATGGAATCGAGCGGATTTTGCCGTTGATCTCGGACTGTGACCACTTTGAGGGGTCGAAATCGGCTTTGTACTTGCCGGCCCGGCTGGTCAGGTCGCTGAAGCCGTCGGGGAAGGCGGCCGTGTACACGTCCATGCGGTCGGACTCAACCGCGACGACATCAGGCAGGCCCGCGCCGCCACCCTGCAGGCCGGTGGTCAGCTTGTCGTAGACATCGGTGCGGCCAATGTCCTGCACCGTTACTTTGACGTTGGGGTATTTTTTGTTGAAGCTGGCCACAGTTGCGTCAAGGCTCTTGGCGGCAACGTTCCAGGCCCAGACGGTGATTTCACCGCTGACTGCGGCCGGGTCAACGGCGGCGGCGCCGCTGCTAGCCGTAGGTGCTGTCGTGGCGGACTCGCTGCCACACGCGGCTAAAACCATCGTGGCTAGCATTATCAGCAGGACAAGGGTCATCCATGTTCGGCGTACCATCATCGGTCTCCTCGCGCATCAATGCGCACTATAAAAATGGGGTTGGGATTGGTCGGGGCCAGGATTATTTTTTGCAGAAAAACGTTCGTGCTCCTTTCTCAGCTGCAATCAGATAGCTGATAGGTCTGGCGACCGAATTTTAGGCTTCAACGCTGGGCGTCGCCACTGAATAGATTACTCAGTTTGTGGAGCAGGATATAGCGCTAATCTTAGCACATTCTTACTTTTGCACAACTTTGGCCTGGGAAGCAACAAACTAGTCTGGGAAATCGTATTTTCAGGATTTAAGGCCTAAATGTATGGACAAACCCTGTGCATTCGTGCCCGTGTGCTGCGGAATCGGCTGATTCCGCCAGGCTGGCGCGCCAACAAGCGCCCAGCGCTCCCCGTCGCTAGCGTCGCACCCAGCGTAGCCAGCCGCGCCGCAGCGCCACCTCGGCCAGCCACAGCAGCAGCGCCGCCGCCACCAGCCCCGGCCACCACGCCCGCGGCGGACGCACCCGGGCGATCTCGGCCGGCGGTGTCGTCAGCGCCGCGAATGAATCCACCCGCCCGCCTGAGCCGCTGGCCAGCTGGGTGAGCAGCGCGAGATCAGGGCTGGCGGCCCACTCGGCGCTGTACGGCCGCACCAGCCCGGCGCGGGTCTCCAGGCGCAGGGCCGGCTGCTCCAGCGCCGCCAGCACCTGATAGGAGCCCTCGTCGGCCAGTTCAACCTCGGCGTTGTAGCGGCCGGGGCCGACCTGCTGGGCCCGCACAATCTGCTCGCTGCCATCGGGCGCCACCACCCGCAGGCCAACATCGGCCAGATCAATCGGCTCGCCCAGCTCGTCGAGGGCATCGAGATCGATGCTCGCCTGCGCCCCCGCGACGCTGCTCTCGATCCGCAGCGGGCCGCTGGCCGGGTCGGGGTAGGTCGCGGCCACAATCTGGGCCAGCAGCGCGCCCCAGCCGCTCCAGCGCGGCCAGTCCCTGGTCCAGCGCTCGCCAGCATCGGTGGTCCAGGCGGTCGATCGCCCCAGGCCATACTGCCAGGTCGCCAGCACCACATCGCCCTCGGGCGACTCAAGCAGCCGCTCGGCCTCGGGCTTGGGGGTGACCGCAATGTAGCCGCTAAATGCTGGCAGGGCGCTGATGTCGAGGCCGCGAATGGCCGGGTGGGGCGAGACCAGGTTGGCCCGGAAATCGCCCTCGGTGATTGGATTCTCACGGGCGATCTCGGTCTCCTGCAAGGTCAGGCGCGGCAGCTCGCTGGGATCGGCGGCGAAGTGGTAGCGGCCGGCACCCAGCTTGGCCAGCGACTCGAGCAGGAGCTGGTCGGCATCAGCGCCAATCGCAATCGTCGAAAGCGTGATGCCGTCGATCCGCAACGGTGCGACCAGCGCCTCGTAGCTGTTTTCGGTGCTGGAGCGGCCATCAGTGAGCAGCACGGCGTGGCGAACGCGGCCCGGCTGCTTTTGCAGCGCCGATAGGCCGTCGCTCAGCGCATCGTAAATGTTGGTGCCGCCCCCAGAGGCGATCGTGGCGATTTTGGTCTGGATCTCGCTCAGATTTAGTCCGCTGCCGATCTGGGTGAACTCAACCGCCCACTCGGTGGTGGTGTCGAACGTCAGCACGCCAATGGTGTCGGCGGGGCCGAGCGATTCGGTCGCGGCGATCGCGGCGGCTTTGGCGAGGCTGAACTTGTCCTGGCCGGGAATGCCCAGCATGCTCGCCGAGCGGTCGATCATTAGCAGCAAGGTGACCTGAGGCCGCTCGCGCCTGGGCGGCGGCTCCATCGAAACCGGCAGCACTTCCTCCAGCGGGGTGCCCTTGTAGCCGCCCAGGCTGTAGCTGTTGGTGCCGCCCAGCACAACTAGGCCGTGGCCAAGGCTGCGCACATACTCTCGCAGAGCCAGCTGCTGATCGAGGCTGAGCGCCGTGGCCGCCACATCGTGCAGCACAATCGCGTCGTAGGCATCCAGCTGCGAGAGCCGCGTGGAGAGCGTGGCCGGCCGAATCGCCTCGGTGACGAGTCCGGCGTTTTCCAGCGCATCCCGCAGGGTTGCCGCGCTGTCGGGGGCGCGCTCCACCACCAGCACCCGTGGCGGCGGCCCAACCACCGTCCAGGCCGCCAGGCTGTTGTTGGCCGCCTGCTGGTCGGCGCTGGCCTGGATGGTGGCGACGAACTGGTGAAAGCCCCGGCTGCCCGCCTGCGACTGAAACGAGACGACGTTGCGCCCAGGCTCCAGGTCGAGGGTGCGCCCGGCCAGTGGCGCGGCATCGCTGGTCAGGTCGAGCCGCACCTGGCCCACCGCACTGCTCCAGATGATCACGTCGGCGCTGAACCGCTCGCCCTCGCGCAGGGCGGCGGGCACCCGCAGCGACTCGACCTGCACCTCCACGCCGGTCGTGGTTAGGGCGACCGTGTTAATTAGGATATCCTGCGCCGTGATGCCGGGCAGCTCAGCGGCGGCCCCCGGCGTGGTCGCGCCGCCATCGCTGACCAGCACCACCTCGCCGCCAGTCGGCAGCAGCCCGGTCGCAAACCGCAGCGCCCCGGCGATATCGGTGCCATCCTGGTTGATCGCAGGCGGCTGATCGCCGGTCGCCAGCGCTGCATCCGCCCCAAAGGTGACCAGCCGCACCGGGCGAAATGGCCGCAGCTCCGCGGCCGCCCGCTGCGCCGCCTGCCAGAGCTGATCGCGTTGCTCGCTCGCCAGGCTGGCCGATTGATCGACCAGCAGCACCAGCGGCGTCGGCGGCGGCGAGCCCGACTGGGTTGGGTTGGTCAGCGCCGCCAGCAGCAGGGCCACAATCGCCACGCGCAGGCCGACCGCCGCCCGGCTAGGGCGCTGGCCCCGAGCCAGCCACCAGCCCGCCAGACAGAGGATTATGAACAGGAGGCCGAGAAATATCATTAATAGTACCGCGCTGGTATTTGCCGCAGGCTCAAGCGCTAGGCCCGCGCGCAAAGGTAAAAGAACATCACTCCTAGACCCAATACCGTTCAAATAAGGAAATTCGTGGATAATTCCCCCTCTCCCGCGCTCTGGGAGAGGGGTGGCGCGAAGCGCCGGGGTGAGGGTAAAAGTTGGCGCAGTTCGCTTATTTGAACGGTATTGCTCCTAGATCCATGATACCCGAATTTAACCGCCCGGTTGCGCCGGTTGGATGAAAGCCCGATGAAGGATTACGCCGGGCGCTCAGGCGGAATGTGAACAGAGATCCGCCGTTGGCTGAGCCTGTCGAAGCCCAGTAGTTTGGCTTCGACAGGCTCAGCCAGCAAAACTGACAAGCTACGTTTGCGGATTCGAGCGCTTCCGCTTCGGTCTTGACATTTAGTGTATAATTGACACTAAATCAACTGAAAGGATGCCACCCAATGCCAACCCGCTTTCAAAATGGAATTCTGTTCACCGATCAATATCAGCTGACGATGTCCCAGGTCTACTATAACCTCGGCCTGCACGAGCGCCCGGCCCTGTTCGACCACTACTTTCGCGCCTACCCAAACTATGGCGCCCACGCGGCGGGCTACGCCGTGGCAGCCGGGCTTGAACCGCTGCTGGAGTGGATGGACACGGCGCGCTTTGGCGAGGGCGAGATTGCGGCGCTGGCGGCGATGCGCGGGCGCACTGGCCAGCCCTTGTTCAGCGCGGGCTATCTCGACTGGCTGCGCAAACACGGCGACCTGCGGGCGGTCACGCTGCGGGCCATCCCCGAGGGCCGCGTGGTCCACCACACTGTGCCCATGACCCTGGTCGAGGGTCCGCTGGCGCTGGCCCAGATTCTGGAAACGCCGCTGCTCAATCAGCTGAACTTCGGCACACTGGTGGCGACCAAGGCGGCGCGGGTGCGCGCGAGCGCCGGCCAGGCGCTGGTGCTGGAGTTTGGCCTGCGCCGCGCCCAGGGCTGGGGCGGCAATCAGGCCACGCGGGCGGCCCTGATCGGCGGCGCGGACCGCTCATCGAATGTTGGCGCCTCGCTGGATCTGGGCCTGCAGCCAAGCGGCACCCACGCCCACAGCCTCGTCCAGACGGCGCTGGCCCTCGGCCTGGGTGAGCTGGGCGCATTTCAGGCCTACGCCGAGGCCTATCCCGATGACACGCTGCTGCTCGTCGATACGATTAACACGCTGGAGAGCGGCGTGCCGAACGCGATCAGGGTGTTCGAGGAGCTGAAGCGCAAAGGCCACGTGCCGGGCGGCATTCGGCTCGACTCAGGCGACCTGGCCTACCTGAGCATTCAGGCCGCCCGCCAGCTCAACGCAGCCGGCTTCCCCGATGTCGCCATCGTGCTCTCGAACAACCTGGACGAGCTGGTGATCTGGCAGATTCTGACCCAGATTCGCACCGAGGCGCCGCGCTACGACCTGGATGTCGATGCGATGATCAGGCGGCTGGTGTTTGGGGTTGGCACGCATCTGGTGACCTCGTGGGGCGAGCCAGCCCTGGGCGGCGTGTACAAGCTGGTGGCGCTCCAGGATCAGGGCGCGTGGAAACCGGCGATCAAGCTCTCCGAGAACCCGCAGAAAACCCCCAACCCCGGCCGCAAAGCCGCCTGGCGGATCTACGATCAGCGCGGGCAGGCCAGCGCCGATGTGCTGACCTTGGATGACGAGGATCCGCGCAGCAGCGCCAGCCTGACCCTGCGCCACTCCACCGACCCGACCAAGTTCCGCACGATCGCGCCCGCCGACTACACGATCGAGCCGCTGTACACGACCGTGCTCGACGCTGGCCGCCGGGTCAGCCCAACCCCCGATCTGGCCGAGATGCGGGCGCGGCGCGAGCAGGATGTGGCGCGGCTCGACCCTGGCGTGACCCGCCTGGTCAACCCCCACATCTACCACGTCTCGCTCTCGGACAACGTGTGGCAGCTAAAACAGGATCTGATTCTGCGCATGCGCGAGGGCAAATAAGCCCGATCAGCTGGCCCGAAACCACCTGCCGTCTGGCGTCCCAGGCGCTCGGCAGGTGGTTCGCTTCTCTCTGTAACAATCCAAAACCCTGACGCCCAGCGGATAATTCTTAACGTCTGACCTAGCTTCATGATATGATAGCCGCTAATGATGAGTTAGAACTGGTGAACTATGTACCTCCCTCAATCTACCCAACGGCTGATCGAATTGGCGCTGGCGGAAGATCTCAGCGGTGGCGATATTACCTCGGCGGCCACGATCCCCGCCGATCAGATCGCCCACGCGACGGTGCTGGTGAAGGCCGACGGCGTTGTGGCCGGGCTGGAGGTGGCCGCCGCCGTCTGTGCCGCGGTCGATCCGGCCCTTCAGTGGCAGGCGCTGGTGGCCGATGGCGCCGAAGTGACCGCCCCAATGGTTGTGGCCACCCTGGCTGGCCCGGCGCGCTCGGTGCTGATGGCCGAGCGGACCGTGCTCAACTTTATGCAGCGCCTGTCCGGCATCGCCACCCTGACGGCCCGCTATGTCCGGGAACTAAATGGCACCCAGGCACGTCTTGTGGATACGCGCAAAACGACGCCCGGTTGGCGTGCCCTGGAAAAAGCGGCGGTGCGGGCAGGCGGCGCCGACAACCACCGCTTTAACCTGAGCGACGGCATCCTAATCAAGGATAATCATCTGGCCCTGGGCGGCCACGACGTGGTCGCAGCGATCCGGCGCGCCCGCAGCTACGCCCCGCATACGGTCAAGATCGAGGTTGAAGTTGAGGATCTGGCCGGGGTGCAGGCGGCGCTTGATGGCGCTGCGGACATTATCATGCTCGACAACATGCCGCTGGAGATGCTGCGGGCGGCGGTGGCGCTGGTTGGCGGCCGGGCGCTCACCGAGGCCTCCGGCGGCATTACGCTGAGCAGCATTCGGGCGGTGGCCGAGACCGGGGTGAGCCTGATTTCATGTGGCGCCCTAACCCATTCGGCGGTAAGCCTGGATATTAGTCTGGACATTGCCACCGAATCGTAACATCCTCATCAGCGCCCAATAAGCTCATTATCAGGATGAGTATGGTAGGATACAAAAACACGAAATGGGATCTCAAACAGGGTTTACCTATCGATTCTAGAGCAACCTTTTAAGGAGAAAAACAATGCGTAGTCGGTTATTTCGTATGGCAATGGTGCTGATGCTAGGCGTGGGATTGCTGCTCCCACTTGCCAACGCCAATGCCAGCCCGCCCCCAGCGCTGGCCCAGTATTTCCCGGAAACTGGCCAGGCCGCGGTGAATTACTATTGGCAGTTCTGGAAAAACACCCCGAATGCCCTGCGGGTGATCGGGTATCCGATCTCAGCTCCCTTTTTGCAGGAGAGCTTCACCGAGCCAGGCAAGTTCTTTATGGTGCAGTACTTCGAGCGCGCTATTCTCGAAGAGCACCCCGAGAACTTTAATAATCCAACCAATGGCAATAAGTTCTTCGTCCTAGGCCGCTTGCTTGGCAAAGAACTGGCCAAGGGCCGCGAGAACGAAGCGCCATTTAAGCCAGTTGCCAACCCCAATAACGGCACCACCTGGTTCCCCGAGACGCAACACACCATGCAAAATGCGCCGGGCCCATTTGCCAACTACTGGAACAAATACGGCGGCCTGCAAGTGTTCGGCTACCCAATCTCGGAGCAGTTCCAGGAGCGCAACGCGGACACTGGCGAGGTCTACTGGGTCCAGTACTTCGAGCGCAACCGCTTTGAATATCACCCCAACCAGTCGCCCGAGTTCCAGGTTCTGCTGGGCCTGCTCGGCAAACAGTACTACAACGAGCACAAAAACGAGCCACGCCTGAAAGTTAAAGAATGGTTCTTCCGCTTCCACCAGCCCCACGAAGTGCTCCCAGAAGATTTCGTCTATGGCTTCAATGTCCAGGCCTTCTACCAGGATCGCCCGCGGCTGTATCAGCTGGTCAAAAATGCCGAGTTCGGCTGGATTCGCCAGCAGGCTCCCTGGCAGGACCTCCAGGCCGCCGACGGCACGATCTATTGGGGCGAGCTGGATAAGGTTGTCAATGATGCCAGCGCCAGCGGGGTCAAAGTCCTCCTGAGCGTGGTGCGGGCGCCAACCTGGGCCACCGAGAATGGCACCCACGGCATGCCCTCGCGGCGAAACTTTGCCAAGTTTGGCGATTTCATGCGCCAGATGGCCGAGCGCTATAAAGGCAAAGTCCAGGCCTACGAGATCTGGAATGAGCAGAACTATGCGCTGGAAAACGGTGGCACTGTGGCGCCAGCCGCGTTCTATGTCGATATGCTGGAGGTTGCCTACAAAGGGATTAAGTCGGCCGATCCGAACGCAATTGTGGTCTCTGGCTCGCCGACCCCAACCGGCACCAACCGCAACGATATCGCCGTCGATGACCTAATCTACTTCGACAATATGTTCAAGATCCAGAAGTTCTGGAGCAATGTCGATGTGATTGGCGCCCACTTTGGCGGCACCTACAATCCACCGGACACCAAGTGGCCCGAGAATCCCGGCCCCGGCCCCGGCTGGCGCGACAACTCCGAGTTCTACTGGCGCCGGATCGAAGATGTTCGCGCTGTGCTGACGCGCAACGGCCACGGTGATCGCCAGATCTGGGTGACGGAGTTTGGCTGGGCGACCGCCAACGACACCGCTGGCTACGAGTATGGCAACGCCAACACCCTCGATGAGCAGGCCCAGTATCTGGAGCGGGCGCTGCAGATGGCCCGCTACGACTACGCTCCCTGGGTCGGCGCAATGTTCGTCTGGAACCTAAACTTTGCGGTGACTTCGAGCAACCCGCTGAATGAGACGGCTTCGTTTGCGGTGCTGAACCCCGACTGGAGCCCGCGTCCGGCGTACAATGCGCTCCAGCGTTTTCCGAAATAACGTGATTACGCGCCGCTGACCGCTGACCGCTGAGACGCTGAGCTGTTGAACCGAAAGCTCAGCGTCTCAGCGTCTCAGCGGTTCGACCTGACACTATACGAGGATCAACAATGCAACGAACACGCTTTTTCTCGCTTGCGGCGGCGCTTATGCTGCTGCTTAATCTGCTGATTGCCTGCGGTGGCGGACAAGTTCCAGCAACCGTCGCGCCCTCAACCGGTGCCACCCAGCCAACCGCTGATTCCCCGACCGCCGATCAGCCGACCGAGGTGGTCGACGGCGGCGAGCAGCCAAGTGCCGAGCCGATCAAAGGCTTAGGCATTCCGCTGCGCACTGCCCAGCTTGAATATGGCGCGGCGGCGCAGCTGTACTACACCGACCGCAATCGCGCCCTGACGCTGATGAACAATGCCGGCTTTGACTGGGTTCGTCAGCAGATTCAGTGGAAAGATATCGAAGGCCCCAAGGGGAATTTTGGCTGGGGTGAGCTTGACTCAATTGTCGCTGACGCCAACGCCAAAAATATCAAAGTGATGCTGAGCGTGGTGCGCGCTCCTTCGTGGGCCCGCGCCGATGGCACCAACGGCATGCCCGATACTATTACCGATATGGGCGACTTTGTTGAGGCGCTCGCAGTGCGCTACAAGGGCAAAGTTCAGGCCTACGAGATCTGGAACGAACAGAATCTCGACCACGAAAACGGTGGCTCAAAAGCCTCGATCGATGCGGCCAAATACGTTGATATGCTGATCGAGTCCTACAATCGGATTAAGGCGATCGATCCTGATGCCTTTGTGATCTCAGGGGCGCTGACCTCGACCGGCGACTCGCCAACTGCGGTTGATGATCTGGTCTACTTCGAGCAGATGTTTACCTACAAAGATGGCATCATCAAGCGCCATATGGATGGCATTGGCTTCCATCCCTCGCCATCGTACAATCCGCCCGCAACCCTCTGGCCCGACGTTCCCGGCCCTGGCCCCGGCTGGCGCGAGCACCCCACGCACTACTTTCGCCACATCGAGAATCTCAAGGCCCTGATGGATCAGTATGGGCTGGGCGATTTTCAGGTCTGGATCACCGAGTTTGGCTGGGCGACCCAGAACGAAACGCCTGGCTACGAGTACGGCAACTCGATCTCGTATGAGCTCCAGGCCGAGTATGTGCTGGGCGCGTTGCAGAAAACCCGCAACGAATATCCCTATGTTGGCGCGATGATTATCTGGAACCTGAACTTCTCGGTGCTGTGGAACGAGCAAAATCCACCCCAGCCATTCCACGAGCAATCATCGTTCAGCATCCTGAACACCGACTGGAGTCCCCGCCCGGTCTTTGATACGCTGCAGGGTTTTATTGCGGCGGTCAAGGCTGAAGAGGGCCGCTAGCGGCAGCCAAACTAAACCAAAACCGGGCCAGAGTGCTACACTCTGGCCCGGTTTTTATAGACGGCGAAACAGCTAGATAATACTGCGAATCACCCCGACCACGCGGCCCTGAATCTCCACGTTGGCCGCTGGATAGTACATCGGCTCCATCGTGATATTGGCAGGCTGCAGGCGAACCAGGTTGCCCTCCCAGTAGATGCGCTTCAGGGTTACTTCGTTCTCATCGCGGATCCGGGCCGCGACCATCTGGCCATTTTCGGCCGTTTCCTGATAGCGCAGCAGCACCACATCGCCATCGGCAATCAGGGCATCGACCATCGAATAGCCCTTGACGCGCAAGGCGTACACATCTTTCAGCTTTTCGGCTCCAGCGATTTCGTCGGGGACCAGGACCGTATCTTCAGCATCGGTGGCGTCGCCGGGCACGGGAATCGGCTGGCCTGCGGCAATCACACCCAGGAGCGGAACGCGCTGGCCGCCGAGCGCGGAGACCTCTTCCAGCCCCAGCAGCTCAATCGCCCGCGAGATATTGCCTTCACGCCGGATAAAGCCTTTGCTCTCAAGCGCACGTAAGTTGTAGGCGACGACTGATGTGGAAGAGATGTTGAGGTCTCGTTGAATGTCCCGGATAGCGGGTGCATAGCCATTGGTGCGCACAAACACCTTGATGTGGTCAAGGATTCGTTGTTGCCGTTGCGATAAGCCGCTCATGACGACCCCTTCCTTTCAAGCAGGACGCTGCCTACGGTGTTTTTCAAGCTTTGTAATCTCTAAAAACGCAAAAGCGTTCTAAAATGATTATAGGTAAAAACGTATGTTCTGTCAACTATTATGTTCTACTTTTGTTTTTTTTAGGACTAAAATAGTCAGAGGCACGGCGCACGTAGGGTGCTGGCCGTGCCTCTGGCGCGAAATTGAAATTTTTAGCCCTCAGTGATGGTCACCTTGGTCATGACATCGTTCTGGCGAATGGCGTTGACCACGTCCTGGCCTTCGCTCACTTTGCCAAACACGGTGTGCTTGCCATTCAGGTGGGGCTGTGGGCTATGGGTGATGAAAAATTGCGAGCCGTTGGTGTTGGCGCCGGCGTTGGCCATCGAAAACACGCCGGTTTCGTGGGTCATCGGGTTGCCGCGGGTTTCATCCTCGAACTTGTAGCCTGGGCCGCCTGAGCCGGTGCCGGTTGGGTCGCCGCCCTGAACCATGAAGTTGGAGATCACCCGATGGAATTTCAGGTCGTCGTAGAAACCCTGGCGGGCCAGAAATACAAAGTTGTTGACGGTTTTGGGGGCGTGCTGGGCGTGCAGCTCGACCACGATCGTGCCTTTGCTGGTTTCGATGGTGGCGGTGTACTTCTTAGCCGGATCGATCTCCATTGCCGGGGGCGTGTTCCACTGCTGTGCAGCCATATGATGCTCCTTGAATCTATAAGAAAAACAAGAGCGACCTACTCGTCTGCAGAGGTCGCTGAAGGCACGCTATCGACGCACCTGGACGGGCTACGAGCGCTCTTTGCTGCGCACCAACATCTTCAGACTGTTGCTGGCCGAAAAGCCGGGGGTTTTGGTGGCGTCGATCAACATGCGTTCACGGGTCTTAGGGTTTACACCCTGGCGGGCCTGACGCTCACGAACTTCGAAGGTACCGAACCCGGTGAGAACAACTTTTTCGCCTGCTTGCAAGCGTTCGCTGATGACATCAAGCATAGCATCGACAATCCGGCGAGCCTCTTTTTTGGAGATACCCGTACGTTCGGCGACCTCTGCGATGTATTCGATTTTTTGCATTGCACGCTCCTTCAACTACGGAAGCTACAATCAATGCGAGTATTATACCATAATGATCTTCAGGTTAACGATCAGTTTAGCCCATTGCATAGCCCAATAAGCCATTTGGCAGCTTGCCGTCGCGTCCGCCCCATGCTATACTTTGCTGCAAGTGCCGCCTTGATGGCGCTATAAATCTAACGCACCCGGAGGAACCTGTATGCCCCAGACACGGATTGTCATCGCCGATGACGAGTCGCTGATTCGGATGAATCTGCGCGAGACGTTGGTCGGTCTAGGCTACCTCGTGGTTGGTGAGGCTGGCGATGGAGTCAGTGTCATCAATTTGGCTCGTGAGCTACGCCCTGACCTGGTGGTGATGGACATCAAAATGCCGAAGCTGGATGGTATCCAAGCAGCAAAGGTGCTGACGGAAGAAAAGATCGCTCCAGTTCTTTTGTTGACTGCCCACAGCGACAAAGAGTTGGTGGAGCGCGCCCGCGACGCTGGCGTCGTTGGATATATTGTCAAGCCATTCCGTGATGCAGAGTTGATGCCGGCGATCGAGGTCGCCCGCGCCCGCTTTGAGGAGTTTTTGACCCTCGAACAGCAGGTTGGCGATCTGAAGGAGACCCTGGAAACGCGCAAAATTATCGAGCGCGCCAAGGGGATGTTGATGGACTCACAGGGCCTCAAGGAGGCCGAGGCGTTTCGCCGGATTCAGCAGCTGAGTATGAATAGCCGGAAGTCTATGCGCGAAGTTGCGTCGGCGTTGTTGCTCGCCAATCAGATTGAACAGTAGGGTAGCATGCGTCGTCCGAGTCGAGCCGAGGTAGTGCGCGGAGTTCGGACGACGTTGCCTTTTCTGCTGACCGCAGTGCTGGGAGCGCTGCTCGCCCTGACCGTAATGCCCCGCCGGGCGCCCTCCGCCGGAACGACAATTCAGGTGTTCCTGCCCACGCCGGTGGCAACGGCGCCACCGCCATTCCCCACCGAGGATCTGCCGCCCCCAGAGGCCACGCCGCCCCCAGC
>DAOTUS010000463.1:0-8131 GCA_034437415.1 Herpetosiphonaceae bacterium
GCATTAATCCCAATTTTCAGCAATTTGGCCAAATCATCCCACGTGCCAGGTGCTGCTGGCCAGGCTGGAGCGCCAGATCGATGGCTCTTTTGCGCTGCTCGGCCGCTCGGAGGCCCGCCCGGCGGCGGCGATGCTCAATCAGATTCGCGGCCAGATCGGCCAGGGCGCTGTGGTGCGGCATCGCCGGGCGCAACCAATCGGCGGCATTGTCTAAAGCCAAACCCTACCTGACAATTTTGAAATTGAACATCGGCGTGCCCAGCGCGCCCCACAGCCGCACCCAGACCGGCAGCAGCATTTCGGTGCCGCGGGCGGTGCTGATGTCGCCCAGGTCGATGATGTTCTTCCAGCCAAACTCGGCCTTCAGGAACGCGCTGACCTGCGCCTTGGCCTCGGCATCGTTGCCGCTGACGAAGATGTGATGATCGCCGTCGGCCAGCTGCCCCGGATTCACCATCAGCGGCGCCGCCAGCGTGTTGAGGGTTTTGACCACCTTGACCTCGGGAAAGGCCCGCTGAATCTGCTCGCCAAGCGAGTCGGTGTTGGCGATGGTCAGGCTTGGCGGCATGCCCTGGGAGAAATCCAGCGGGTTGGCGATGTCGATCAGGATTTTGCCGCGCAGGTTTTCCACTCCGGCCAGCTCCAGCGCCGCCAGCGAGGCGCCCCCGGCGGTCGCGTTCAGCACCAGCTCGCCGTGCGCCGCTGTCTCGGCAAATGAGCCAACCGCAATCGGATGCTCAGCCTGCCCCAGCCATTCGGCCAGCTTGCTGCTGTCGCGGGTCCCAATCATCACGCTGTGCCCCAGGCTGGCCAGTTTTGTCGCCAGCGCCTGCCCAACCATTCCTGAGCCAATAATCCCGATGTTCATGCGTGTGCTCCTTGTGTTGGATGATACAGATCTGTCTATCTATAATTGACACTATATAGACAGATCTGTATCATGTCAAGAGGGAGGTATCAATCCAATGCCAGCACCACAAACCAACCCTTCGGCGCGCGAGCGCATTCTCGACACCGCCAGCCAGCTGTTCTACCGCCACGGCTTTCAGGCGGTTGGGATCGACACAATCATTGCCGAGGCTGGCGTGGCCAAAATGACCCTGTATCGCCATTTTGCGGCCAAAGACGATCTGATTGTGGCCTATCTCGAGCGCTCCAATCAGCAGTTCTGGGGCTGGCTGGAGGGCGAGATCGCCGCTGTCGCCGATCCCGCGGCCCAGCTGCTGGCGATCTTCGCGGCGGTCGGCCGGCTGGTGCGCAGCCCCCACTGTCTCGGCTGCACCTTTCAGGCCATCGCGGTGGAGTTTCCCAGCCTGGATTATCGCGGGCATCAGGTGGCCCTGGCGCATAAACAGGCCCTGATCGAGCGCTTCCGCCGCCTGGCCGAGCAGGCCAACCTGCGCGACCCCGCCGCGCTGGCCAACCAGCTTTTGCTGCTGATGGACGGCGCCTGGGTGTCCGCCCGTATGTTCGGCAGCGCCAACCCGGCCACCGAGGTCGCCGCCGCCGCCCAGGCGCTGATCGCCGCCCAGCGCTAGCCGTTCGTCAGCCGTGCGTTGATACTCGTTGGCTGAGCCTGTCGAAGCCCATCATTTGGCTTCGACAGGTTCAGCCAGCGGAGACACATGATCGTCGCAGTACCCTTGACGCACCACTAACCTTGCGCACTTGGGCTGCCTGATTGAAAAATAGTCGGCTTTTCAACCAGCGATCGTTACGCATCGCAGGGCTTCAATCAGCTATAATCAAAAAAAAGCAAGGAGCTGGCGATGAATATCTATGCGTTTACCTCGGGGCATCCGTACTTTAAGTCTGGCTGGCATGACGAAGATGTGCTTACACTATTTGGCAATGTGACCGTGGATCTGGTCAACGTGCCCTCTGCCGAAGATGCGGTGCTGAGCGTGCTGGTGCTGTTTGGCAATGCCACCGTCACTGTTCCCACTGGGGCGCAGATCGCGATCGGGGGATTCTCGCTGTTTGGCAAGCGCTCGATCACGATCACGCAGGAACACACCGGGCCGCAGATTCAGCTGACGCTCTCAGCGGTGTTGGGCAATATCCGCGTGGTCCAGAGAGCGCCCAGCCCGCGCATCGAAACGAGTTCTCTCCAGGCGGTCACCGGCCAGACCGTTCAGCTTCAGCCCGAAGAGCGGGCTTAAACCGCAAGCACCCCGGCCTCGTGGGAGACCGGGGTGCTTGCGGTTTTTTTTTTAGATCACGCGATCGTGGCAGCGCCTATACGCCGACTGCCTCGACATCGCTCTCGGTCTCGGCAGCGTCGCTGGTCTCAGCGGGAGCCTCAACGGCCTCGCTGACTTCAGCCACAATGGCCTCGACGCCCTCAACGCGGCGCAAGCTCAAACCGAGCCGCTGGCGCTGGCGATCAAGGCTGATAACCTTGACCTGGACGGTCATGCCTGGCTGTAGGGTCTCGGTCGACTGACCACCTTCCGTAAGCTCGGAAGCGTGGATCAGGCCCTCGACGCCCTCTTCAACCCGGACAAACACACCGAATGGCGCAATGTTGGTCACTTCGCCGGTGATGATCTGGCCGAGATCGTAGCGCTGATCGATGGTTGCCCACGGATCTGGCTGCAGACGACGGAGGCTCAAACCGATGCGCTCGCGCTCGCGGTCGATCTCCAGAACGTAGACCTGCACTTCCTGACCAGGCTGCAAGACTTCGCGCGGGTGATTGACGCGCTGCCACGAAAGCTCGGAGATGTGGGCCAGGCCGTCAGCGCCGCCGAGGTCAATGAACGCCCCGAACGGGGTGAGCTGATTGACGCGGCCGGTGACGATTGCCCCTGGCACCAGGGTCTCGAGCAGGCGCTCTTTCTGCGACTGGCGCCAGCGCTGCATTGCCGCACGCTCGGACAACACCAGACGGTTGCGCTCGCGGTCGACCTCAATCACCTTCAATGGAATGGATTGCCCAACCATCTTGGTCATTGCGCTCTGCTGACCTTCAGCGCCGGTGCGGCTGTGCAGGTTGACAACCTGGGAGGCGGGAACGAAACCGCGTACCCGGCCAACCTGGACCAGCAAACCACCTTTGTTGTACCCAACCACGGCGGCTTCGATGATCTGGCCATTCTCCAGCATCGACTGGGCATCCTGCCAGTCGCGCTCGACCTGCACCATGTTGAGCGACAGAACCAATTCACCTTCTTTGGTCTCTGGCTCCATCACATACACTTGCAGTGTGTCACCGTATTTGATTGCACTCACCATTTCCGGCGGCAAACGCCGCAGGTCCTGGTTTGGAATCACACCCTCGTGCTTTGCGCCAATATCAACCAGAATCTGGTTGTCTTCGACGCGCATCACGATGCCTTCGCGCAGCTGGCCGCGCTCTGGGCGTTGGTAATCGTACTCAGCAAGCAGGGTCGTCCAATCTTGCTCTTGAACGTCATCCATGCTTTCGGTGTCCACTGTCATCGGGTCTCCACTATTTTTCATAGCCTGCAGGGTGAACCGCAGGAATAATTAACGCGACCAAATTCTTTATTGCTGATCAGAGCAGCGAGGTCGCCCGCTAGCTGCTTGAACACAGGATTTTAAGCTATTAAAAAACGCGCATCACGATGTCGTGATAACGCGCCTGGGAACACGTTTATCGTGCGATGAAGGAAGAACCGTTATAGCTCCTTCGCTGGAATAGCCAGCCAATCGACGATGCTACGACACTACAAAAAACTTAATTTCTGTCGGTGCGAAAAAACATTAAAAAATTGTGTTTTCGCACGCATTATTATACGGTTCTTCTGATCACATGTCAAATTGACCCACGAGCGATGCTAGCCTCCGGCCGCCGCTGAAACCAGCGGCAATCTTCCGCTCCCAGGCTGATCTCGTGGTAGGATAGGCGATATTTGTCGATCAGAAAGGACCATATGCAGCGCCTGAGCCTTTTGATACTTCTGCTGATCCTGGCAGGATGTGGCGGATCCGCCCTGCCACCAACCCCGGTCGCCTTCGATGCCAGCCCCCTGCCGCTCCGGCCGCTCGGCGAGATCGGCCGCGGCGACTACGATGGCACGACGATCACTGTGATCGCCCCGGTCATCCAGCGCGCCGCCGCCCGAACCCTGGTGCCAGCCCTGAGCTTCGGCAGCCCTGAGCCGCAGCCGCTGCTCACCAGCCCCAACGAGAGCGTGCTGCTTGGCGGCGACCCGCTGACCGACCTGACGCCCGTGCCCGCCGATGGCAGCGAGTATGGCGTGGTGCGGGCGACTGGCATTGTTCAGCTGACGGCGGATGGGGTTCGGCAGCTACAGCCAAGCGCCGTCAAAGTCATCGCGCCCGCCAGTGTGAGCATTGGCGATCTGCAGGCCAACTCAGCCACCTATAGCGGCCAGGTGGTCGCGCTCAATGGCACGCTGATCATCAAGCCCGGCGCGGCGCTGCTGGTGGCTGCGGTCGGACCCGGCGGGGTTCCCGACACGACCGCCGCCCAGCTCAAAATCGCCCAGCCCTTTGCCGATACCGCCCTGGTCGAGCAGCTGCCCGAGCAAAGCGGCGCAATTCGCTACGGCCCAATTTCCGCCGTCGGCCTGTGGAACGGCCAGAGCCTGACAATCTTTTGGGCCACCAGCGACTAGGTTTTTGATCCACGACACCCGCATGCGGGTACCCGCACGAAGGCGCACGAAGGGCACGAAGGGCACGAAAGGGAGCGTTATAGTGATCTTCGTGATCTTCGTGCCCTTCGTGGACATATATCGTCTCCCCTCCTACGGCTTCCCAATCAGCCGCTCGGCCTCGCGCATCCACTGGCTGCCCGGCGCCCGATTGGCCACGGCCTCCAGATCGGCAGTGGCGGCCTCGCGCTGGCCCAGCTGCCAGCGCGCCGCCCCGCGCAGATACAGCAGCTGCGGGTCGTTCGGCAGCTGGCTGAGCAGCGGCGCGGTCAGGCTGATCGCCGCGGTGGGATCGTTGCAGCGCAGGGCTAGCTGGGCGCTCAGGCGCCGGGCGGCCGCGTCGACACTGCTGCCAATGGCCTGCTCGGCATAGCTGCGCCCATCGCTGCACACCCGCAAGGGCACCGCGACATAGAAGCTGGCGGCCTGGAGCTGATACGTGCCTGTCACCGCCGCCGTTTGGATTGCCGCAGCGTAGGCCGCCGCCGCGCCGTTGTAGTTCTGGTTGGCCACCTCGAGCGCGGCGCTGGCGACATAGTTATCCGCCGAGCGCCCATCGGCGCGCACCGCCGCCACCAGCGCCGCCTCAGCGGTGGCCAGATCGCCGTTCGCCACCGCGATCGTCAGCTGGGTGCGCCGCAGCTCGGCCACGTTGGGGTAGCGCTCGACAGCCTGGCCGATATCCGCCAGCGCCCCAGCGGCGTCGCCACCCAGCCAGCGGAGCCTGGCGGCCTCGTTGCGGGCCAGCGGCGCATACAGCGCGGCGTCGGGAATCTCCGCCAGGACACTGCGGGCGGCGCGACTCAGACCCTCGTCGGCCCACTCGCGCGCCAGCACAATCCGGCGGGCGTCGGGGTCGGCGAGGCTGGCGGCGGCGCGCAGGGCGGCGCGATCTGCCGCCAGCCGCGTTGGGTCCAGGGCTGGCAGTGCGCCGGGGCCGCTGGGCAGCGCCAGCTGGTCGAGCAGCTGCAGGGTTGTCGTCGGAGCGTTGGCGATGTTGAGCTGGGCGGCGCGATAGTAGGCCTGGGTTCGCCACGGCTCGGCGAGCGCCCCGACCAGATTCAGGCGCTCGGTCGCGCTGACGATGTCGCCGCTGCGCAGGGCCAGCTCGGCCCGCAGCAGATTGGCCGGTCCCTGACTCGGGGCCGAAACCCGATCCCAGGCCGCCGTCGCCGCCGCCACATCGCCCGACTGCAGCGCGATCCAGCCCTGGCTCAGGGCCAGCGTATCGGCCTCGGCAGGGAGCAGCGGCTGATTGTTCAGTTCAGCCAGCACGCCGGTGGCCAGCGCCCACTCGCCACGCAGCATCCGCAGCTCGGCCAGCTGCAGCAGCGTAGCCGGGGAGCGCTGCCCGGCATTCACCAGGCGCTGATACTCGCTGGTCGCCAGCCGCAGGTTGCCGTCCAGCCGAGCGGCGGCGGCCTGGCGCAGGGCATCGTTGGGCGCCGGGCGCAGCGTCCAGGCCACCAGCGCCGCCAGCAGCATCCCGTTGACCAGAATCAAGCCCAGTCGTCGCCAAAATGCTGTCCGTAATATCATTGTAACCAACCAGTTCATAGCGAATGCCGATCCTGACGGCTGTTTCTGCGCCAAGCCAGCATAGCGCAATGGTGCAACTCCAGCCCCGATCCCCGATCCCTGATCCCCAGCCGCTGCCGAATTATGCCACAAACCGCGCTATACTTTTGAGGCTAGCGAACTGCTGAGCGTTGATTGGGGTCTTTTTTTTGCGTGTAGTGGAGGATTAAACCGATGCAACAGGTCGAGATTGGGATTATTGGTGGCAGCGGCTTGTACGATATGGCGACCCTGACCGACCGCGAGGAGCTGACCCTGGAGACGCCGTTTGGCCCGCCGAGCGACACCCTGACGATCGGCACGCTGGGCGGGCGGCGAGTGGCGTTTGTGCCCCGTCACGGCCGCGGCCATCGCTTTAATCCCTCTGAGGTGCCCTATCGGGCCAATATCTACGCGCTGAAACAGCTGGGCGCCCGCTTTGTGCTGGGCGTGACCGCCGTCGGCAGCCTGCGCGAGGAGCTGGTGCCCGGCCATTTCGTGGTCCCCGACCAGGTGATCGATCGCACCAAGGGGATTCGGCCGGCGACATTCTTTAGCAATGGTCTGGTCGGCCACATCGCCTTCGCCGATCCGGTCTGCCCGGAGCTGGTCAAGCTCGTCGCCGCCGCCGCCCGGATGAGCAGCGGCACCACCGTTCACGAGGGCGGCACCTACTGCTGTATGGAAGGCCCGCAGTTCTCCACCCGCGCCGAGTCCGAGCTGTATCGGGCCTGGGGCTGCTCGATTATCGGCATGACACTGCTGCCCGAGGCCAAGCTCGCCCGCGAGGCCGAGATCTCCTACGCCTCGCTGAGTCTGGTCACCGACTACGACTGCTGGCATTCCAACCACGATACGGTTAGCGCCGCAATGGTGATGGAGACGGTGCGGCGCAATGTCGCCGCCGCCCAGGCCACCATCACCACCCTGATGGGCCTGATCGATCCGGCGGCGGTGTATCCGGCCCACTCGGCCACCCGCCACGCCGTGATGACAGCGCCCGCCAACATCGCCCCGGAGACGCGCGCCCGCCTGGGGCTGCTGCTGGGCGCCGCCGAGGGCTAGATGTTCTCGATGCCGTCGTCGCGAATCTGGGTCAGCACCCCATCAATGTAGGTTGGGTCGATGCCGAAGCGGTGGCCGCACAGGATTCCCAGGCCCTGGGCGCCCCGCCGGTACTCGCAGCCCAGACACTGATCGAAGCGGGCCGGCGCATCGTACAGCGTGCAGCGATCGCTGATCTGCCGCTCGCTGCCAAAGGTGATCAGCTTGCTTGGCTGGGCGAACTGGTCGCTGGTATCGCGCAGAATCGCCCGCGCAGCTTTACGTCGCATCGCATGCTCCTAATCTGCCTGGCTGGGGGCCAGATGTTCCTGCTGGATATGCGCCAGCAGTCCGCGACAGGCGGCCTCAACCAGCCGGTAGACTTCATTGAAATCGCCGGTATACCACGGGTCGGGGACGCCGCGCCCGCGGGGGCCGTCGGGGATAAAATCGAGCAGGTAGTGGATGCTGGCGCCGCTCTGGCCCAGCGTTTCCTGCATCTCGACCAGATTATCGCGATCCATCGCCACCAGCAGATCGAAGCGCTCGCCATCGGTGGCCTGGAACTGGCGAGCCGCGTGCTGCAGGCCAATCCCGTGCTCGCGCAGCACCTTCAGGGTTCCAGTATGCGGCTGCTCGCCAATGTGATAGTGGCTCGTGCCCGCCGAATCAACCTCGATCTGCGCGCTCAGCCCGTGCTGGGCCACCAGATGCCGCAGCACCCCCTCGGCCATCGGCGAGCGGCAGATATTGCCCAGACAGACAAATCAATACCCTCGCCAAAATAGAGCCTGATCAGCGGGTGCGCTGACCGATGGACACGCATGGACGTTTGTCGTAGAGTGCGGGTAACGACAACCACAGCTCGGAGACAAACGTCCATG
>DAOTUS010000464.1:0-19308 GCA_034437415.1 Herpetosiphonaceae bacterium
ACGTATTCGCGGGAGGGACGCCATATATGGCGTCCCTCCACCAATCGTTATCCACCAAGCGTCCATCTTCATCCAAAATCCTGCGCCTTTGCCGTGTAATCTAACATTGTCAAAATAGGTACTACCATTTAGGTTTTAAGCATTTTGTAACCATATTCCGCATGGTGTTACAATAAACAGTATGCAAACTTTAACTGAAACGTCGGTCTATCCCGACCTCAAACATCTGTATGTTCACATTCCCTTTTGCCAAACCCGCTGCGCCTACTGCGACTTCAACACGTTTGCCAACCGGGAAGATTTTATGACTCGCTATGTGGCGGCGCTATGTGCCCATCTGGAGCGCATCGCCACCAGCCAGACGCCGCCCAGCCCGGCCTGGTCGAGCACGGCGGCCGATCTGCAGCCAAGCGTGCCCTTCAGCGCCACCGATGTGGCCGGGCCACTCCGTCGCGCCGATCTGCCCCACACCGTTTTTCTTGGCGGCGGCACCCCAACCGCCCTGCCAATCGCGCTGCTGGAAAAAGTGATGCAGCGCGTCAGCACGCTGTTTCCGCTCGCTCAGGCCGAGGTGACCAGCGAGGCCAACCCTGGCACGGTGCTTGGCGACGAGTATCTGCGGGCAATGCGCGGGATGGGCATCAACCGCCTCAGCATGGGCGTGCAGAGCCTCCACGATCCGACCTTGCGGATTCTGGGCCGCATTCACACCGCCGCCGAGGCGCGGGCTTCCTACGCAACGGCGCGCCGGGTTGGCTTTGAGAATATCAATCTGGACTTCATTTTCGGCCTGCCGGGGCAAGATTTAGACCAGTGGGAAGCGGCGCTGCGTGAGCTGGTCAGCTGGGAGATCGATCATCTGGCGCTGTATTCGCTGATTGTTGAGCCGGGCACACCGCTGGCGGCGCAGGTTGCCGCCGGGCGGGTGGTTGTGCCCACCGATGATGCCACCGCCGATATGTACGAGCGGGCGATCGATATTTTAGGCAGCGCCGGCTACATTCAATACGAAGTCTCCAACTGGGCGCGCCCTGGCAATTCGGCGCTCTCCGCCAGCCAGATCTTGCCCGCCTACGCCTCGCGCCACAACGTCGCCTACTGGCTGAACGCCGACTATCTCGGGGTTGGCGCTGGCGCCCACAGCCACAGCCGGCGGCTGCGCTGGGCCGACGAGCGGGTGCTGGAACAGTTCGCGCAGCGCGTGCGGCGGGGCGAGGCGCCAATTGCCGAGACCACGCCGCTGGTCCAGTCCGATGTCGAGGGCGAGACCATGATGATGGGCCTGCGGCTCTCCACCGGCGTCGGCTATCGCCACTTTCAGGAGCGCTGTGGCCGTGCGCTGGAGGAGGCCTTCGCCGCGGAGCTGGCCGAGCTCGTCGGCCTGGAGCTGATCGAGCGCGACGACCACGGTGTGCGGCTGACCGAGCGGGGCCGCATGATTGGCAACACGGTGTTTGCCCGCTTCCTGGCCTGATTATTTAGCCCGTTTCCCCTCACCCCGTCTGCTTCGCATCCTCCCCTCTCCCAGTGGCCCAGAGGGCACCCCGAGATGGGATAGTATGGTGGCTAATTAACCCTGATCAGGGTTGGGTCGTAGCGATCGTAGGGATAGTCCACGCCCTCGTGGGCGATCCCGACGTAGAACGTCATGCGGTCTTCGATCTCCAGCACCTGGACCTGGCCAACAATCGTGGCGGTCTCGCCGGGCTTCAGCACATCAAACTCGTAGGGCTGCTGCCACTCGGCTGGCGGGCGCGGCGAGAGCGCCCAGCGGAACGGATAGCGCGAGCCAGCCCCGCCGTTGCCCTCCCAGTCCAGCCCGACCCGCCACAGCCCTCCGCCCTTGTTGGCATAGCGGCCATCCTCCAGCGAGGCGTAGGTCTGGCGCGAGGTGTAGGTAAAGCCAGCTGGCGGGCCATGGGTGCGGATCGGGATTGTGCCGATATTTTCGACCGTGAAGGTGACCGTGATCAGCCCGCCGCGCTCGATCTTCTCCGGGCCAATCTCGGAGGCGACCAGCCGGAGCTGGCCAATCCCTGAGCTGGAAAGGGTGATTGTGGCGCGCTTGGTGACGCGGTTGCCGCGGCCATCCTCGGCGGTGAAGATATACTGATAGTCACCGGCCGGCAGCACCCCGCCGACGACCGGCCGCCCGCTCCACTGCTCGCGCTGCTCGCCTGGACCCCGCTCGGCGCGGGTGATGAAGGGATAGCGCGTGCCCCGGCCTGGCTCGACAATCTCGATCGAGATCGTGGCGGTGATCGGGAGCCGATAGGAGAACTTAACCTCGTCGTCGATCGCATCTTCGTCGGGTGAAAATGGATTTGGCGTCACCTTCAGATCGTACACATCGAAGGCGGTGGTTGGCGAGTTGATAATCGTCAGGGCGATGCGCTGCTCGACGGCGGCGCCACCTTGCGGCGTGGCCTGCACCACCACGGTGTAGGCGCCATCAGGCAGCAGCCGCCGGGTGTCGGCATCGATGGCGGCGCTGCCGTCGAACGTCAGCTGATAGGGATCGCTCGAAGCCTCGCGGGCAACCGCATCGCGGAGAGTGTAGCGGGCGCCAGCGGCATCCTCCAGCCACACCGAGACCGTGGCCGGAGCACTGACCCGATACTCCAGCGTCGTCGAGCCTGCGGTGGCAAAATCAAGGGTTGGGCTGCTGAGCGTGACCTCGGTCAGCGCTACGCCGCTGCCACAGCCGCCGAGCAGCAGGGCGAGTAGGAATCCAAAAACCAGACCAAAACAACGCTTCAACGCCATCTCCTTGCGGCTAAGATGATTTACTGTTGGCGGGCGCACTCTGGCTCTCGCTATCGCTGAGGCCGTAGCGGCGGGCGAACATCGTCAGCGCAACGACGCCGATCAACACCCCAAACCACAGTGTACAGAACCGAATCACAATCGTGGCCGCGCTGGCCGGACCTTTGGGCAGCCCGACCAGGGCGACAATCAGGGCGGTGCTGGAGACCTCCGAGGCGCCCAGCCCGCCGGGCAGGAACGAAACCAGGCCAAACAAGGTCGAGGCGGCAAAGATAAAGGTCGACTGCAGGAGCAGCAGGCCCGATGGCTCGACGCCCAGCCCGCGCAGGACAAAATACATGGCCACGCACTCGCCCGCCCAGGAGACAAACGAGATCACGGTGGAGACAACCAGGAGGCGCCCGCTCAAAAGCTCGGCGCTGCTCTCGTAGAAGGCGTGGACCGGCCGGGCAAAGCGGCTCAGGCGCGGCTTGCGCTCCATCCAGGTGATCAGCGCCAGGGCGATCCGGCGATTTTGCAGGACCGCCAGCGCGATCACACTTAGGATCACCAGCACCACAAAGGCGGGGCGGGCGGCGGGATAGATCGCCAGACCGGTGGCCATCAGCAGCAGCATCGCCAGGCCGTCGGTCAGCCGCTCGGCCAGCACAATCGGGGCCGAGCGACTGATCGGCGTGCCGTTCAGCCGCTTGAGCAGCCCCGACTTCAGGACCTCGCCAACTTTGCCCGGCGTGACCGCCATCACCATGCCCGCCGTAAACAGCAGCCCGCTCTGGCCGCGGCTGACATTGGTCCCCATATTGAGCTTGCGCAGGTAGTAGTCCCACTTGAGCCAGCGCAGGACATAGTTAAGAATCGTG
Source organism: Herpetosiphonaceae bacterium (assembly GCA_034437415.1). Classification (GTDB taxonomy): domain Bacteria; phylum Chloroflexota; class Chloroflexia; order Chloroflexales; family Herpetosiphonaceae; genus JACCRK01. The sequence goes on from DAOTUS010000464.1 coordinate 3,627, forward strand.
AAGCCCAGGATGGCTGGCAACATCCGCCAGTCAAAGGTCTCAAGGCTGGTGCCGACGGCATTGATATCGCTAAACAGCGCTAGCGCCACAACTACAATCAGCCCAAGCACCACAGAAATAATGATTTTTGAACGTAGTGTTTTCCCCGTATCCACGGTAACTCCTTGCTGTGTCGAAGCCCCTCTGCGGGCGCAAACGGGGATTATACCGCACCCTGCGATCGGCACCGCATTAAGAGCAGGTGTCCGGCGCACGAAAGCTGCCGCCGGACACCCGCTGCTAGCGGTGGAGATTCATTGGGTTTCTAGGTTCAACGCGCATGGAAACGTATCATAGCGGCGGTACAGTGACCAACCAGTATGATCGAGCGCTAGGATTCATCCTATTCAGCTGCTGCATATGGCTGGAGAGCGAACCCTGGGATAGTGGAAGGGGTAAACCGGGATTGGCGCGGATCCCACTCGGCGTTGGGACGCTGCTACGCTGATGCTGGCGGCGCACCACGCTCGCGCTCGTCGGGCTGGCCACGGGGCACAATGCTGTGGGCGATGTGCGCGGGGGCGAGGGCGGCCTCAAGGACAGCGAGCGAGGCCTCGGGCAGGCAGGTTGCCCCGCAGGTGAAGCAGTCCCAGAAGGCCATGCCGCGCTCCGGGTAGGTGTGGAGCGAGGCATGGCTTTCGGCGAGCAGCGCCATCGCGGTGACCCCGTGCGGGTCAAAGTGATGCACGGCGATGTGCAGGACGGTGGCCCCAGTGGCGCTGGCTGCACGAGCGACCAGCTCGCGCAGCGCAGCGGGATCATCAAGGAGCGCGATGGGGCAGCCATAGAATGTGGCTAGCAGATGGCGTCCGGCTGGCTCGTGCATACTCATTCCTACGCATTCCACTGCCAGCGCGGGGCACCCTCGACCCCGTCGGCGTTCCAGGAGTTGAACCAATCATTCATCAGGGCGGTCAGAACGGCCTTGAAGATCGCCTCGGCCTCGGGCAGCGAGCTGACCCCGCGACACTGGGACCAGGCCAGCTGGACAAACGCGCCCAGATCGGCCAGATCGGCCGGGGTCAGGCCCTCGCGATTCTCGTTCTCCCACCAGTCGCGCACGATGTGGTCGAGCACCACGCCAACCGCGAGTTTGCGAATCGAGACGGGAACGTTGGGCGGCAGCTGGTTGGCGGACTCGTTGGCGGTGCGGACATGCTGAGTCAGCAGAATCACGGTTGCCGGGGGCAGCCGCCCGTAGCCCGAGCTTTTCAGGACTTGATTCTGGCCACGGGTGGCCACGAAGGCCCCGGCGCCAAGCGCGCCCGCCGCGCCCGCCGCCGCCAGCTGGGTTTTCGGAGCAGCGTGCAGAAGTAGCGCCCCGATTCCCCCAATCACCAGCCAGATAATCAGGTAGACGACGAGGGGAATGCCTGTGCTGCTAAACGCCATCGTGCCAATCACCGTCAGCACAAAGTGGGCGCTCCACCAGACTGGAATAATGATACACGCGCGACAGCCTTGGTAGCGCATCCGCAGCAGCAAAAACATGACCACGCTGACAATCGCGCCGCCGATATACAGCCAGAGCGGCGGATCGCCGTTCGTGCTGACGCGGGCCGGGCTCAGCAGATAGGCAATCCACAGCACAGCAAACGAGGCACTGGCGCCGGCGAGGGCCAGCAACAGGGTATCGATCACCCAGCGCTGAATTTTCGATTGTGGTTCGACGACTGCCATATGCTTAGGTCGCTACAGCCATAATCACAATTGCCGCCAGCGCAATCGTGACTGCGGCCATTTGAATCCCCGCCGCAACGTTGCCTTTTTTAATCTCTGCCCGATAGTCAATCGGGTCAAGGTAGTCGTATAGCCGCTGGCCGCCGTAGAAAATCAGAACACTGATCAAAGTCCAGCCAATTGAGGCGGCCACCCGCCCAATGATGGTGACGATCTCTGCGCTATCTGGCATAGAAACTCCTGTGCAAAGTACGAATAGTATCTCACCGATCCAAGCGTTATTGTTCGTTATACTGTCTAGTACGGGCCTGGTGCGCCGGGATCGCCTGCGGCGTTCCAGTTGGCCAGCCAGTCCTCCATCAGCCCGGTCAGCACCGAGCGAAAGACCGGCGCGCCCTGGCCATCGAGGTCGTTGCCGGCCAGCGAGGCGGCCAGCTGCACAAACGAGCGCAGGTCGGCGACATCGTCGGGCAGCAGCCCCGAGGTGTTTTCGTTCTCGCGCCAGTCGCGCAGCACAATGCCCAGAATAATCTCGGTGGCCGCCGCCCGCGTGACCGGGCCAGCGTTTTGCGGCAGGGCGGTGACGACCTGCCCGCTCACACTTTGCACCAGGCTGGCGACAAGTTGGGTGGTTGGTGGCGGGATTCGCCCGAAGCGCGGCACCCCAGAAGCTTGCGACATGCAGATTCCTCCGTATACAGACTAAAGATGAAACTATCTATGCCAGGGCATTCCAAGGTCTGCCCGTTGTGTTTTATGAAGGGATTTAAGGGTTAGGAATTAGGGATTAGCCCATTCCACTGCCCTAAATCGCCTGGTTTAGGCCCCTCACCCCTCCCTGACTTTCGCCCACCGCGCGGATCACCGCGTCGGCCAGGCGGTCGGGCCAGTAGAAGTCGTGGGCGCCGATAAAGGTCATGGCGGTGCCGCCAAACGCCCGCTTGAAGCGTGAGAATCCCGCGTAGAGATGCCGCGGATCGCCAGTGTGCTCGAAGCCGTAAAAATCGTAGGTGTGGCATCCGGCCGCCCGCGCCAGGCGGATGGCGGCCCACTGGGTGGCGTAGCCCGCCATCACCTCGCGGTGCTCGTTGGCGGTGCCGCCATACAGGTAGGTCGCCCGCTGTCCATACATCGTCAGCAGCATGGTGCCCAGGGCCACGCCTGAGTGCTCGGCAAAGATCAGCCGGGCTAGCCCCGCCGGCGCCAGCTGGCGCATCAGGTCGCTGAAGTGTTCGACTGGCTCGACATAAAAGCCGTCACGCTCGCCGGCCTCGTTCAGCAAATGATAGAACCCGCCGATATCCGCCGGATCATCCGAGACCCGCACCGTGACGCCGCGCCGCTCGGCCAGGCGGATATTGTAGCGCCCCTTGGGTCGCATCTGGGCCAGAATCGCGTCCTCGGTCGGGGTCAGATCGAGATAGAGCGTCTCACGGGCCAGCAGATCGACCGGCGCCCGGCCCCAGTCGCGCAGCAGCCGTGGCTTTGGCGCTGGCAGGGGTGGCTCAATCCGCAGGCCAACCGCACCGTACTCCGGGGCGCACGCCTCGGCGGCCACCCGCAGCGCCCGCAGCCCGGCGCGAGCCAGCTCGGCATTCGCCCACGGCAGCACCGGGCCATCGGGCGCGATCAGCAGGCCGGCATCGTGGCTGACGGCGGGGGCATAGAAGATCGCGCCGCCGATCAGCGTGCCGCGATCCTCCAGCCCCAGGTGGAGGCTGCGCAGGCCGCGGGCGCGCTTGAACCCGGCCCAGTGGAGCGACTGCATCACCCCGCTGGCGGGATTTTGGCGCACCAGACGCTCCCAGGCCAGGCCGTCGGCGGATTCGGGGTGGCTATCCAGCTGGCGAATCGTGAGTGCCATCGGGCCTACTTCAAGGTCTGCAAAAGCTGCTTGGCCGCCTCGTTCTGTTTCGGCAGATCGGTGACCTGCTGCTCAAGCACCGTGATCAGCTGGTGGGTGCGGGCAATATCGTCATCGGTGCGCTTCAGCGCCTCGCTGACCTTAATCTCGGAGGTGCCGTACTCCACCTCGTCGTTGGGGCCGTAGGTTTTTTGAATGCTGGTGTACTCGGTTTTATCCCGCTGCAGGCTGGCCAGATCGGTGCGGGCGCTGGTTAGGTCGGCATCAAGCCGGGCCTTGACCGCCGCGTACTCGTTGACCTGCTTGGTCAGAAACGGCACCAGCACCAGCGTGCGGAACGTCTCGGGATACGGCTCGTCCAGCGGCTGGGTCTGGCCGGCATCCGACCACCAGCCGGTGCGATTGAGGTAGGCGATTTTAGCATCGGGCTGCTCGATAATCACCTGGCGGGCATCGGCGCTGACCCAGACCCCGGTGAAGAGCTGGAGGGCGCCCGCCAGCGGCGGGGCGGGCAGGGCCGGGGGTGTCTTGGGAATTACGCCCAGGCTGGCGATAGCCTGATCCAAAATCCCCACCGTCGAGCTAATATTGCCCAGCTCGGCCAGATCGTCATCGCGCCAGGGCGCAAAGCCAACCCAGGTCATCCAGTTCATCCAGTCCTCTTTGGCCTTGACGCTGCCCTGCAGCCCGCGGCGCTGGCGGTCCAGCTCCTGGTGGGTGCGCCAGATCAGCGAAGGATCGCGCTTGAGGAACATAATCGGCAGGCCGGTGCTGCTATCGATCACCCCGGTCACCTGGTCGGAGAGCAGCAGATAGGCCTGGTCGGTCAGCGCGATCACAATCTCGCCATTGGCCAGCAGGTCGGTCTCGGGGGTGAGCCGATACAGCGCATCGCCCTCGTTGGGGTCGATCGTCTCGGGCCGGGAGCGGTTGTAGCTGCGGTAGCCGTAGCCGCCGTAGTAGGTGCTGCTGTAGCGATAGCGGCGGGTTGGATAGTAGCCGCCGATCTCATCGACCACCACGCCCCGACCGTACTGGGTGCTGCTGAAGCCCCGGCCGGCCACGGTCGAGGGCGGCTGCACAACATCGTAGGGGCTGCTTGAGCGGGCAAACGAGCCGCTGGAGGTTGGCCCGCCATCGGCGGTGCGGCCCTTGCCATAGGCGGTGTCGGGGTGAATCAGGTTGGCCAGAATAATCACAATCGCAATAATCGAAACAATCCGCAGCCCACGATGCAGCAGCGCGTTGGGGCTGCTCCACGAGCGGCGCAGGTTGGCCCGCAGCACCCGCAGCTCGCCAACCAGACGGCGGGGCAGCTCGGCGGCGCGGCGCAGCAAGGCATCCACCAGCGCCCGCAGATCGAGGCTGGCCAGAAAGCGGCCGGGCTGGGCGATGAACTCGCGGATCATCGAGCGGGTTTGGTCGATCCGTAGCGCAGGCATCACCGCGATGACATTGTTGAAGATGGCCGCTTCGCTGAGGGTCGTCTCGGCCTGCAGCGTATCCTGCACCACATACGGCAGCAGCTGGCTGCGCTGGCTAGATTTGGGCAGCAGGGCCGGATCGTGGCTCCAGTCGAGGGCATCCCAGTCGGTGCCGCTGGCGTCGTCCCAGGTCGGGTTGAACAAGGCCTGGAGGAGCCACTCGCTGCCGAGGCTGGTCGGCGGGGCGGCGCTGCGTTTGGCCGCCAGGGCCGCCGGAAAGGCGAACGAGCGGCCCAGCTGCTCGGCGCTCTGCAGGAAGGTGCGCGGCTCGGCGAAGGTCAGGCTGGCGAACTCCTTGGGCCGCAGGGCTTTGGGCGAGCCGACAAAAAAGCCCCAGTCATCGCCATAGCCAGCATCGGTGAACGACGGCAGGGCAATCCGATAGGGGCGCGGGTTGAGCTTGGCGGCCCGCAGGCTATTGTAGATCGACCAGTAGGCGGCCGGGGTCTGCGAGGGCGAGGCGGCGTTGACCGCCAGCACGCCGCCGGGCGCCAGCACCGCCCGCAGCTGGGTGTACCACTCGACCGTGTGCAGCCGAGCGCCCGCCAGATCGCGGGGCACGGTGAAATCGCAGATCACCAGATCGTACTCGGTGTGAAAGCGGGCCTCTTTGGCGACAAACTCCAGCGCATCGACGATATGGACGTGGGTGCGGGGGTCGTCGAGGGCGTGGCCGTTGATCCTCGGCCACTCATCGCGGGCCAGGTCGAGCATCGTCGGGTCGTAGTCGACCAGATCGATCCGCCTCACCTGGGGCGATTTGAGCAGCTCGCGCGCCGCCAGCCCATCGCCGCCGCCGCAGATCAGCACCCGGATTTTGGCCCGCTGACCGAGGCGCTGGGCGGCCAGCGCCAGGGCTGGCAAGGCCAACATCTCGTGATAGATCCCCTCATCGCGGCTATCGAATTGGAGATCGCCATCAATATACACAGCGAGGGACGCATCAGGACGTTCATCAAGCACAATGGTCATAGGGGCACTCCGTTGATGATCTTAGGAAGGCAGAAGAGTTTGGGCGTTGGCCAGGCATTCAAAAGTCTGGCCAGCCAGGTTGTGCGAACTCGGTACGCGGCCAGCCGCGCCAGGGTTTCACGAGCGGGAATTATACCTGTTTCAGCTGCGCCGGGCAATATTGGTTGGGACATTCATCAGGTACGCGATCGACACCAGATCGCCGACCTGCGGATCGGCGTAGATCGACTCGCGGCCAACCCGACTGCGCACCAGCTGCTCCGGGGCATCGTCGTGGGCGAAGACCACATCGAAGAACTCGGTGCCGTGAAGGCTGACCAGCTGAACCTGCCGGAGGGTTGCATCTTTGCTGCCAGATAAAATCATAGGTGCTCCAAATATTAATGTTTCCGAAAAGTAGTTTGGGCCATCAGTATACCTTGAATACTGGCGCCACCCGCTGGCCCAAAAGCGCTTAGAGGGCTAAAACGGGCGCGGTTTTTTGGGCGTGGGCGGGTCGGACAGCGGCTCGCCGGGTTTGCGGGCGCCGCTGGAGAACACCCAGTCGGCCAGGTCCTCCATGTCGGAGGGATCGGCCTGCCAGTCGGTGACGCTAACCGGCGGCAGGGGCGTGCCGGGAAACGCCTGCTCCCACAGCCAGGCCAGCTGCTCCACCGTCCAGCGCAGGTCCTCGGGACGGTTCATACGTTCCTCACGAGCCAGGAGCTTCTGATTACTGAGGGCGTAGGCTTTGGTTTGGATCACGAAGGCGGTAATGCTACGTTTGTCGGCGTCAAGAATGGAATACGCGCTGCCCAGGCCTTCTGCTTGACTAGGATTATGCTGGGGGTCAGCATATTTGGAGAAATCGAACGAGTCCCATACCCCCCCTGGATGATTATGCGGCAGACACCACACGCGTATAGTCGAGAAATCATGAGAAAAGCGCGATAGTGGTCCAGGTTGTTCGGTGGCATGATAACGATTAATGATATGTCTTAAGTGATCAAATAGATGCGGGTTGTGGATTTTCATTAGTCATCAGCAGACTCCTTATTTTGAATTGATGGCTTTTAGTGCCTCTTTATTGTAGGTCTCCAGATATCTCCAATAAGGCATATCTAGTGTCTCCACAGTACCATCTGCTTTCTTGAAAAGTACATACACCTGCTCATCCAGGAACTCTTGTTTTCGCGCCCCCTGGGCAGCGAGCACATTGTCCATGGTCAGGCCGCGACTGAGCGGGCCGTGGTTGATGTTGTTGAAGCCGGTCAGCTCGGTATTGCGCTCCATGAAACCGCCGGAACCAATAAATTCCTCGTTAGACACCCATTTGTCTCCGACCGTATAGTCACCGATGTCGATATCCGAGACGACCGTGGTGATCTTGCCGTCCATCGAGACAATCCGCCGGCCATCCGCATATTTATACAGCACATCCTCAGGCTTAATCAGCATCTGCTTTTGCGGATACAGATTGTCGAACGCAGAGGCTCCCGGTGGCCGCGTCTGAGCGGCAAGCGCATCCTGCTCCGGGATGGCCTTGGTGTTGTGGTATTCGGCGGCGAGCAAGCCCCAGCGCTGCTGGAGCGCTGTGCGCTGCTCGACCAGCGCCAGGTAGTCGGGGTAGAGCGTGAAGGTGGGATCGCCATCAAGCTGCAGGCGCAGGGTCGCCAGCTGGGTCTCCAGGCTGAATAAAATGCGGTCGTTGTGGCCCGCCCGAACGGCCAGGGCATACTCCAGCTCCAGCAGCTCCAGCTCCAGCTCGGCCTGCTCGACCTGGGCATCCAGGGCAGTTTTGCGCTTGAAGTCGGCGCGAACCAGAGCGGTCCAGGCCGACAGCCGAAAAAAGCTCAGATCGTAGCTGTGCAGCGCTGATGGCGCCATGGTCTCGATATAGTAGGCCAGGGTCGCCTGGGCCTCCTGGCGCTCGGCGGTGCCATCCTGCTCCATCTGGGCGCTGTTGAGAGCAGTATTGGCGCGGAGCCGGGCCTTGATCTGCTCGCGCCGCAGCCAATCGTGGAGCTGGCTCAGATCCACCGTCAAGGTCGGTGGGGCACTCTGGAGCCACTGCGTCAGCGCGGGGACGCCGCCGCGGTCGGCGCTAAGAAATTGCTGGCCAACCTGGACGGCAAAGCTGCCGCAGGTGCGTAAGGCGTCCAGATTGCGCTGCCAGGCGTGGGTTATGGCTCCGCTGATGCCGTGGGGATATTCGGTACAGGTGGCCGCAAAATGCCTGAGGATATGTTCCAAATGGAGCGCCTGCTGACGCGCCGTTTGGGCGTCGGTGGCATAGACGCTTCCCAGATTTAATAGTGCCAGCGGCTGGGCGCTGCTGGCGCTCGAACGCATGCTCTCTCTCAAGGTCGCCTATCGTAGCAGGACTGGTGGGCCACGTAAAGGGGATCTTTAAAGAGCTATACTGATATTTGTTAACAGCGGGGTAATCCAATCGTCCAGGCCGCTTACAGGAACTCAGAGTATAATGAAAGCTCTACGATTATCTACATACGTGGTTGACTCTATGAACTGTAGCCATTGCGCCACCCTCAACCCGCCTGCCGCCCACTTTTGCCAGCACTGCGGCCACCCGCTGCTGGCCCAGCCCCTGCCGCTCAGCGAGCGCCGCCACGTAACGGTGGTTTTTGCCGATCTGGTCGGCTTTACCGCCATCACCGAGCAGATGGATCCCGAGCAGGTGCATCGGCTGATCAACACCTGCTTCGACTATCTCGTGCCGGTGATCGAGCAGTATGACGGCACGATCGATAAGTTTATCGGCGATGAGGTGATGGCGCTGTTTGGCGCCCCGATCGCCCACGAGGACGATCCGGTGCGGGCACTGCACGCTGCGCGCGATATGCTCACCGCCATGGAGCGCTTCAACGCCGACCACGGCACCAGCTTTGCGCTGCATATCGGCGTCAACACCGGGCTAGTGATTGCTGGCGGGATTGGGTCGCAGGGGCGCCAGCACTACTCGGTGCTAGGCGATGCGGTCAATCTGGCCTCGCGCCTGATGAGCGTCGCCACCAGCAATGAGATTATTCTCGGCCCCGAGACGCAGCGCCGCACCAGCCATATGTTCACCTTCGAGACGCTCGCGCCAATCCCCATCAAAGGCCGCAGCGAGCTGGTGCAGGCCTACAAGCTGGCGGACGTGCAGGCGCAGCCGGGGTCGGTGCGCGGGCTGAACGGAATCTTCAGCCCGCTGGTCGGCCGGGCCAAGGAGTTTGGCCTGCTCCAGCGGGTATCCGCTAAGCTAGGCGGCGGGCACGGCGGGGCGGCGATGCTGATTGGCGAGGCGGGCATCGGGAAAAGCCGGCTGGTCGCCGAGTGGCGCGCCGCCACCAGGGTGGCCCAACCTGAGGTTGCCTGGATTGAAGGGCGCTGCCTCTCGTATGGCCAGGAGATCGCCTATCACCTGCTGCGCGATCTGCTGCGCTCGCTGATTGGGGTCAACGTGACCAGCGATGAGGCGGCCACCGCCGCCGCCCTGCACAGCGTTGTCACCGATCTGCTGGGCGCCGAGGCCGGGGAGACCATCGAGGCGCTCAGGCATCTGCTGCTGCTCCCAACCAGCGCCGCCGATCTCAGCGAGGGCGGCCCCCAGGCGATGCAGGCCCAGTATCTGGCCGCTCTGCGCTCGCTCTTTCTGGCGCTGGCCAGCCGCAGCCCGCTGGTGATTGTGCTCGAGGACACCCACTGGGCCGATCCATCGTCGATCGATCTGCTGTTGAAGCTGCTGCCACTGAAGGACGAGATACCGATTCTGCTGGTGGCAACCACCCGCCCCGATCGCGATGTGCCGGGCTGGCAGCTGCTGCTCTCCAGCGGCAACCCCAACGCCAACGCCAACACCTACCAGATTGTGCTGACCCCGCTGCCGGTCGAGATGAGCCGCGAGCTGGTGGCGAATCTGCTCCACTTCGAGTCGCTGCCTGAGTCGGTGCGCAACCTGATCTTGACCAAAGCTGATGGCAACCCGTTTTTTGTCGAAGAGGTGATTCGCACCCTGATCGAGCAAAACGCAATCGTCTATGTTGGCAATGAGTGGATTGCGCCGCAGGAGATCGCCAGCCTCGATCTGCCCAACAACGTCCACGGGCTGCTGGCCGCGCGGGTTGATCGGCTGCCGTTTGAGCAGAAGCAGCTGCTGCGGATGGCCGCGGTGATCGGGCGGCGCTTCTCGGTTCCGGTGCTGGCCGAGGTGCTTGGCCAGGACCCGCTGGATGTTATGGGGCACCTGAAGCAGCTGGCCGACAGCGAGCTGCTGCGCCGCGACCCGGTCGCCCCGACGATGTTCTTCCGCTTTCGCCACGCGCTGGTCCACGAGGTTGTCTACGCGGCGACCTTGCAGGAGGAGCGGCGGCGCCTGCACCACGCTGTCGGCCACACCCTGGAGCGGCTCTACCCCGAGCGCCGCGATGAGCTTGCGGCGACCCTGGCCTACCACTTTGAGCAGGCCGACAACGCCCACGCCCTGGAGTACCTCATGCTGGCCGGCGATATTGGCTACCGCCAGTACGCGGTCGCCGAGGCGGCCAGCTACTACCAGCGGGCCTACCAGCGCCACAAGCGGGCCGATTCACCCCTCAGCGCAGCCCAGTTGACCCACTTTTATCTCAACTATGGCCGGGTGCTGGAGCTGAACGCCCAGTTTGAGCCAGCCCTGGCGCTGTACCGCGAGCTGATCGATCGCGGTCGGGCGACCAATAATCCGCCCATGGTTTTGCCAGCCCTGATCGAGCAGGCGCGGCTCCACGTCACGCCCAACATGATGCGGAATCAGGATATGGGGCGCTCGGTGGCACTGGAGGCGCTGGCCCTGGCCCAGCAGCTGGCGGATCCACCTGCCGAGGCCCGGATCTACTGGATTCTGGCGATTTCGTATGGCTACAGCGGCGATTTCGACGAGTCGTTTCGCTATGGCGAGCTGTGTATTGATTTAGCGAAAACCCACAACCTGCGCGAGCAGATGGCCTATATCCTGCACGACTCGCACCGGGCCTTTCGGAATAACAATCAGCTTGACGAGGCCCAGCGGCGGCTGGATAAAGCCATGGATCTCTGGCGTGAGCTTGGCAATCTGCCCATGCTCGCCGATGGCCTGAACAGCAGCGCCGATCTGCGCCATTCAATGGGCGATAACGAGACCAGTCTGCAGCTGGCGACCGAGGCCTACCAGCTGAGCCAGTCGATTGGCAACGCCTGGAACGAGGGCTTCGCCTGCGGAATTATCGGCGAAATCTATCTCGACCGGGGCCAGCTGAGCGCGGCGCTGGAGTGGCTCCACCGCTCGGTCGGCCTGATTCGGCGGTCTGGCCCGGTCATATTAACCCTGCGGGCCTGGCTGGATATTATCTTAGCCTACCTGGCCCTGGGCGATCTGCCCAACGCCCACGCGGCGCTTGAGTCGGCCCAGGAGCTCACCGACCTGGTCGATGGGTTTTTTCGCGATGGCTTTGTCCGCGCCCTGCAGGCATTCAGAGTTAATCTGGCGGTGCGCGACGGCGAGATTGCGGCAGCCGAGCAGCTGATCGCCGAGCTGGGCCTGGCCCCAGCGCCAGATCGAATCTTTGCCATCCGGATCATTGTGCTGATGGCCGAGGCCATGATTGCCCGCAGCCAGGCCGCTTGGGCGAGGATGGAGGCCAAGGCCGCCGTGGCGCTGGAGGCGGCGGACGCGAGCACGTATACGCTGCATCTGGTGGCGATTTTACAGATCTACGGCGAGGCGCTGCTGCGCCAGGGCCTGCTTGAGCACGCCGAGGAGCAGCTCCAGCGGGCCATGACGCTGAGCCAGCAGCTCCAGGCGCAGGATTACAGCTGGCGGATCGCCTGGCTGCTGACCCAGATCGCTGAGCAGGCCGGCGATTCTGCGGCCGCCAGCCGCTGGCGCGACGAGGCGCTGGCGGGGCTGCGCTTTGTGCTCGACCATATCACCAGCCCGGAGCAGCGCACCTTGTTTCTGGCCACGCCCGCGGTCGAGGCGGTGGTTGCGACCGAGCCAGCCCTGGCCTAGGGATAAATCAAATCCGCAGGCTGAGCCTGTCGAAGCCCACCTTCTTTTGGCTTCGACAGGCTCAGCCTGCGAATCACTCCAGATCGCTTGAGGCGGCGTGCTGCCGCGCCTCGCCCTGCTGCTGAATCAGCTTGGCCACCAGCCCGGTCCAGCCAGTCTGGTGGCTGGCCCCGACGCCCCGCCCGCTGTCGCCGTGAAAATATTCGTAGAACAGCACATAGTCGCGCCAGTGCTCGTCGTGCTGAAAGGTCGGGTGGTCGCCAAAGGTTGGGCGGCGCCCGCGCCCATCGCGGCGGAACAGGCCGATCAGCCGCTGCGATAGCTCATCGGCGATCTGGTCGATCGTCAGGTACTGGCCCGACCCGGTCGGACACTCGACCTGGAAATCGTCGCCAAAGTAGTGGTGGAACTTTTGCAGCGACTCGATCAGCAGGTAGTTCAGCGGAAACCAGATCGGGCCGCGCCAGTTGGAGTTGCCGCCAAACACGCTGGTCCGCGACTCGCCCGGCTCGTAGGCCACCGTGTAGGTCGCAGAATCGGCCTGTAGCACATACGGCTGATCCTGGTGGTGCTTGCTGAGCGCCCGAATGCCGTAGTCGCTCAGAAACTCGTTGGGGTCGAGCGCCCGCCGCAGCAGGCGCTTCATTCGGCTCCCGCGCACCAGCGCAAACAGCCGCCGCTCGCCCAGCCCCGGCTCGAACCAGCGCGAGACCAGCTGGGCCAGGTCGGGCCGCTTGGCCAGAAACCACTCCAGCCGGGCCTTGAACCCCGGCAGCGCCTCGACTACGTGCGGCTCGATTGTCTCGACCGCAAACAGCGGAATCAGGCCGACAAACGAGCGTACCTTCAGCGTGACGTGGCGGTGGTCGGGCAGATGCAGCACATCGTAGAAAAACTCATCATCTTTATCCCACAGTGCAATCCCCTCGCCGGCCAAGTTGTTCATCGCGTCGGCGATAAACAGAAAGTGCTCCAGGAACTTGGTCGCGATATCCTCGTAGACCGGGTTGGTCTGGGCCAGCTCCAGGGCGATCGTCATCATATTCAGCGAGAACATGCCCATCCAGCTGGTGCCGTCGCTCTGCTCGATATGGCCGCCGGTCGGCAGGGTGGCGCTGCGATCGAAGACCCCGATATTGTCCAGCCCCAGAAAGCCGCCCTGAAAGACGTTGTTGCCCTCGACATCTTTGCGGTTGACCCACCAGGTGAAGTTCAGCATGAGCTTGTGAAACACCCGCTCCAGAAACATGCGGTCGCTGCGGCCATAGTGCTTCTGCTCGATCTTGTAGATCCGCCAGATCGCCCAGGCGATCACCGGCGGGTTGACGTCGCTGAAGTTCCACTCGTAGGCCGGCAGCTGCCCGTTGGGGTGCTGGTACCACTCGCGGGTCAGCAGATCGAGCTGGCTTTTGGCGAAGTCGGGATCGACCAGGGCCAGCGGCAGGCAGTGAAATGCCAGATCCCAGGCGGCGTACCAGGGGTATTCCCAGGTGTCTGGCATTGACATAACCCGCTCGTTGTAGAGATGGCCCCACTCCCAGTTGCGGCCATGTTTGCGCTGGGCCGGCGGATCAGGCTGGGTTGGATCGCCGCTCTGCCACTGTTTGACGATGTAGTGGTAGAACTGTTTGCTCCACAGCATGCCGCCCAGCGCCTGGCGCTGGATCAGCCGCTCATCGGCGCTGAGGGTCTCCGGCTGCAGGGCGGCGTAAAATTCGTCGGCCTCGCGCTGGCGCTGGCTGAGGATGGCGGCGAAGTCGGCGAAGGGCGCGGCGGCAGCAGGCGCACCATCTACCTGGCGCGTAAGCCGCAGGCGCAGCTGGACACTTTCGCCAGCCGGGATGCTGCGGATGGAGTGGGCGGCAACTTTGGTGCCGGTGTGCAGCGGGTTGACCGCCGCCGCCTCCCCGTGAACCACGGCGGCGTGAAAGGCATCCTTGACATAGGGCGAGGGATTGGCGGCGTTGTACAGCCGCTCGAGATTGGTCTCGTTCTCGGTCCAGAGCCAGCTGTCGGCCTCCTCGGCGGCGAGCTGGTAGGTGCCCAGCAGCTTGTGCTCGGCCAGCACCGTCGCGCCGTCGGACCACATGCGCGGGCGCTCCGCCGGCTCCGCCCAGCTCCAGTCGTTGCGGAACCACAGCGTCGGCAGGACGTGAATTGGCGCCGCCTCGGGGCCGCGGTTGCAGACCCGAATCTGAATCAGCAGGTCGTTGGGCGCGGCCTTGGCATACTCGACAAAGACATCGAAATAGCGCTGCTCGTCGAACACCCCGGTGTCGATCAGCTCAAACTCGTCATCCTCGGTGCCGCGGCGGGCGTTTTCGCGCAGCAGCTGCGCGTAGGGAAAGGCCGCCTGGGGATACTTGTAGAGCATCTGCATCCAGCTGTGGGTTGGCGTGGAGTCGAGATAGTAGTAGTACTCCTTCACATCCTCGCCGTGGTTGCCCTCGGGGTTGCTCAGGCCAAACAGGCGCTCCTTGAGGATTGGGTCGTGCCCGTTCCATAGCGCGATGGCAAAGCACAGGCGGCCCTTGTCGTCGGAGATGCCCGCCAGCCCATCTTCGTTCCAGCGATAGGCCCGCGAGCGGGCGTGGTCGTGGGGAAAGTAGTCCCAGGCGTTGCCATCGGCGCTGTAGTCCTCGCGGACGGTCCCCCAGGCCCGCTCGCTCAGATACGGCCCCCAGCGCCGCCAGGCCTCGCCATCTTCCTCCAGCCGCTGCTGTTCTACGGTCATTACGCTTGCTCCTGTTATGTTGAATGAGTGTGCGCCTGATCTACGGCTATTATCTACCTTCAGGTTCGCCAAATGCAAATGATACCCCGCCGTGGACTGTGGCGGTCCGGCCGCTGCCCGCGCTGCCACACGAATGGTACAGGAGAGGGATTACCGATCACCGATTAACGCTCTACAATCGGTGCGATAGCAATTTAGTCAATAGGAGCACCCCAATGAAAACCGAGCGCGAGAAAATGTTGGCCGGCGAGCTGTACGTGGCCGCCGACGCCGAGCTGTTCGCCCTGAGCCAGCGCGGGCGCGTGTTCATGCAGCGTTTCAACCAGCTGCCGCCCGACCAGCGCGCCGAGCGCCAGGCGCTGATCCGCGAGTGGCTGGGCGCGGCGGGCGAAAATGTCTGGATCGAGCCGCCGTTTTTTTGCGACTATGGCGCCCACCTCTATCTGGGGAACAATGTCTACTTCAACACCAACTGCGTGATTCTGGACTCCAACACCGTGCAGATTGGCAACAGTACCTGGCTTGGCCCGTCGGTGCAGATATACACCGCCACCCACCCGATCGATGCGGCCGAGCGGATCAAAGGCCCCGAACTGGCCTTCCCGATTCGGATTGGCGACAATGTCTGGGTCGGCGGCGGCTCGATCATCTGCCCTGGCGTGACGATTGGCGCCAACACCACCATCGGCGCCGGCAGCGTGGTGACCAAGGCTATTCCGGCCAATGTGCTGGCGGTCGGCAACCCCTGTCGGGTCATTCGAGACCTGCCGATCAAACAAGAGGTATAATCAATACCCTCGCCAAAATAGAGCCTGATCAGCGGGTGCGCTGACCGATGGACACGCATGGACGTTTGTCGTAGAGTGCGGGTAACGACAACCACAGCTCGGAGACAAACGTCCATG
>DAOTUS010000465.1:0-3337 GCA_034437415.1 Herpetosiphonaceae bacterium
CATGGACGTTTGTCTCCGAGCTGTGATGTTTTGTCACCCGCACTCTACGACAAACGTCCATATGTGTCCATCGGTCAGCGCACCCGCTGATCAGGCTCTATTTTGGCGAG
The DNA here is from genome assembly GCA_034437415.1 of Herpetosiphonaceae bacterium. Classification (GTDB taxonomy): domain Bacteria; phylum Chloroflexota; class Chloroflexia; order Chloroflexales; family Herpetosiphonaceae; genus JACCRK01. The sequence goes on from DAOTUS010000465.1 coordinate 111, forward strand.
GGTATTGCTCTACGTGGTATTAGAAGACATAAATCTATCCTCCTGAGGCACAATGATGTCTTCTCATGAGGAGAATAGCATCTGTTTTTCATGTCTTCTACTATCTAGTAATTTCCTATTTGTGGCATTACAATGCCCTATATCATACACGGTACAGTTCGCCGCGTGAATGTTGGTGGAACCCCTGTATGGCGGCAAACCAGGCCCGCATGGCCGCCGTTGCGGTCGACTCTTCTGCCTGTCCGAGCACCGCCAACCGCTGGGCGGCGTGGGCGAAATCCAAGATCCGCACGGCGGCGGGGCAGTGGAGGACGAGGCGTTTGCCGCCCTGGGTGCGCAGCCGACGGCGATGGTGCCCTCGAGGACGGAGCGTCACATGACAGATGGGACACTACGCCGCTGCCGTTGGGGTAGCAGGCCAGGTGGCCGCGGCACTCTCGAGGGCCAGATCCTGAATCATCTGGGCACGCAGGACCGCAAGGCGCGCATCCAGGGTCTGCTCGATCTGGGTCAAGGTAACGGTGGGATGCTGGGTGCGCCAATCCTGCATGCCGGTAATGACGTCCAGACTACTGATGGTCCATTGCTGGGCGGTGTGGTCACGGCTCATGAAAAATCCTCCACGTCACAGGACTACGCGGGCAGCCTAGCATGGGGAGAACGGGAGATCAAGGGTTTCGCTGCAAAAATCTGACGCGCACCCTTGTGGGCTGGCACTACACGCTCCGCCAGATTGATCTTTTGCAAGGATAGAGTTAAAAGTAGTGATAATGCAACACACAAATACGCTCGTTCAGGGTGAAATACTGGCGGTGATGGCGCTTGTTCCGGCGCAGACGGTCGATCTGCTGTATCTCGACCCGCCGTTTGGGGCCGGGCGGGTGTTCGCCGATAGCGCCGGACAGTTTGACGACCGCTGGGACGGCGGGCTGGCCGGGTATCTGGAGTGGCTGCGGCCGCGGCTGCTGGCCGCCCGCGGCACGCTGTGCCCAACCGGCTCGCTATTTCTGCACCTCGATCGGCGGGCGGTCCACTACGCCAGGGTCATGCTCGATGAGCTGTGGGGCGGCGCCTGCTTTCGCAACGAGATCATCTGGCACTACACCGGCGGCGGGCGCTCACGGCGGGTGTTTTCGCACAAGCACGATACGATCCTGTGGTACAGCAACAGCCCGGCCGCGTGGACGTTCAACCTCGATGCGCTGCGCGAGCCGTATGCGCCAACCAGCGGCTATGCGCGGGGCGGGATTCGCTCGGCGGCGGGCAAGCAGTATCTGCCGCACCCCGACGGCACGCCGCCCGACGATGTCTGGGATATCCCGATGATCAATCCGCTGGCTGGCGAGCGGGTTGGCTACCCAACCCAGAAGCCCGCCCGGCTGCTCCAGCGGATCATCACGGCGGCTAGCAACCCCGGCGATCTGGTGGCCGACCTGTGCGGCGGCTCGGGGACGACGGCAGTGGTGGCCCAGCAGCTCGGGCGCCGCTGGCTGGCCGCCGATGTCTCGGCGGCCGCGATCGCCGTGACCACCCAGCGGCTGGCCGCGCTGGCACCGCCCGCGGAGTGGCAGAGCCTGCCGAAGCCCGTTGGCTGAGCCTGTCGAAGCCCCCTTCGACAGGCTCAGGGAGCGATCCAAGTCCGTTGGCTGAGCCTGTCGAAGCTAGTCCGCCATCCTACTGGCTGAGCGCCAGATCCTCGCTGCTGAGGGTGCCCTTGCGCCCGAACAGCAGCAGGACTGGGGCGAGGCTTAGCCCGGTGACAATCAGCGCCGCCCGCAGCGAAACCCCGGTGGCCAGCAGGCCGATCAGCGGGCCGCCGACGATCTGGCCGAGCGCATCGGACTGGCTGCTCATCGAGATGACCGTCGCCCGCACCCGTGGCGGAATGTTGCGGTTGAGCCAGGCGGTGTAGAGCGGGCCGCTGGTGCGCCGCAGGGTCGTGGCGGCCCAGAATGCCGCCAGCGCCAGGCCAAACTGGCGGGCGGCCCCAAACAGCACCACGCTGACGCTGAGCAGCAGATACATCGCAAACAGCGCCCGCACGGCGGCGTTGTGGGGCCGATCCTTCAGCCGGCGGCTGACCAGCTCCACGGCCACGATGCTGATCAGCATCGCCCCGGCGTTGATGATCCCGAACCAGACCACCGGGTTGAAGTTGCCCAGGCTGGGAAAGCTGAAGTTGACCAGCAGGTGGTTTTGCCACAGCCGATCAAACCCCTCGGAGGCCATCCCGGCCACCGCGCTGATCGCGAGCAGGGTGATCAGCAGCGGCCGCCCGCGCACCGATCGGACGCCATCGCGCAGGGTCGCCCCCAGCACGTGCCAGGTCGTCCGCTCCTCCCGCGGGGCGGGCTTGAAGCCGGTCTCGGGCATTGTGACCACTAGAAACAGACCAATCAGCCCGATCAGCCCGCCGCCAATGATGATCGGCAGGTTGAGCTGGATGCTGGCCAGCGCCACCCCGCTGCCGGTGCCAAGCAGCGCGCCAAGCTGGCTGACCTGGACGCCGCGCAGGAACACCCGCTCCACCGCCGCCTCGCCAACCTCGTCGGCGATCCAGGCCTCGGTCGCGCCGCTGGTGAACGTGTAGCCGAAGCCCCAGATCACCTGGGCCAGCAGAATCGAGCCAAACAGGCCGATTGAGCCCTCTAGAATCGAGGCGGCGCCCAGCAAAAACACCCCGATGATAATCGACAGGCGGCGGCTGAAGACATCGGCCACAACCCCGGTTGGCACCTCGAAAACAAAACAGGCGATCTCCAGCACCGTGCCGACCAGCACCAGCTGGAGCGGATTCATCCCCACGGTCTGCACGCGGTAGACCGCCGCAACGGTAAAGATCATGGTCAGACACAGCGCCAGGGCGGCCTGCATGGTCAGATAGACGGTCGTTGGACGTAAACGAAACACAGTTTCCCCTTTGGGCACATACAAATCGTCGAGCATGCTGGTGCGCGGGGAAGAGAACCGAGAATCCCACGCAGTTGCGGCGCGGGAGTAGATTTAGCGTTCCCTACCCTCGACCACGTGCGACCGCAGCGGCGAACACGGTGGATAGCTGGAATAGGATTTTCATGGCGGCTCCTTTAGCGAAATTCAGTGCCTATGACCAATACCCTCGCCAATTAGGGCGGACTGGTCGCCGGTTGGCGCGGGTGAATCCGTCCAAGGCTCGTCACGGTGCGCATGAGTTCCGTGAATAAAACCGGATCAGGTTTTTCCGGAAG
>DAOTUS010000466.1:0-3977 GCA_034437415.1 Herpetosiphonaceae bacterium
CATGGACGTTTGTCTCCGAGCTGTGATGTTTTGTCACCCGCACTCTACGACAAACGTCCATATGTGTCCATCGGTCAGCGCACCCGCTGATCAGGCTCTATTTTGGCGAGGGTATTGACAGACGAATACTAGCCTTGGTGGTGGGGCAGATATGTGCTTGTATTGCTTAATAGACCCGCATTCTTCCAAATGAAGACTTACTCCTTCCAGGCTAGCAGAAACCCGTTCAGCAGGCCATATCCAGTGCTTGTGCCCCCAAAGTAGCTGCGAATAAGGGCTTCAAAGTCGGACTTGCTGACCATTGCGTCGTGGGCGGCGCGGTTGCGCGTCTCGACGATCTGGCGCAGCGTATCGATCCATTTCATAAACGGCAGCTGCTGCCCGGCGGCCACGTTGGGCTTCCAGTGGCCTGCCGTGACGATATGCGCCTCCAGAAGGCGGTAGTTCTGGCCGCCGTAGCCTCGGGAGTTGCCCAAGGTGCCGAGGGTTTGCATCAGCGGGCTACCGTATGAGTTCAGCAGCGGCGGCGTATGGCGGAAGATCGTCTGGCGGGCGAGCGTTTCCAGCACGCCAGTAAACAGCAGCGTCGGCCCGGCGAAGTTGGCCGCCCGCAAATATTCGGTCTGCTCCCAGAGGAAGCGGGCGAGCGCCAGGGTCTCGCGGGTGCTGGCATCAAGCAGCGGGGTTTCATCAAACAGCTCGTCAATATCCAGGCGCTGGCGAATCCAGGCCAGATAGTCGGCCAGGTTGGGCTGGATAAACTGCTGGTAGCGCTTGATCACGGCCCGCACCTGGGCCGTCGCGGTCTCAACAATCTCCTGGTCGGTGGCGGCGCTGCTGCCACGGGCCGACCTGATCGTGTCGGTGACATCTTGCAGCTCAACCAGCCGACAGGGCTTTTGCGCGCCGGGCTGGCCTTTGATGTGGCAGATGGCGGCGTTCTGGCAGCAGTCGTGGTTGAGGCGCACCAGATCGACCCGCCACGGCGCGATGTGCGGCTTGGGACACAGCAGCAGTTCCTCCAGCGGCGCGTCGATGGCGCTGCCGTTGCGCTGCACCAGCCCTTTGGTCAGCGCCAGCTGGCCGTGGCCGTTGGCACTCAGCTGGTCGAGGAAGATGCCATGGCAGCGAATGGCGACCGGCTGGCTGAGCCGCCCGTGGATCTCGGCCAGCAGGGCCTCGAACAGGCCGTGCAGTGCCTGGCTGGCCACGTCGAACTGGGGCTGCACGCGCCAGAGCTGTACCTGCACGTCGGGCGCGCTCGGCTGCACCGTCGCCAGCGGGCTGACCTGGTAGAGCGCGGTCGGGAGGGATGTTGGCACAAGCGGTGGCTGATCAAACCCCGCCTGCTCCGCCGCCGCCGCCGCCACCTCCGCGCTGGCTGCCTCGGGGCTGGCCGCCAGATCGGGGGTTTTTTCGGCGGACTGGAGAAAGGCGAACAGCAGCGCGCCGTAGCGCTCGCCCGTCAGGTTCAGGTCGGCGATCATGCGTTTGAGCGGGTCCGACGGCGCCTGGGCCGAGGCGTAGGGCTTGTAGTATTTGGCGTCGAGCATATAGCCCGGCTCGCGCCAGATCACGGTCGTGCCATTGTCATCGATGATCTGCTGCCGCTCGACGCGGGCGATGTAGAAATCCGGGCGGACGCCGGGCGCACGCTTCAGGTTTGGCACATCCTCCCAGAATGTTGGAATCCCCAGGTCGTGGGCCAGGCGGTACTCGACTGGCTCCTCGCCCCAGCTGAATGTGATCGCGCTGCGGCGGGTGTTGCGCTGGTCGGGCTTGGCTTCCCAGGCGACCACGCTGCCTTTGTGCTCCAGAAAGGCCGCCAGCTCGTAGAAAATCCACATCTGGTAGAGGTAGTTGTCGCGGCTGGGGCTGGAGCCGAGCATCGCCAGCTGCTGGTCGCTGGTGGTGCGGTCGAGCAGGCGCAGCGCGGCCAGCTTGCACCGCCAGATCAGCAGGTCGTCGTAGGCGCTGTTGCGGCCGGGGATCAGGTGCTCGGCGACGCTTTGTTCCAGCTCGTCGATGCTCTGGACGGCGTAGCCCGCCAGAATGTTTTCGGTCGCGCCGATCAGGCCGGCGAACTGGGGGAAGACCAGCTCGCGGGTGCAGGTGTCGACGATTTCGTTCAGCGGATGGCGCACTGCCTGCATGTCGTCGCGGGCGATCTCGTCGTCGAGCAGGTGCTGGACGGCGGCGCGGTACTCCAGCAGCGTCGCGACGGTCAGCAGGTTTTCGGGCGTGGCGAAGTGGCGGCGGCGCTGGCGGGTGTGGACCTCCAGCGGGATCTCGCCCGGTCGCTCGGCCCAGGTGGCGGCCATCGTGCGCGACCAGTCGATCCGGCCCCGCGGCGGCAGCTCTTCGATCTGAACCTCGCGCGGGGCTGCCACGCTCAGCCGCCGCTTGATCCGGGGCAGGATCGATTCGAACAGCTCGTCGCGCAGGTAGAACAGCACCGCCAGCCGCCGGTATTGCTCCAGCACCGGGTGCTCGAAGCGCTCCTGCTCGGCGATCTGCTCGCTGAAGGTGTCGGCGAAGCGCTGGGTATCGTAGCGCATCAGCAGCTCGACCATCCGCCCCTGCATCCAGATGAAGGCTTCGCGCTCGGCCGCAGTTGGCTGGGCCATCGCTACAGCCCTCGCTCGCTGATCAGGCTGCGCAGGCGCCGTTTGAAGACGCTGCCGCTCGGCAGGGCCAGCGCTCCGGTTTTGAATAGCTGCTGCGTTTGCTCAGCAGTCAGGGCTTCTTTGATCGTGCTCGTGCCATTGCGGGCCTCGTCAACCTCACGCAGCAGCGCGTACAGCTCCGGGCGGCGGTTGGCTGGCAGGGCGCCAATCGTGTCGTTGATCTCTTTGGTGAGCGCGACGGCGTCCTCGCTATATTCCACGTAGGCGCGGACGATCCGCTGCTCGTCGCGGGTCATCACCTGGAGCTGATCGACCAGCGAGTCGGCCAGCGCGGTGTCCAGCGCAGCGGCCCACGGCATTTGAACCAGGTGTCCGGCGAAGATGTTGGTGTAGACGGCGATGGCCTGGGCCGTGCCGAGCTGGCGGAAGATTCGAATGACTTCGAAGATGCGCCAGAACGAGTCGAGCGCCGCCGCGGCGGCGCCGCTGGCTTCGAGGGTGTAGCGCGGGTAGCCCTGCCCGTCGGTCGCTGGCTCGATCCGCACCGCGTCGAGCTGGTAGCCCGTGCGGCCGCTGCCCTGATCGACCAGCGCGATCTGGGTGAATCCCTGGGCCTGGAGCCGCTTCAGGGCGGCGCGAGCGGCAATGCCCCGCTCGAAGTCGGCTTGCTGCGCCGAGGGCGGCAGAACGTCGATGAAGTCGAAGCGGCGCTTGATCGCCTCGCTCATCTGGTTGAGGAAGTGGCGGTCGAACGAGTTGAGCGTGCCGATAATCCGAAAGTCGGCCGGCAGCGGCACGGAGAGCGAGCCGAAGTCGCCCGCCGGGACGTTGAGCTCGGCGTTCTCGCCGCCGCCCAGCGTGGTCAGCAGGCCGCCAAAGGCCGCGTCGACCGGGGCGCGGGTGAACTCGTCGATCACCAGCCAGACGCCCCGGTAGCGCTGGTCGCTATCAACGTAGTCGCGGCGGTTGTACTGGTTGGTGTTCGGCGGCCGCCGCCCGCCGTCGGTTCCGGCGTAATGCCGCAGCAGCGCCTGGGTCAGGTGGCCGTACTGGATGTCGTAGGCGACGCTGCCGCTCTCGTTGTTCAGCCGCGGCGCAATTCCGCCGACGATGTCGCGCACGCCCCAGTCTTCGGTGGCGGTGACGACAATCGGGCGGTAGCCCAGGCGCCGCACGGTGATGGTCTCAATCGGCGCTTGCTCCAGGCCGCTGGTGAGGCGGGTGAAGGTCTGCTGCGGCTCCTGCCACAGCAGCGAGGGCAGCCGCTTGGCCAGCTCGGTCTTGCCGGTGCCGGGCGGGCCGCTCAGCACGATGTTGCGCCCGGCCATCAGCGAGCGGTAGATCCGGCGC
>DAOTUS010000467.1:0-15276 GCA_034437415.1 Herpetosiphonaceae bacterium
CGCCATATATGGCGTCCCTCCCGCGAATACGTGCGCTTTTTGGGTTTCCCGGTCATCGCGCAGGTCGGTGCGAACGCCATACATGGTGTCCATGGGCCTAATCTAACATTGTCAAAGTAACCACGATTGCCTTGCCCAGAGCAGAACAGAGCTTATAGAGGCAGCGGCATTGGATCCAGACCTACAGACATCTAGCTAAAAAATGAGGCTGACTTTAAGCGTCAGCCTCACCATCCTACAATGATTTTCTCTTCTAGCTGGATCAATCCGTGTGACAACCAATACCGAACTCCGCCTAGATATCCAGGTTTTTCACCTCGGCGGCGTGGGTCTGGATAAAGCGGCGGCGCGGCGGCACGTGGTCGCCCATGAGCATGGTGAACGTCTCGTCGGCGGCCATCGCGTCCTCGACCGTGACCTGCAGAATCATGCGGTTCTGCGGGTTGAGCGTGGTCTCCCACAGCTGCTCGGGGTTCATCTCGCCCAGACCTTTGAAGCGCTGGACGCTGACCTTGGTGCCGCTCGACAGGCCGCCGATGTACTCGTCGCGGTCGGCCTCGTTGTAGACGTACTTGTAGGTCTTGCCGTGCTGCACGCGGTACAGCGGCGGTTGGGCGATGTACAGGTGGCCGCCCTCGATGATGTCGCGCATATGCCGGAAGAAGAAGGTCAGCAGCAGGGTGCGGATGTGGCTGCCGTCGACGTCGGCGTCGGCCATCAGCATCAGGCGGTGGTAGCGCAGCCGGGTGATGTCGAAGGTCTCGCCAATCCCGGTGCCCATCGCGGTGATCAGAGCCTTGACCTCGTTGTTGGCCAGCATTTTGTCCAGCCGGGCCTTCTCGACGTTCAGGATCTTGCCGCGCAGTGGCAGAATCGCCTGGAAGCGGCGGTCGCGGCCCTGCTTGGCGCTGTTGTGGACAAACACGCCCGATGCCAGAGCAAAGTTGTGCGTGCCTGGAACCTCAATGTCATAGACATCAATCTGCTCTTCGAGCTGTTCGATGGAAACAATGCGATGGTTATAGTGAACGACAGCATCAACTGCACGCGCTTGATCGCCTTCAAAATAGCGATTGCAGAACGTCTCAAAGCTCAACAGTGATTTATCGCGTGTTTCACAGCGATAGGCATAATATGCCTCAAGATTAACATCCTGCTCTTGTTGATGCTGCTTGAGCGCCGCTAGCGTTTTGCGATAGTACGTTTGATGGAGTGCAGCTTTGCGTTTCTCACGGAACTCTGGTGTCCATTGAGCCTGGGTCGTCGTGCTGCGCCATTCCAACAATTGCGGATCATCCCATTGATTTTTGGCCCGCTCCGACCATTCTTCACGCAGTTCAGGATTGTTTTGAAAATGCGCACTAACCCGCTCTGACTGAGCATCACGATTAGCGGGGTCGCTCCAATACTCCTGCTGTGCCTGCATAAGATGTTCAGCATTTTGGCGGCGATATTCTTCATTCGAGTCATAGAATTCGCGCCATTGTGTGAGCATATATTCTTTATAAGCAGCATCTTCCCATTGGGCTTTTGCCTGCTCAGAAAGAATCTGCCTAGTCTCGGGTTCCTGCATACGCTTGCTCATCGCAGCGCGGAACTCAGGGGTTTGATGAATAGCACGGCATTTTTCAATCACATCAGGTCGATGTAGTGTGCGACTCACATGTTCGCGATGCAGGGCAAGATGCTGCTCTGCTGGTAGCCGCTGAATATTAGTTGGATTGTTATTGTATTTGTTGAAGTCAACATGATGGCAATGATCACCGTCTTCTTCACGATAAACACCCTGCCAGCGATTGTACCAATCAGCCAGCACATGAGTGAACAACCATGTATCACTACGTGGGTTCCACACCATCTCATAACCATTAATAGTAATGTTGGGTGTAGTGGTATCGGATAGCTTCCGATACAGTGGCATTAATGAATCAGCGGTTGTCAGCTCGACCGCAGGCTTGTAGCTTCCGTCGCGGAGCATAAAGCGATGATCGGGCGTACAAATAATCTCCTCGCCGCTATCAAGCGTCACCTTGATGACATTCGTGTTCCGTTTAGTGATTCGGGCATTGATCGCTCGCTCAATCCCGATTGTGCCATCTTTGCGAATTGTGTAGCAGAAATGTTCTTTGCCCTCGGCCTGTTCGGTGACGAGATCATAGAACGAGATATTGCGCCCATCGGCCAGCGCGATCAGGGTCTCGCCGCTAAAACAGCCACCAGCGCTGTCCCCTTCCACGAGAAATAATTCACAGTGGGCTGGCTCTTTATCCGAGCAGTCGGCCAGCTTGCCGGGGAGTGCGAAGCCTTCGAGGGCGCCCTTGCGCTGCACGAGGTCGCGGGCTTTGCGGGCGGCGTCGCGGGCGCGCGAGGCCAGCAGCGCCTTCTCGATAATCCGGCGGCCCTCGGAGGGATTCTCCTCGAGGTAGCCGCCCAGCGCCTCGTTCAGGGCCGTCTCGACCGCACTCTTGGCCTCGGGCGTGGCCAGCTTGACCTTGGTCTGGCTCTCGAACTGCGGGCGGAACAGCTTGACGCTGATAATCGCGGTCAGGCCCTCGCGCACGTCGTCGCCGGAGAGGCTGTCGCCATCCTTGAGCAGATTTTTGTTGCGCCCGTAGGCGTTGATGGTGCGGGTCAGGGCGGTGCGAAAGCCGGTCACGTGGGTGCCGCCGTCGGGGTTGGCGATGTTGTTGGTAAAGGCCAGCAGGGTTTCGTTGAAATCGCTGCAGTACTGGATCGCCACCTCGACATTGACATTCTCGACCTGTTTCTCAACATAGAACGGCTGCGGCAGCAGCGGCCCTTTCTCGCGGGTCAGATGGCGCACAAACGAGACGATGCCGCCATCGAAGTAGTACGACACCTCGCGGTCGCCAATCCGGTCGATCAGCTTGAAGCGCAGGCCCTTGGTCAGATAGGCCATCTCGCGGAAGCGGTTGGCCAGGGTCCGAAAGCTGTACTCGGTGGTGATGAACAGATGATCGGCGGCCTTGAAGATGATCGTCGTGCCGGTCTCGTCGGTGTCGGCGATCGCCTTGACCGGGCCCTGCGGCACGCCCAGATGGTACTCCTGCACCCACAGCTTGCCGTTCTGTTTGATCTCGGCCCGCATCAGCGAGGAGACCGCGTTGACCGCCGAGACGCCGACGCCGTGCAGACCGCCGGAGACTTTGTAGCCCTGCGAGCCTTTGAACTTGCCACCCGCGTGCAGCTCGGTCAGCGCCAGCTCCAGCGCCGAGCGGTTTTCCACCGGATGCATGCCAGTCGGAATGCCACGGCCGTTATCGACCACCGCCACCGAGCCATCGGTGCGCAGCTCGATGATGATCGTATCGCAGAAGCCCGCCAGCGCCTCATCGACCGAGTTATCCACCACCTCATAGATCAGGTGATGGAGCGCGCCAACATCGTTGCCGCCCAGATACATACCCATATTTTCGCGGACAGCTTCCATCCCGCGTAGCATTTGAATCTGCGAGGCATCGTACGTACTCGCGTTTGTTGGTGTTGCCATCTATAAACCTCACTTGTGTGTCAATGCAACAGGAGTGATCTGGGCCAATTTTCCGACCCGTTCCCGATAAAAAATCATTCGTGCGGCCGCCAGCATGCTGCTCAGGACCGCATAGCTGCCGCTGGCTGCCAGGGAGCCCCACTCGGTCGCCAGGAGTGGCCGGAGCAGCAGGGCAAATCCCTGACCGATAATGAGCGACGCCAGCACCAGCACCAGCGCGGTCTGGCTATTGGTGCGCACCAAATTATAGCTTTGATAGAGCGCCAGCAGTGGGCTTACATTGTTGACTGCAATCGCCTCAATCCCAAACGAGGCCAGCAGCCAGAGGACCATCAGCGCCAGCACGACCGTAATGGTCGCAATCTGGCCAGCCAGCGGGCTGAAGTTGAACACAAACACAATACATGCCAGCAGCGGCAGCGCCAGCGCCAGGCCCAGACCTCCGATCAACAGGAGTAGTTGTGCCACTTTCCAGGCGGTCGGGATAATCCGGCGCCAGCCCCAGCCTGGGCGCCCGGCCACGGCCTCGCCCAGCGGCACAATCAGCGCGCTGGTGGCCAGCAGGCCGCCGATGTTCAGCGCCAGCACCAGCGCCAGCAGCGTCCAGCCATCGGCGGGCACCCAGCTGACGGCGCTTCCCGGGGTGACCGGGCTGCTGCGCAGCAGGTTGGCGAACTGCTGGGTCACCACCGCACTCAGGCGCAGATCGGCCTGGGCCGCGCTGCTGGTCAGCTCGCGAACTGGCGTGAGGTCGCTGCTGCCAAGCGCGGTTGCCGCCCGCTCCAGCCAGCCGCCCGCCCAGCCTACGAATGGCTCTGGCGCAATCCTGACGCCGTAGCGCAGCCAGAGATCCAGCACGAACGGAATCAGCGCGACGAACGGACGACGTAAAAATGCGCCAAATCCTGCTGTTAAAAAATCAGCCAGCGATGGCCCATGGTTTGGTTCGCCAGTGCGAGTGGGACGATTATTCATCGCTCTATTATACCACAAAACAGCCTCTAGAACACTAAATTACGCTCGTTTGTGCTATATTTTCACAAATATTTTAACCTCTGATCGCCAGCGGATCGGCCGGGAGATTCAGCCGGATTAAACTCACCAGCGGGCCAGAAGGAAATTTTCCACTGAATCAAGGTGCTATAATTATTGCCGATATCTATGGCCTCGCTAAAAGGAGCGCATCCACATGTTAACCTATGAAACGATCATCACCATTTTACTCGGCGGGGCAGAGCGCACCGGACTAAATATCCAATTTTCGCAGGAGCAGATCGATCCCCACACGATGAGCCGCACGTTTTCGATGACCTGTTTGCCCAGCGGCGTGCCCGAGCCGCAGCCCGATGTGCCCTATGCCTCGCTCTCGTTTATCTGGGACGCCGCGCTGACCGCGATCTCGGTCATGGGCAGCGAGTCGATGTGCGATCTCTATCACGACCCCGACGAGGCCTGCTCCCACAACGATCTGGGCTGCGCCTACAACGCCGAGATCGATATTGATGTGATGTATGAGATTCCGCTCTCGGATACGCAGCGGCGTGAGATCAGCAATGTGCCTACCCTGGCCCGCTCGCTCCAGATTATCACCAGCGAGACGACCCACGATCAGCAGCCGCTCGATATTGATATTCAGATGCAGTTCACCAGCAGCTATCACGCCTTTATCGGGCGGGTGGCGGCGCGCCAGCAGTGGACCATCGATGAGCCGCTCCACGAGGAGGAGGACCTGCAGGAGGTGATGCGCGAGATCTGTCGCGAGACGGTCCGCACGCTCAATGCGCTGGCCGGCTTCGAGACGCCGCACCCGCTGACCCTGGAAGATGATGTCGAGCCGCTGATCGATGTGCGCACCTACCTGCGCCCCCCGACCGCCTGAACGTGGACGCCTAGAGGATCGGTGCGCTCAGTGCCCTGGAAACGTTGCAAACCTATCACGTAGCTGTGCAGTAGTGCAATGACAGTCCGCTCAGGGTATGCTATAGTTGGGCAGAACGGCGCTGCGTCGTTCAGGTTTCGCTTTTACCTACAAGGAGTCTCCTGTGGCACGAGTAGCAATCAACGGCTTTGGTCGCATCGGTCGTCAGAGCTTCAAAATGATTATGGAAAAATATCGCGATGAGATTGAGATCGTCGCGATCAACGACTTGACCGATAACGAGACGTTGGCCCATTTGCTGAAGTACGATAGCACCTACGGACCTTTCGAGGGCGATATCACCGCCACCGAAAGCACCCTCACCGTGACGTTCGATGACGACGAGCGGACCATCGAGGTCAAAGCACTGGCCGAGCGCGATCCCTCCAAGCTGCCCTGGCGCGAGCTGAATGTTGATATCGTGATCGAGTCAACCGGCATCTTCACCGACGCCGCCAAGGCCAAAATGCACCTCGATGCTGGCGCCAAGAAGGTCATCATCAGCGCCCCCGCCAAAGACGAAGATATCACCATCTGTCTGGGCGTCAACGAAGAGCAGTATGATCCGGCGAAGCACCACATTATTTCGAACGCCTCGTGTACCACGAACTGTCTCGCGCCGGTGGCCAAAGTGCTGAACGACTCGTTCGGCATCGTCCGCGGCCTGATGACCACCATTCACTCCTATACGATGGACCAGAACCTGCAGGACGGCCCGCACAAAGACATGCGCCGCGCCCGCGCCGCCGCCCTGAACATGGTGCCAACCACCACCGGCGCCGCCAAAGCAGTCGCGCTGGTCATCCCCGAGCTCAAAGGCAAGTTCGACGGCTTTGCCGTGCGCGTGCCAACCCCAACCGTCTCGATGGTTGACTTCGTGGTTGAGCTGGGCCGCGACGCCTCGGTTGAAGAGATCAACAACGCCTTCATCGAAGCTGCTGAAGAGGCGATGGACGGCATTCTGGCCGTCACCGACGAGCCGCTGGTCTCCTCCGACTTTATCGGGACCCAGTACTCCAGCGTCGTCGACTCGAGCCTGACGATGGTTATGGCCGGGAATATGGCCAAGGTTGTGGCCTGGTACGATAACGAGTGGGGCTATGCCACCCGTATCGCCGACCTGACCAAGTATGTCGCCGACGGCCTGGCTGAGTAAATTCCCCGGAGATCACGAAAACGGCGCTGCAAATTCAATTGCAGCGCCGTTTCTTTGTTTGGGCGGCTTTACGGTCGGGTGAAGATCAGCTGTCCGGCGGGGTAGCCGATCGTCAGCGTCGAATCGACCAGCGCGATCGTCTGGGCCTCGTACAGCGCATCTAGAAACGCCCGCTCCTGGGCAGCGATCGCCTGATCAACACAGCCCGCAGCAGTATTGCCAACCGGACCAAGCTGCAGCTGCTCGCCAGTAATTATCGCGGTGCTGAAGTAGCTGTTGCAGCCAGCCGAGCCAGAGATCTTCCCATTTTGCGCCAGCTCCAGCGTGATCTCTGGCTTGGGCAGCGCCGCCGTCGGAGCGCTGGCCGGGCCATAGCTCACCAGCCGCCAGCGGGTCCCCACGAGGTTCGCCGGGATGGACGGGGCCGCATCGCCGCAGCCGCCAAGCAGCAGGGCGAGCAGCACCAGTGGCGGGAGAATCATGTTCCAGACTGGATTACGTAGCATGTGCCGCTCCTTTGCTTTAGGTCGTCCCTCCGCTCATCCAGCCAAAGCCGGCCAGCTCGTCCTTGGGATCGCGCTGCATCAGGTCGATCCCGGCCTGGTGGGCAGATTTTCCCTCGAAGAGCACCCGATACATCTCGTCGGCGATCGGCAGCTCTACGCTGTGCTGGGCGGCCAGCTCGCGGGCAGTCGCGGTGGTGCCAACGCCCTCGGCCACCTGGCCCAGGGAGGCCAGCGCCTCGTCCAGCGTCTGACCACGGGCCAGCGCCTCGCCCAGGCGGCGGTTGCGGCTGTATGGCGAGGCGCAGGTCGCCACCAGGTCGCCCAGCCCGGCCAGCCCGGCGAAGGTCAGCGGGTTGGCGCCCCGCGCCACGCCCAGGCGGGTGATCTCGGCCAGCCCGCGGGTGATAAAGGCCGCCTTGGCGTTATCGCCCACACCCATGCCATCGCCAATCCCGGCGCCCAGCGCGATGATATTTTTCAGCGCCCCGGCCAGCTCCACGCCGGTTACGTCCGAGGAGCGATAGACCCGAAAGAGGGTTGTGGTCAGCAATGCCTGGGCCGCTCGGGCGGCCGCGCCATCGCCAAGCGCCACCACCGTGGTGGCCGGCAGCGAGCGGGCGATCTCGCTGGCGATGTTTGGCCCGGACAAGGCCCCGATCGAGCCGGGGTTGACCGCAGGCAGCGCCGAGCGGACCACCTCGCTCATCGTCAGGAGCGAGCCGGCCTCGATGCCTTTGGCGCAGCTCAGCACAATCGTATCGGCGGCGATAAACGGCGCCAGCTGCTCGGCGTTGCGGCGAATTGTCCGCGAGGGCGTGACCAGCAGCAGCACCTGGGTTCTGGTGGCCCGCTCTTGGTCGGCGAGCAGCTCCAGCGCGGCGGGAAAGGCGTGGCCGGGCAAGAAGCGGGTGTTCTCCCCGGCGGCGCGCAGGGTCGCGGCCTCGGCGGGGTTGCGGGCCAGCAGGGCCACCTTTTTGCCCCCACGGGCCAGCGCAATCGCCAGCGTCGTCCCCCAGTTCCCCGTGCCAACCACCGTGATTTCAAATTCCATAGCTATGTCTCCCGTAGAATTGGCGCAATTATAGCGGTATTCGGCCTGCGCCCGCCGCCCGGCCGATCATCGTGGCACGCTTTCTGCTTTACTTCTTCTTCAGACAATTCGCCTTTATGGAGGACCACACCATGTTTACAATTATGCTTTTTGTAGCCCTTGGCCTCCTGGCAGGCTTGATCGCTCGCTTTGTGCTTGGTACCTTCGATAGCTCCACTACTATCGAACAGCACTAGGCACCAGTGAGCGTGGACATATCAAAAGCGCCCCGCTTGGGGCGCTTTTGATTTTAATATCTTTTTTGCTGGGAAGATTTAGTGGCGCTGACTTTTGCGACGGGTCACATACAGATAAATCATCATACCAAACGAAAAACTGATGACGGTTTTCAAAGCCTCAAAAAAGCCGATCTGCCCCTGGGCAATCGGTGCCCCCATCGCCATCCCCATCCAGGGAAACCAGGCCGGAACAATCAGCATGCGCTTGTACTGATCCGACAACGTGTTGCGGGTCTTAATCCAGTGGGCTGTGGCCAGCCAGCCAGCTAAAGCGATTAGTAAAGATACGATCATTGTGCGCGTCGCCTGATCCATCGCCAGTCTACTCCTGTCGTGTTGACAATAAACGTTGCGTTATTGTAGCAGAAGCTGAAGAATTGTCCTATCTAATCGGCGCAACAATTGGTCGTTCTCATCAAATCCACATTTTCCTAGCCTTAGATAAGGCACAAGTACCATAGACGGGTATAATGCTCCTGGATATTGTTCAACAGAAGGATTTGGCCATATGTCGCACACGATCTATACCAGCTACGCGCCAATTTATGCCGCCAGCGGCCAGGCCTGGGTTGGTCTGCGGGCCTGGTCGACGGTGGAGCGCTGGCTGAGCGAGGCGGGCTGGCGCGGTCAGCAGGCCGCCGATCTCGGCTGTGGCACCGGCGAGGTCGCGGCGGTGCTGGCGCAGGCGGGCTACCACGTAGCGGCGGTCGATCGCTCGGCCAACATGCTGGCGCTGGCACAGGCCACCAACGCCGATAGCCGGATCACCTGGGAGCTGGCCGATCTGGCCGACTGGCACAGCGCGCCGCTCGATCTGGTGGTCAGCTTCTACGATACCCTCAACTATCTGACCGAGCTGGACACGCTGACGAGCCTGATCGCCCAGGTTGGCGCGGCTCTGCGGCCCGGCGGAATCTTCGCCTTCGATCTCAACACGCCCAGCGAGTACATCACCTGGGACGAGCGCTCGACCGTCACCGCCGACAATGATGATCTGTTTGTCTACAATGTGCTGCATTTTACGCCCGAGTCGCAGCTGGCCGAGGGCCGGATTGTCTGGTTCGAGCGGGCCGCGGGCGGCTGGCGCCGGGGCGAGGAGACCCACCTTCAGCGCGCCCACAGCGACGCCGAGGTGGTCGGCGCCCTACGTGCGGCGGGCCTGAGCGTGCAGGCGCGGCTTGACCTGCTGGGCGCCCCCGCCGACCTGGCCACGGCCACCCGGATTGTCTATCTGGCCCAGCGGCTGGCCGCGCCGTCGTCGTAAAGCCCGGCCGGATTGGCGTTCGCGGCGCTGGCCACATAGGTGAATCGTGATAGCAAAATAATGGTATGATCAGCGCTCACACACCCGGCCCATTCTACCTTCTTACCCAGCGGAGCGGCCAATGGAAGAACAACAATCGCTCGAACAAGATCTGCAAGAGAATCTCCTCTCTTTTCGTATCGATACGCTGCAAATCCTGATCTATATTTGCACGGTTCTATCGATTGGCTGGTTTGTGCTGCTGCTGTCGCGGATCAACCGCCAGGTGAGCGAGCTGTTTCCAGGGGCGCTGCCGTGGATCTCCTTCACGATCTTTACGATCGCCGCCTATCTCTGGCAGAAGCGCAACGCCTACAGCCAGTCCCGCACGATGTTTTTCGCCGCCATTATCACCGCCCCCAGCATGAGCCTGACCCTGGCGCCGCAGGATGTCTCGTTCATGGCCTACGCGCTGCTGATCGCGGTGATGCTCTCGGGTGTGCTGATCTCAGAACGCATGCCGTTTGGCATGGCGGCGATCTGCACCGGGATTTTCATCGCAGTCGGGCTAGTCAGCCTGTTCAAGCTGATCGATCCGCCGGTGGTCACCAGCTTCAGCCAGTTCTTTGGCACGTTTACTGGCCCGACCATTCTGCTGTATGTGGTCGCGCTCTCCAGCTGGCTAGCCACCCGCGACCTGGTCTCCAGCGTGAGCTGGGCGATGGAGAGCAATCGGCTGGCCGAGCGTCGGGCGCAGCGGCTCAGCGTCAGCGAAACCCGCGTCGCCAGAACCCTCCTGGAGCTGGAGGGATCCTACGAGGTCCAGTCGCGGCTCAACATTCAGCTCCAGGATCTGAACAAGGATCTCGAGATCGCCCGCGCGGCCGCCGATGAGGCCAACACGCTCAAAACGCGCTTTCTGGCCAACATGTCCCACGAGCTGCGCACCCCGCTCAACGCGATCATCAACTTCACCCAGTTTCTGGGCAAGCCGCGCTACGGCGAGCTCTCCGCCCGCCAGATCGAGCTCCAGGAGCGGGTGCTGGTCAATAGCGAGCATCTGCTGGGCCTGATCAACGACATTCTGGATCTTTCCAAGATCGAGGCCGGGCGCATGGAGCTGCAGCTTGAGCCGCTTGAGCTTGGCCCGATCTTCAACGGGGTGATGGCGACCGCCGTCGGGCTGACCAAAGGCAAAGGTCTGGCGCTGGAGTCCGACATCGAGGAGGATCTGCCGCCAGTTCGCGGCGATAAGGTGCGGGTGCGTCAGATTCTGCTGAACCTGATCTCGAATGCCTCGAAGTTCACCGACGCTGGCGGCCTGACGCTGCGCGCCTTTGAGAGCGACAACTTTATCCAGATCTCGGTCAGCGATACCGGGAGCGGGATTCCGAAGCACGAGCTGCCGCTGGTCTTCGAGGAGTTCCATCAGGTCGAGCAGGCGGCCTCGTCGAAGCGCCAGCAGGGCACCGGCCTGGGCCTGCCGATCAGCCGCCACCTGGTCGAGCTGCAGGGCGGCAAAATGTGGGCCGAGAGCGAGATCAACGCTGGCTCTACCTTCAGCTTTACCCTGCCAATTGCGCATAACTTCGTCCCCCAGACGGTGATCTACGATCCCGCCGAGCAGGCCACCGTATGATCGATCCTGGGTATGCCCACGTGCTGGTGGTCGAGGACCGCGACGACGCCTTCTATATTGTGCAGGATCTGCTGCTGAACGATATTGGCGTGCGCTCGTGTTTGCGCTGCCGCGATGGGCGCTCGCTGATCGAGTGCCTCGATGCGCCAACCAGCGGCCTGATCGATCTGCTGCTGTTCAATATCAAGCGCCCGCTGCGCGATGATTTTGCCCTGGTGCCGATTCTGCGCCTGCACCCCAAGATGATCACGAGCCGGATTATTGCCCTGACGGCCAATATTATGCTTGACGATGTGGAGCGCACTCGCGAGGCCAGCTTCGATGGCTTCATCGGCATTCCGATCCACCAGGAACGTTTTGCCGGCCAGATTCAGCGCATTTTGAACGACGAGTTTGTGTGGGAGCCACGCTGAGCGCGGCTGAGCGCGCCCGAACCTAAAAAACCACAGGTCAGGATCCAGCGGCACCGGCCTGACGTATTCGCCCGACACCGCGCCGCCGTGTCGTCACACACATATTTCGCTATGTCCACGATCCAGCTCAGCGTATAGCGAGGTTGTCAGCGATGGAAGCTCCCTTGCTAGAAGCAATTTCCGGGGTATCGACGGTCGGATTATCCGCGCTCGCGCTCTTTTTTCTCTGGCGCATGGTCGCGCTGATGGACGCGGACAGCGGCGATCTGGCGGCGCTGGGCGGCGGCTTGATCGTGCTCGGTGGATCGCTGACCTCGATCAATAATCTGGCCCTGGCCGTCAGCGGCCGCGCGCTGTTTGGCCTGCCGATCAACCTGTTCAGCTTCCTGGCCGCCGGATTCAGCTGCGTGGCCTACGCGATCTGGTGTGGCCAGCGGGTGATTCGCGCCCAGCCACGGGCCGATTCGGTCTGGCTGGCCCCGATGCTGCTGATTGTCGGCAGCCAGACGATCAGCGCCTATCTGGTGGGGCTGGAGCGGGGGCCGAGCGAGTTTATTCTGCTGCTGACGATCACCACCGTCGCCAATCTGGCGCTGAATGCGCTGTGCGTGCGCCAGGCCGGGTGGCAGCGGATGCGGCTGGCCCAGGCGCTGTTTATCGGCTACTTCAGCACCGTTTTAGGGCTGAACGCCATGGCGCACACGCTCGACGGCTCGCTATTCGACGCGCTGATGGTGCAGGGGCTGAACGTGCTGGCAGCATTGTTCTTCGCCGTCGCCGCCTGGCAGCTCAGCCGCGAGACCCGCCGCCGCCTCCTGCGCGCCGCCCTTTTAGGCTGATCAGGCTCAGCTAAACCCTCAGCCCAGCGCCAGATAGCCCAACACAGCGATCAGCGCCCCGCCGCCGCTGCTGAGCGCATTGACCCAGTCGTTATCCAGCCAGCGCCAGCCGCGCCTGAGGCTGGTCGGCGGGCCACAGCGATGGAGGGTGCGCTCGGTCTCGGTACGACAGGATGCAATTATCGACCAAGATAAATATCAGTTCCGGCGTAGCCCGTACTGGAGAATAGATTAAATGCAGATTGTTCCATCAGAGTGGCGTTTGTCCGGGCAGCGGTGTCCCTGCTTTTGTGGTGGCGAGGGATTTCTAGTGTTTATCACCTGTCCGTCATGCGCCAGCGTGGTGCTGGTGTGCGACGAGGTTGGGACAGTATTTACGAACCCAAAGAATCTGCAGGAGAAATCCTGGCTGTCGTGGCTGGAGCTGGACAGATGTCCGCGCTGCACGCTAGCTCTGCTCTCCACCTTCGAGTACGCAACCTCAGACCAGATTCGAGCCTGTGGTTTCACCAACAGCGAATTTGCATAGATAGCGATGTTGGCACGGGGCGGACACCCAGCTCACGTGGTGTCACCATAGATTGGCTGATGGTTTGGTGGCCTAAACACAAAACCCACGGCTGACACTCATCGCAGTGTCAGCCGTGGATCGTTTAGGGCTTGCGCTCGCTCAGGCGGCTTCCTCTTCCTCGGCGCTCTCGCTCAGCTCCTGCCAGAGCGTATCGACGGCGGGCTTGATCGCGTCGAAGCCAAAGCCGCGCCGCTGGAGATAGGCGCTCATCTTGCGGCTGAAGGCGAACTTGTTGGGCTCGTTCTGGTAGCGCCGCACCGCGCCCCGGCCGACCGTCAGCGCCCCGTCGCGCTCGTCGTCGCCGTTGGTCAGCTCGCTGATCACCGCGCCGATCACCGCGCGGTCGACGCCCTTCTGCTGCAGCTCCGACTGGAGCGCTCTGGCCCCGCGCGGGCGGCAGTTCTGGCGGTTCTCGACCCAGAAGCGGGCGAAGGCCTCGTCGTTGACCAGGCCGAGCTGGCCCAGCCGCTCGATCGCGGCCTCGATGTGGTCGTCGGGATAGTCCTTCTGCCGCAGGCGGTCGCGGATCTCGCGGACCGAGCGTGGCCGGGCGGCCAGGAAATACAGCGCGGCGTTGTAGGCCTTATCCATCTCCTCGTTCTTGACGAGCTGCTCCCAGTCAAACTCGTCGAGCACCTGGCCTTTGTGCAGGCCGCGCTGCTCGATCGTGCGCAGGCTGATCCCCAGCGCAAACTCGCCATCAACAAAAAGATTGATCCGCTCTTTATCGCGATCCTGAATGTGCAGTGCGGTAATTGTTCCGGCTGGCATGCGAATGCTCCTTGATTCTAGTTGGGTCACCGATCGTAAACGTTCAGCTGCCACCAGCAGGTGACATGCGGTTAATTTTACCGCCAACTGCTTTGGTTTTTGCACTGTGGAGAGGGATGAACGCTGGCGCGAACTATTAGCAGGCCTAGTGGGTCACTTGTCACGTCCATCGCCATTGGGCAGCCGCCCGAGATCGGCGGATGGGCCGACGGGTGACGGCACCCGAGCCGCCTTGGCTATGCCGCCGCTGCCGCTGGCGTGCTCGCCGGGCAGCGCGCTTGCCGCCCCATTCAAAGGGCGTTGGATTACGGTTCCAGGCCGTTCCCACCGCTTCCAACCACGCGATAATCTGGTCCGTTGTCGTCGGATGACTCCCTTCCAACGCCCGCCGCTTCACAATACGCTGGATCGATTCGGCCATGTTCAGCCAACTCCCACCTACGGGCGTGTATAACGGCATGATGCCATGGGCAAAACACCACGTAACAAAGGTCGGTGTTTTGTGCCCAGCCAGATTGTCGAGGATGAGCAGCATGCGCAACGGGGGCGGATCGGTTGGCAGCGTGATGCGCACCTGCAAACCGGCCTGCCAACGCTCCCACAGCGCCCGGCATTCGGCTTGGGGCAGTGCAGGGGCGGGGGGCAAGCCGGCAACAATGGCGGCCAACTCCGCCTGCAACCACGGGTGTAACACGGCATTGGTACAGCGCTCGACCCCTTTCACACGCACCTGGCCATCGGCGGGATGGAACAGCGTCAAGAGTTTGGCTGTTCCCTGGCGCACATACTCGTGCGCGACGGTCGCAGGCTGACCCTCCGGTTGCCAGGATGGACCGGGGACCGGGGCGGTTTGGAACGGTCCCGCTTCGTCCTCACACCAGAGATCAAGGCCCAGGGCCTGGGCATGGAGATAGGCATCCTCGATTAATTTTTTTTTTGCCTGTGTATCGGGGTCAACGACCGTGACGACGCCGCTTTTCCGCACCCGCTGCACCTGCCCGGTTGCGCACCAGCTGCGATCGCGTTGCCACGACAGCCCCGCCTCATGGAGAACCGCGAGAATCGTGAAGGTGCTAACGGTCGGGAGTCCATCGGGCGCCGTGCGCAGGGCCCGCTGGAGGGTGGTCAACGACCATGTGGCGGTGCCATCCCGCTCGCGATCAGGGGGCTGCTGGACTGTCCGGAGAATCCGTGCCCGCTCCGCCGGCCCATACTGGATCGGTGGCCCACCCCCATGCTGCCGTTCCAATGCGGCAAGGCCCAGGCGATTAAAGCGGCGCACCAGGTGGGCCACCGCATCGTTGGAGCGCCGCCCGATGGCGCGTGCTGCCGCCGTGTAGGTGGCCCCATCGGCGACGGCGAGGATGAGCGTGGCGCGGG
>DAOTUS010000468.1:0-4070 GCA_034437415.1 Herpetosiphonaceae bacterium
CCCCTAACCCCTACTCCCGCGACTTCTTGCTGGATACGCGCCGTTTCTTCAGCAGCACCACAAACTCGCGCTGGTCGCTGGGCCGGACAAAGCGGGCTTTTTCGCGGAACCCGACCTGCTGGCAGGCGCGCTGGGCCCGCTGATTGAACGCCGCGATGGTTGCGCGAAAAGCCGGTGGATTAAATGTGCGCGCGCCGAAATCGAGAATGGCCTGAATAATAGTGCTGCCGTGGCCATTGCCGGTCAGATCAGGCCGCATCCCGGCGCCAACGTCCAGCGCCGGGGCGGTGTAGTCGCCGCCACTGACCTGCGCGTCCTCGCCAAAACAGCAGTACCCCACCAGCTCGCTGCTGGCCGTGATAATCGCGTAGTAGCTGTAGATCGGGTCAGTCAGCGCCGCCACATCATCGGCAAGATTGGCCGGATCGGCATTGTAGATCTCGTACGGCTCGGGATAGCGCCAGGCGACGATCGTGCGGGCGTAGTGTTTGTCCATTGGCTGAAATGTAAGATTCATAGTTGTGTTTCCAGGGTTTTACTTTGGCTTGACGGCGTTGTAGAAGCCGAATGTGGCGCCGCCCAGCGCGAATAGCAAAAGATTTTGATAGCAGCTAATCATAGCAGCTAAATCGTGCCACCACCAGACACATCGCTGGTCACATTGGCCCGCGCACTGATGATCACGTTGCGGCCAATGATGCAGCTAGCGGCGATGCGGGCGCCCTTGCCAACCACCGTGAGGCCGGTGTTGAGCAGCTGGGGCAGGATGGCGTTTGCCGTGGCGGCCGGCCCATCGCCGAGGCGGGCGTTGGCCCCAATCACCACATCTTTATCCACAATACAGCGGTCGATGATCGCGCCTGGGGCAATCACGCTATCCGGCATAATAATCGAGTCGCGAATAACCGCGCCGGCGCCGACGGTGACCCCGGTCCCAATCAGCGACCCGATCACCTGGCCATCGATTCGGCAGCCGTCGCACAGCAGGCTGCGCTCGATCCGGGCTGAGCCGCCGAGCTGGGCGGCGGGCCGCTCCTCGGAGCGCGTGCGCACCACCCACTCGGGATCGTACAGATCGAGCGCGGGCGTCTCGGCCAGCAGCGCCATGTTGGACTCGTAGAACGACTGGAGGGTGCCGACATCGGCCCAGTAGCCGTTGAACAGCGCGGCGGTGACGTGGGCGTCGGCGACAATCCGCGGCAGCATCTCGCGCCCAAAGTCGGCGGCGTTATCGCTGGTCAGCAGATCGACGAGATACTGCTTGCGGAAGGCATAGATGCCCATCGAGGCCAGGGTGCTGGTGGTGCGGCGCGGCTTTTCCTCGAAGCGAGTGACCCGCCCGTCGCCGTCGGTGGTGACCATGCCATAGCGATAGGCCTCGTGGGGCGGCACCGTGTGGACGCCCACGGTCACGTCGGCGCCGCGCAGGCGGTGGGTCTCCAGCAGCGGCCGATAGTCCATCTTATAGACGTGGTCGCCAGCCAGAACCACCACGGTATCGACCGGGCGCTCCTCGATAATATCCAGATGATAGCGGATGGCGTCGGCGGTGCCGCGCTGCCAGCCGCCGCCATCGGGCGTGGGCCAGGGGTGCAGCACCCGCACGCCGCCCTGCAGCCGGTCGAGATCCCACGACTTGCCCACCCCGATATGCTCGTGCAGCGAGCGCGGATAGTGCTGGGTGAGTACGCCGACATCGTAGATCCCCGAGTTGACGCAGTTCGAGAGCGCAAAATCAATGATGCGATATTTGCCGGCGAACGGCACCGCCGCCGCCGACCGCCCGCTGGTCAGCACGCTCAACGCCGGACTCGCCCCGCCTGCCATAATCAGCGCCAAAACACCACGCATAGTTGCTCCTTGATTAGTAGCTAGTAGCTAGTAGCTGGTAGCTAGTATTAAGGTCTTAGGAATCATCAAAATTAGTAGCTGGCCGCTAGCCGCTAGTAGCTACTGTCGATCAGGCCACAAAGATTCAGGAAACCCCAAAACCAGGCTCACTAGCTACTAGCTGCCAGCTACGAGCTACTCGTTAACAAGCTCACTAGCTACTAGCTGCCAGCTACTAGCTACTCGTTAAATCGATTCTCCGCTGGCCACATCGCCAGCAAACGCATCCTCATCGCGGTCGGAGTTGATCACGACATTGCGACCGATGCGAATTCCGGCGGGGATGTGGGCGCCCTTGCCAACCACGCTGATGCCAGTGGTCAGCTTCTCGGGCTGGGCGCGGTTCGGCGGATTATCATCGCCAACCCCCAGCTCAACATTGGCCCCAACCACCACATTCTTATCGACAATCACCCGATCCAGCACCGCGCCCGGCCCGATCCAGGTATCGGTCATCACCACCGAGTTGCGGACAATCGCGCCCGGCGAGATATAGACGCCCGGCGAGAGCACCGAGTGTTCAACCGTGCCGCGCACCACGCAGCCGTTGCAGACCATCGAGCTGACGACGTTGCTCTGCGGCCCCAGCTTGGCCGGCGGGCGCTCCTCGGAGCGGGTGTGAATCCGCCACTCGGCATCGAACAGATCGAGCGTGCAGGCCGGGTCGAGCAGCTCCATGCTGGTCTCCCAGTAGGAGTCGACCGTCCCAACATCGACCCAGTAGCCAGCGAACGGGTGGGCAAACACCTGATCCTGCGCGATCATCGTCGGGATGACGTGCTTGCCAAAGTCGAGGGCGGGGAACTCGGCGCTGGTCTGGCGCAGCCGCTGGATCAGCACCTTGGCGTCGAAGGCGTAGATGCCCATCGAGGCCAGGGTGCCTTTGTCGCGGGCTTTGGGCTTTTCGCTAAACTCCACCACCCGGTCGGCGGCGTCGGTGGTCATAATCCCAAAGCGGTCGGTCTGCTCCAGCGGCACATGCATCACCGCCACGGTCAGGTCGGCCTGCTGGCGAAGGTGGGTGGCGATCAGGTCGCGGTAGTCCATCTTGTAGATATGGTCGCCGGAGAGAATCAGCACCAGGTCGGCGCGCTGGTCTTCGATGTAGCTGATGTTCTGCATAATTGCATCGGCGGTGCCGCTGTACCAGCTCTGGTCGTTGCGGCCCTGGTAGGGCTGGAGCAGCTGGACGCCGCCGCGGTTGCGGTCGAGGTCCCAGGGCTTGCCAATCCCAATGTGTTCGTTGAGCGAGTGCGGCCGATATTGAGTCAGCACGGCAACATTGTAGATGCCCGAATTAACGCAGTTCGAGAGCGTAAAATCAATGATCCGGTACTTGCCGGCGAACGGCACCGAAGGCTTTGCCCGCTTCTCAGAGAGCACACTCAGCCGAGTGCCTTCTCCGCCAGCCATAATCATCGCGACAACACGCATAGCGCCTCCTTGCACGGTGGGAGTTTCGCCCCATTGTAAACGAAGATCGGCGAGTTGGGATCGGGCAACTGCCGATAATCGCGGCGGTTTGGGCGGTCTCATTGCAATAATTGGCTGCTTTTTGATTCGCCACGCCGAATCGGCAATCGGGATCGCGAGTTGAGGATATAGTTGGAGGCAGGGCAATCGCATCTAAATCGTTGCAATCCTGGGCCTCTTCCGATGGGGGTCCAGAACGTGACCCGAACGCTGAACCTATCAAGCTGAGGGGACTAGAAATTCAAGAGCATTCGGCTGATCTATCGGGTAAAACAGCAGCCTGGAAAGCTCGCGAATGGCAAAGATCCTGATTTTTGGATCGAGGATACCATCTTTGATAATTATACTATTCAGCATTGAATATGATGCATAATCGCGCTCCCATATGCCACGAACGGTGGCTCCCCTCGCCCGTGGCCCAGAGGGCACCCCGGAGCGGGGTTGGGGGTGAGGGGTCACAATGCATTATTCCTATGGCTGAATGCTATTATTGGGAAAGCATCTATTTCTCAGGATACTCTCAATATTGGTGTTCATATTCCTTCACTTGGAGGAGTTAATATAATCGAACGCGACTTTCATTTCCTTCCTACTTTGACAATGTTAGATTAGGCCCATGGACACCATGTATGGCGTTCGCACCGACCTGCGCGATGACCGGGAAACCCAAAAAGCGCACGTATTCGCGGGAGGGAGGGACGCCATAT
>DAOTUS010000469.1:0-10503 GCA_034437415.1 Herpetosiphonaceae bacterium
TCGGTGATCATCAGGGTCAGGCCGGGGTCGCGGTTGAAGGGCGGGGCGGGCAGGCGCCAGGTGTTGTAGCCGGTGCGCCAGGCCGCACAGTTGGCGTCGTTCAGAAAGCTCCGCAGCTCGGTCTCTTCGATTCCCCCGACAATAATCCCGCGCACCTGCTCTTCCAGACATCGGCGAAGCGCCGCTGCGGTGATGCTGGCGCCGGCGATCAGAATTGCATAGGCCGATTGTGGATCGATTTTGTCAGCATCAATCCGCTCAGCCGGATCGGTGCAGAGCAGCCGCAGCACGCCGAAACGCTCACCGCCGACCCCAAAAATGCCCTGCACATACGAGGCCGGGGTTTCGATGATGACCGTGCGCTGATCGGGGACCTCCATCACGATGCCGCGAACCTGGGCTTTGAGCTCGATTGGGAGCGGATTGGGGGTAATGGTGACATATCCAGTGGTACGGTCGATCGTGGTGATGGTGCCGGAGACCGGGGAGGCGGTCGTGCGACCGCTCAGAAAGCTGGCCTTGGCGATGACCTCGCCCTTGCTAACCTTGTTGCCCTCCTCCTTTTTCATCTTGTCGTAGACATGATTGGGCAGGACCCCAAGGTCGCGGGCAACATTGACAATCTGCGGATCGAGCGGGTAGGCCGCCCGCAGCACAACGTCATCTGGCTCGACGCGACTGCCAATCCGCACCAATACCTCGCCAGCAACCGGCAACTGTCGCTCGATGCGGGCGACGGTATGCGTAACAACCGAGGGTGTTCCATCTGGATAATAGTGCGTCATGGGTGACGGTTCTCCTACAGACAGTGGCGGATGCATCATTATAGCATAACAGCGCCGCCGCAATTGGCTGGCGGATTACGGTCAACTGTGATCATCGTTGGCTGAGCCGGTCGAAGCCAAGATCTAGGCTTCGACCGGCTCAGCCAACGGAACTATCGGCGCTTCGATTACTGCGATTTCACCGCCGCCCAGATATCGGAGTAGAGGGTGGCGTTGTCGCCCTTGCGCAGCCACTCAAGCCGCGTGCGGGTCGCGGCGTCGGGCACCAGTTTGGCGTAGAGCGCCTGCAGCTCGGGGCTGGCCAGCAGCTCAGCCTTGGTGTTGGGGGTCAGGAAGTAGGTGAATTCGGCGACGCTGGCGCCAATCTCCGGCCGCAGCATGAAATCAATAAACACCTCGGCGGTGTACTGGTTGGGCGTGCCGCTGACGATCGCCATTGAATCCTGCCAGATCACGCCGCCCTCTTTGGGGATGACCCACTCGATGTTGGGGTTGTCGACCATGGCCAGCCCGGTGTAGCCGCTCCACGACTGGGCCAGCACCACCTCCCCCGAGGCCAGATCCTGGTAG
Organism: Herpetosiphonaceae bacterium; assembly: GCA_034437415.1. Lineage (GTDB taxonomy): Bacteria > Chloroflexota > Chloroflexia > Chloroflexales > Herpetosiphonaceae > JACCRK01. Next base: position 1,356 of record DAOTUS010000469.1, read on the forward strand.
ACATTATCGCTGTTGTACTTGGCCAGGAACGGCTTCTGGGCCAGCAGGGCCGCCTTGGCCGCCTCCAGATCGGCGGGCGTGGTTGAGTTGATGGCTTTGCCGGCAAACCGCAGCGCCGCGCCAATCGCCTCGCGCTCGTCGTTGAGCATGCTCACGCGGCCTTTGTACAGGGCCACCTGGGCCGGGTCAAACAGGGCCGCCCAGCTATCTGGCGCCGGGCTGACCACGGTTTTGTCGTAGGCGATGCCGGTGGTTCCCCACATGTACGGCACCGAAAATGTGTTCTCGGGATCGTAGTACAGCCCCAGGTTCTCGGGATTGAGGTTGGCCAGGTTGGGAATGTTGGCTGGGTTGATCGCGGCCAGATAGCCGCCCTCGGCCAGCAGCGCGACCATATAGTCCGAGGGCATAATCAGGTCGTAGCCCGAGTTGCCAGCGCGGATTTTGGCCGCCATCTCTTCGTTGGAGGAGTAGGTGTCGATGGTGACTTTGACCCCGAACTCTTCCTCGAACAAGCCCGGTACCGCTTCGGGAACGTATTCGCCCCAGGCAAAGACCCGCAGCTCCGGGCTGAGCTTGCTTGGATCGACCGCACCGCCGCTAGCCGGAGCCGGGGTGCTGGCGGGGGCCGCGGTGGCAGTATCGGTGGTTCCAGCGGTGGGCGCGGTGGTGGCAGCGGGCGTCGCGTCCTGGCCGCAGGCAGCCAGCAGACCGAGCAGAACACTCATGAGCATAAAACGGCGTGGGTTGGGCATTAAATACTCCTGTTAGCTTGGATAGATGCGATTCTGGCTAGCTACTGGCTCTGTTTGCGCTGCATCCACAGCGACGCGAGGACCAGCGTTGACGAGGCCAGCAGCATCAAGGTTGAGATCGCATTGATCTCAGGCGAGATAAATTTCTTGATCCGCCCATAGACTTCGGTGGTCATGGTGTTGAGGCCGGGGCCGCGGGCGAAAAAAGTGACCACAAAGTCATCGAGCGAGAGGGTGAAGGCAAGCAGTGCGCCCCCAATAATGCCCGGCGCAATCAGCGGCAGCTTGATCCGCCAGAAGATCTGCCACGGGGTTGCGCCCAGGTCGGCGGCGGCCTCCTCCAGGCGGCGGTCGAAGTTGGCCAGGCTGGTGCGCACCACCACCGTGACGAACGAAATATTGAAGGCCACGTGGGCAATAATCACCGTCAGCAGGCCCATCTGAATGTTCAGGCCCAGCCAGCTTTGCAGGCCGCGAAAGGCCAGCGTGAAAAAGCCCAGCAGCGACACCGCCATCACAATATCGGGAATGATGACGGGCAGATACAGGCCGCTGTCGAAGGCGCGCCGCCCGCCCCAGCCCTGCTTCTCCAGCGCCAGCGCCGCCAGGGTCCCAATCCCGGTCGCGATCACCGTGGAGATGCCGGCAATCTGCAGGCTGGTGACGGCGGCGGCCTGGAGGCGCTGGTCGGCGAAGAGATCGGTGTACCAGCGGGTGGTAAAGCCCTGCCACTCGGCGCCAAACTTGGCGGCGTTAAATGAAAAGAGCACCAGAATAATAATTGGTGCATAGAGAAAGGTATAGGCGACCACGGCGTTCAGCGTCAAGCCCCAGCGGCCCCAGGGCAGTCGCCGGCCAGCGACCGGACGCGAGCGCCCGCGCTTGGTCTGGACGTGTCGATCAGCCAGGATTTTCGCCATCGGTTTCCTCCCGCGTCGCTTTGAAATACAGGGCGATTGCGCCGAGCAACAGCAGCATAAACAGCATCGAAATCGCTGCGCCATACGGCCAGTTCGGGGTTGAGCGGAAGTGCAGATCAAGCAGATTGCCAATCATAAAGCCCCCGGTGCCGCCGAGAATATCCGAGACGGCGAACGTGCCGACGGTGGGTACAAACACCAGAATCGCGCCAGCGGTGATGCCGACCAGCGTCTGCGGCAGCATCACCCGCGTAAACGCCTGCACCCGCCCGGCCCCGAGGTCGTGGGCCGCCTCCATCTGGGTCCAGTCGAAGCGCTCCAGCGCGGCGTAGAGCGGCAAGATCATATAGGGCAGCTCGCCATAGACCAGCGCCAGCAGCACCGCCCACTGCGAGTTGATGATCGTAATCGGCTGGAGGCCCACGCCCGTCAGGAGCTGATTGATCACCCCGTTGTTGCCCAGCAGCACCTTCCAGGCGTAGATCCGCACCAGAAAGTTGGTCCAGAAGGGCAGCATCACCGCAAACAGCAGCACCGAGCGCCAGCGCTTAGGCCGCGTGGCCATAAAGTAGGCCAGCGGATAGCTGATCACCAGCGTGATCAGCGTCACTACCAGCGCGATCCAGGTGGAGAGCCAGAGCGTGCGCCAGAACGAGCCATCGCGCAGCAGCTTGGCGTAGTTCGCCCAGGTCCAGGTCCAGGCGACCGTGCCGTCGCTGGCCCGTGACTGAAACGAGTAAAGCACAATCAGCACCAGCGGCGCCAGAAAAAACAGCCCCAGCCAGATTAGGGCTGGCGAGGCCTGCCACCAGGCGCGGCGGCGTTCGGTCTGAGCAGAAAGCATAGCAAACTCCACTGGGCGTGGCCCACCGAGGAACAGGCATCACGCCAGATTTAGTGCATAAGAACCAGGGCGTTTTGCGGTGTCCAGGCCAGAAAAACCTCATCGCCGGGGGTGTAGTACTGGTTTGGGTCGAGGGTTGAGACGGTGTTGGCCTCCCAGACATCAAACGGCGCGCCGTCGGGCAGCCGCACGATGATCCGCGTATCCGAGCCGATGTAGGCGACCCGCTCGACCTTGACCGGGAACACATTGGCCCCCGCCGGGCGATCGCCCTCGATCAGGCGAACCTTCTCCGGGCGAATCGCCAGCACCACCGCGTCGCCCACGGCGACCGGCTGCGGCGCGATGCCGGTCACCGCCAGGCCGCCGCTGGTCTGGATTGTGGCGCCGCCGTCGGCGACCGCGACGACATTGCCGGGCAGAAAGTTACACTCGCCGATGAAGTCGGCCACAAACCGAAAGGTCGGCCGCTCGTAGATCTCGGTCGGGCCGCCGACCTGGAGCACCTTGCCGGCATCCATCACCGCAATCCGGTCGCTCATCGTCAGGGCCTCCTCCTGATCGTGGGTGACGAAGATAAAGGTGATCCCAAGCCGCTGCTGAATCCCCTTCAGCTCCAGCTGCATCTCCTTGCGCAGCTTCAGATCGAGGGCGCCCAGCGGCTCGTCGAGCAGCAGCACCTCGGGCTGGTTGATCAGGGCGCGGGCCAGGGCGACGCGCTGCTGCTGGCCGCCGGAGAGCTGCTTGGGCCGCCGACTGGCGTAGCTGCCCAGCTGAACCATATCGAGCGCCTGCTGCACGCGGGTGGCGATCTCGCCTTTGTTGACATGCTTCATCTGCAGGCCAAAGGCCACGTTCTCCGCCACCGACATGTGCGGAAACAGCGCATAGCTCTGAAACACCGTGTTCACGTCGCGCTGATGCGGCGGCGTATCGCCCATCAGCACATTGTGGATTATGATCTCGCCCTGATCGGGCAGCTCAAAGCCGGCGATCATGCGCAGGAGCGTGGTTTTGCCGCAGCCTGATGGCCCAAGCAGCGAAAAAAATTCGCCGTCCGCGATGCGAAGTGACACATCACGAACGGCAGCAGTGCCGCGAAACTCTTTAGAGATGTGGTCGAGTTCAACCGCCCAACCGGAATTGTTCATCGTTCGTCAGTGCCTCCTTGGAGTCAAACCAAACATCGCTGGACGACGTATAGTATTTGCAGATCGTTAAAAATTATACACGGTTTAGATCATGCGGGCGCAATCCCGGCGGCGAGGTCGGTCACCGCTGGCTGAGCCTGCTGAGGCCGATTGTTTTGGCTTCGACAGGCTCAGCCAGCGCAATTACAGCATTGGAATGGGCTAACCCCTAAATCCAATACCGTTCAAATAAGGGAACCGGGCCAGCTTTTGCCCTCACCCCGCCGCTTCGCGCCACCCCTCTCCCAGTGCGCGGGAGAGGGGAAGAACCGGTATTTGAACGGTATTGCCCCTAAACCCTAATCCCCAACCCCTACCCGCAAGCGCCTACACCACCTCGTCCTGGTGGATTGCCACGACTGGCTGCTGGTCGTCGACCCGATAGGCGAAGGCCATGCGCGGCGTGTTGTGGGCCCAGCCAACCTGGCCGGCCCGGTCGAGCACGATACAGCCAGCCAGCCCATCGACGCGGCGGGCCAGATAGCGAATCCCGCTCTGGGCGGCCTCGCGCGGGTGGGCACCCTCGCGCAGGCCATCGGTGACGGTTTTGGCCAGCACAACCTTCATAATCGACTCGCCCCAGCCCGTGGTCGAGCAGCCGCCGGTCTCGTTGTCGGCGTACAGGCCCGAGCCAAGCAGGGGCGAGTCGCCGACCCGGCCCGGCAGCTTATTGGGGATGCCGCCGGTGGAGGTGGCCGCCGCCAGGTTGCCCGCCGCGTCCAGCGCCACCGCCCCAACCGTGTCGTGGGCCGCCCGAAAGGCATCGCGGCCGCGAAAGCCCGGCTGGCCCTGCTGCAGCTTCCAGCGCTCGCGCTCGCGGTCAACCACCAGATCGTCGGCGCTGCACAGCTCGACGCCGGCGGTCTGGGCGAAGCTCTCGGCCCCGGCGCCAACCAGCAGAATATAGTCGCTCTCCAGCACTCGCCGCGCCAGCGTGATCGGGTGGCGCACCCGCTGGACGGCGGCGACCGCGCCCGACAGCATGGTGTTGCCATCCATGATCGCGGCATCTAGCTCGACCTCGCCGATGGCATTCAGAAACGAGCCAACCCCGGCATCATAGGTCGGATCATCCTCCAGCGAGCGCACGGCGGCCTCGACGGCATCGAGCGCGCTGCCACCGATGTCCAGAATTGCCCAGCCAGCCGCCAGCGCCGCCAGACAGCCTGCTTTGTGAGCCGCAACTTCATTGTCGGGAATATCCCACGCACCACCGTGAACGATGAGGGCTGTCATTGTGTTACTCCTTTGTATCCTATGAAACGTGGCGAAATGTGGCGCCATTATACGCGGAGTGGGGGAAATAATCAGGTCAGAGCTTGATTGTCGGAACCGCCGCGCCGCAGCTATGCTTGGGATCAATGCCAGTGGCTGCGCTGACGGCGGCGCCAGTGGGCGGTCGACCATTGTTCAGCACATGCCAGTGGTATAATTGGGCAAGCAAATCAGCATAGCGGCGGAGCTATGCCTTGGTGAGGGTTTTTATTATGTCAAATCGTTCAAAGCAACCCCAGGGAAAAGCGCACTCACGTGGCCGAGCGGTTCCCAAACGCTCGCTCTTACCGCTGTATCTTGGCGTGGCCCTGATTGGGATCGTTGGCCTGATTATTATTCTGGTCAACACGCTCAATCCAACCCCAGAGACGGCCGTCAATGTTACGCCGCGCGCGCCGCTCACGGCCGCAGTTGGGCAGACCGCCGAGGGCTATTGGTATAAAGGCGACCCCAATGCGCCAGTCAAGCTTGTCGAGTATGCGGACTTCGAGTGTCCGGCCTGTGGTAGCATGGAAGCGGAGCTGGTGGAGGCAAACTTCGATGCGCTGTATGTTGAAACTGGCAAAGTGCAGTTCATCTACCGCGATCTGCCGCTCACGAGCATCCACGCTTCAGCCCAGCTCACCGCCGAAGTCGCCCGCTGTGCTGGCGATCAGAGCCGCTTCTGGCCCGTTCACGATGCCATCTTCGCAACCCAGAAGCAGTGGGCACAGAAGTCAGATGCCCGTGACCTGATTTTGAAGGCCGCCGAGCAAGCCGGGGCCAATCGTTCCCAGCTCGAAAGCTGTCTGGCCGATGGAACCCACACTGCGGCGGTCAACGCGTCGGCCAGCGAGGCGGTCAGCCGCGGGGTGAATAGCACGCCAACCGTCTATATCAACGACACAAAAGTTGGTTTGGTCGGCGGTTTTGCGCCCGCGCTGATCAAAATCGTCGATGAGACCCTGGCAAACCAAACCGGATCGACCAAGTAGGCCGATCCCACGTGGATGCTGCCCGCACCGTTAACATTTAATCCATCCCACACGCCAGTACGCCTGGCTGCGCATAAGGAACTACAATGGCCCAATTTGAAACCGCATTTGTTGTCCGCCTGGTCGGGCCGGAAGACGCCCCGCTTCTGGTGCCGCTGATTCAGGCGCTGGCGGCCGAGGAAGGCGTCACGCCACCTAACCCTGATGATCTGGAGGAGCTGCTGGTCGCGCTGCTGACCACCGGCTTCAGCGATTTTGTGGTCGCCGAGCGTGGCCCGAACGAAGATGAGGTCGTCGGCTGCATCCAGATCAACTACCGCCTCTCGACCTGGGCGGCGGCGCCGTATGCCTACCTCGAAGATTTTTATCTAGCTCCCGCGGCCCGTGGCCAGGGCATCGGCACCAAGCTGCTCGACTATGCCTGCCAGCGCGCCGAGGCCAAAGGCTGCAGCTCCATTCAGCTCGATGTGCGCGAGGCCAACAAAGGCGCCGCCCGACTGTATGCCCGCTATGGGTTCAAAGTTACCGGCAGCACCATCTGGAAGCGCACCGTCCAGGCCGCCTGTGCGCCCGAACACGCCGAAGAGATCGACGATCTGGTCAAGCATCTGCGTGGCTCCAACAACGTATAAGCAGCGGATCGCGGCTGGCCGGGCTAAGTACGCTTAGCCCGGCCAGCCGCCCATCTAGCGCCCGGAAAGGTTAGGCTTGGATTGCATTTGCACGCAGGTAACGTGGCGGGAATCCCGATTCGGCTCCATATCAGCTGGCTGCTGCTGCTGTTTTTTGGTGTAAGCAGCCTGCAGCCGTTGTTTGCCGCCCAGGATGGCGGCTCGGGGCTGCCAATGGCGATCATCACTACCCTGCTGCTGCTGCTGGCGATTCTGCTCCACGAGGTTGGTCACGCGGTTGTGGCCCAACGGCTGGGGCTAAAAGTCAGGTCGATCACGCTCTTTCTGACCGGCGGGATCACCGAGCTGGATGGCGATGTCAGCCGCCCCAGCCACGAGCTGAAGATCGCGCTGGCTGGCCCGCTGGTGAGCCTGCTCCTGACCGGGCTGACGGCGGCGCTGGCCTGGTGGACGCTGGGCGAGTATCGCCTGCTCTGGACGGTGCTGGCCGCCTGCAATGGCCTGCTGACCGTCTTCAACATGCTGCCGTGCTACCCGCTTGACGGCGGGCGGGCGCTGCGGGCGATCTTCTGGTTTTTGCACGATGATTTGCTCCAGGGCACCCATATCGCCTCAAATATCAGCCGCACGATCGGCGGCGGCCTGATGCTGCTCGGCGTGGTCGTGATGATCAGGGTCGATGTGTGGACCGGCCTACTGGTGATTTTGCTCGGCTGGATGACCAGCCGCTCGGCGATCAGCAGCTATCTCCAGACAGCGCTCCACTATACCCTCAGCCGGATCTCGGTCGGCGAGCTGATGTCGCGCACCTATCGGACTGTCTCGCCGCAGCTCACCCTCGATCTGTTCGTCGGCCAGTATCTGATGGGGCATAGCGAGCAGGGTTTTCCGGTCGTGCAGTCCGAGCGCCTGCTCGGCGTGATCACGGTCCGCAATCTGCGCCGCTTTTCGATCCAGCAGTGGCGCCAGACCCTGGTGAGCGAGGCAATGATTCCCCACAGCGAGCTTCCGCCGATCCACCCCGACGATGCCGCCCACGTGGCCTATCAGGCCCTGACGCTGCGCCATTTCGAGCAGCTCCCTGTCACCGATGGCGAAACGCTCCTCGGGATGATCCGCCACCGCGATGTGCTGGCGTTTGTCCAAAAAAATATCAAGCAGGTCGCCCAGAAATAACCTAATCTCGGTCGGTGCAGCGGTTGGGCGGTGCCCACATCGCCCCGACCCCGCGTATTCCGTAGGATTGAATTGGTGGACACAATGACAGAACCAGCGTTTCGGTGGCCGTCGGCGGTTGAAGTAACAATAGATAGTCTGGGCCAGGGTGGCGCAGGCGTTGGGCGCTGGCAGGAGCGGCCGGTGTTTGTCGCCGGAGCGCTGCCCGGCGAGCATGTGCGCGCCAAGCTGGTCGAGCGCCGCGACGGCTGGGCGCGCGGCGTTCTGGTCGAGCAGCTTGGCCCACCAGCAGCAGCGCGAATCGCCCCGCCGTGCCCGGTGTTTGGCACCTGCGGCGGCTGCGACTGGCAGTATCATAGCGACGCTTCCCAGCGCAGCAGCAAGGCGGCGATTCTGGAAGAGCAGCTCCGCCACGTCGGGCGGCTGGCCGATGTTGCGGTGCTGCCAACCGCCGCCGCCGCCGCCTGGGCCTACCGCACCACCGCCCGCTTCCATGTCGCCGGAACCGCGATCGGCTTCTACGCCCACGGCGGCCGCGAGGTGGTCGATCTGGATGGCTGTCCGCTGCTGGATGCCCGGATCAACACGGCGCTTGGGCGGCTGCGCCAGCTGCTGCCGCTGGAGGGGCTGCGCGATGTCACCCTGCGTGTCAGCAGCACGACCGGTCAGGTCCACGCCCTGCTCGATGGCTGGGGCGATGCCGAGTGGCGGCCGTGGGCGCGCAGCTGGCAGATCGCCGACCCCAACATCAGCGGGATTAGCTCGGCCACCCGCAATGGCTGGATGATGCTGGCCGGCTCGCCGTATCTTGAGGAGGCCATGGGCGGCGTCCAGCTGCGCGTCTCGCCGACCAGCTTTTTTCAGGCCAATGTCGAGCGGGCGCGGGCGGTGCTGGCCGAGCTGCAGTCCCGGCTGACCCTCACGCCCGAGACTCGGCTGCTCGATGCCTTTTGTGGGGTCGGGACATTTTTGCTGCCGCTGGCCCGGCAGGTCGGGCAGGCATGGGGCATCGAGGAGCATCCCGCCGCGATTGGCGACGCCGAGGCCAGCGCCAAAGCCCAGGCCAGCGCCAATGTGACCCTGCTCACCGGGAAGGTCGAAAACCTGATCGGCGACATCGCCGCGCCGCTGGATGTGGTGCTGCTTGATCCGCCCCGCCGTGGGATTGAGCCAGCCGCGCTCAAGGCGCTGCTCCGCCGCCCGCCCGCCCAGATCGCCTACATCTCGTGTCACCCTGGCACGCTGGCCCGCGATGTGCGGGCGCTGGTCGCCGGGGGCTACAGCCTGCAGATGGCCCAGCCGTTTGATTTCTTCCCCCAGTCGAGCCACATCGAGAGCCTGGTCATCCTCCAGCGCGGCGAGTAGGGGTTAGGGGTTAGGGG
>DAOTUS010000470.1:0-8836 GCA_034437415.1 Herpetosiphonaceae bacterium
ACGTAGCTCCGGGGGAATCGTGGCCGGGTCGGAGATATCACTCGGCACGCTGCCGCCAGCCCCCGAGCCCAACGGCCCGACCACGCCCGGACAGGGCAACGGCAACACGACAATCACCCTGCCAGGCGGCGAGGGCAGCGGCAGCGACGCGTCGGGCGGACAGGGCGGCAGCGTGCCGAGTGATATCTCCGACCCGGCCACGATTCCCCCGGAGCTACGTGATGCGATTCAAGACTACTTCGGACGTTGACGGCGATCTGTTCGATGCGGCGTTTCTAGCCCGCGTCGAGCGCCTGATCATTCAGGCCCGGCGGACCTTGCGCGGCGGCCTCAGCGGCGACCACCAGTCACGCCGCCGCCTGCCCGCGCCAACCTTCAGCGACCATCGGCGCTACAGCCCCGGCGACGACCTGCGCCATATCGACTGGCCAGCCTACGCCCGCCACGACGAGCTAAACCTCAAGCTGGGCGAGACCGAGCAGGATATCAACGTGATCATCGCGCTGGACTGCTCGGCGTCGCTGGACTGGGGCGCGGGCGAGACCCACAAGGGCCGCTATGCCCTGCGGCTGGCGGCCATGCTCGGCTATCTGGCCCTTAGCTCGAACGACCAGACCCAGATCTGGCCGTTCAGCACGCGCCTGAGCAAGCCGTTTGGCCCCTCCAGCAGCCGCGCCCGTGGCCCCGACCTGCTGCGCTACCTGCGGACAGTGCGCTGGGGCGGCACCACCAATCTCAGCGCGATCACCCAGGCGGTGCGCCGTCAGCCGGGCGGCATCCTGGTGCTGATCTCCGACCTGTGGAGCGGGAACGACCTGGATGCGCTGCTGCGGGTGGCCGCGCCGCCAGTCTGGCAGACCGTCGTCCTGCACCTCCTGCACCCCGAGGAGATCCGCCCGACCTTTGCCGGGCCGCTGGAGCTGGAGGATAGCGAGACCGGGGCGATTGTGGCGCTCGATGTCGATGAGCAGGCCCGCAAGGAGTATCGCGAGCGGGTGATCAGGTGGGTCAAGACCGCCGAGCAGGCCTGTCGCCAGCGCGGAGCGACCTACGCCGGGATTCGCACCGACCGCCCGCTGGAGCGCAATATTCTGCCGTTTCTGCGCCGCCGGGCGGTTATCGGCTGATACGAGGAGCAAAAAGCCGCCTGTCCTTCGGGGACAGGCGGCTTTTTGTGATCAGGGGTCAGGATTTGATCGCCTTCGGCGGCAATTAGCGGCTCTTCCAGCCATCTGCAAGATTGTGGGCGGCCTTGATCGCCGCTCCGAGCGCCGCCTCACGCAGCTCCGGGGTTATATCCATCGGCTGAGCGTGAATAAACTGTATGTCGATGATCCCACAGTAGCCAAACACCGCCCGTAGATAGGGCTCTTGAAAATCATACGAATGGGCGGGACTCGCGGGTGCATAGTCGCCGCCCCGCGAGGTGACACAGACCATCGGCTTGCCATGAACCAGACCAACCGGCATCCCTTCTGCGGTGAACTTAAACAGATAGCCGGGCTGAACCAGCGCATCAATATAGTATTTGAGCGTATACGGAATGTTAAAGTTCCACATCGGCGAGGAGATCAGATAGACATCGGCGGCCAGGAACTGATTAATCAAGGCCTCGATGTTCCGCCACGATTCAGCGTGCGCTTTGTCAATCGGCTGGCCCATCATCAAGGTGTACTTCGATTCGATATTAGCCCCGCTCACCTTGGGCAAATCCTCGTCAAAGAGATTGATTGTTGTTACCTGCAAATCCGGGTAGATCGTCTGGAATCGTTCGAGAAAGGCCCTGGATACCCGCAGGGTATTCGAGTGCTGAGCGCGGGGGGTCGCAACAATATGCAACAGCTTCATAACAGGCTCCTCAAGCTCCTAAAAATTATGGAAAAAGAATAGATAGGCGGAACGGCAAAATGGGCCATCGGGTTAGATCTCAAGGCCATGCTGACACAGGAGCCTCCATCTAAAATAAGATTGATACGCATTGAGCGTTATGACGTTCAATCATACAGCCCTACGAATAATTAATCATCCTCGTCGTGGTGCTGGGTGGACTGCGCGATCACACTCTGGCTCAGGTGGGCGGGCAGTTCATCGTAGTGATCGAACACCATGGTGAAGTCGCCGCGGCCCTGGGTCATCGAGCGCAGGTCGGTGGCGTAGCGCTGGCACTCGGCCAGCGGCACGTTGGCGGTCACGATCGTGCGGCCGCTGCCAACCTGCTCCATCCCCTGCACCCGGCCGCGCTTGTTGCCGTTGAGATCGCCTAAAACATCGCCGACATACTCGTCGGGAATATTGATGTCGAGGCGATAGACCGGCTCGATCAGGGCGACGTGGGCTTTCCGGGCGGCCTCGCGGAACCCGTGCTTCCCGGCGGTCTTGAAGGCGATCTCCTTGCTATCGACCGGGTGCTCCTTGCCGTCGAAGATCGCCACCTTCACATCGACGACCGGGTTGCCGGAGATCACGCCCATCGCCATGGCCTCGCGAACCCCTTTCTCAATCGCCGGCCAGAACGAGCGCGAGATCACCCCGCCGACGATCTCGCTGACAAACTCCAGCGGGTCCTCGCGGTGCGGATCGGGCGGCAGCGGCTCCAGGCGCATCGAGACCTCGGCGAACTGCCCGGCCCCGCCGGTCTGCTTCTTGTGCCGATAGGTGGTGGTCACGGTGTTCTGAATGCGCTCGCGGTAGGGAATGCGCGGGATACTCACATCAACATTGACATCAAACTTACGCTTCATCCGCTCGGCCACAATCGCCAGATGGCTCTCGCCCAGGCCCGACAGGAGCATCTCGCCAGTCTGCGGGTCGCGCCCGATCTGCAGGGTCGGATCTTCCTCGACGATCCGATGCAGCGCCGTGCCCAGCTTCTCCAGGTCGCCCTTGCCGTGGGGCGCGATCGTCCCGGTGAACGACGGCTGCGGGTAGGGGATGCCGCGCAGCCGCAGCGGGTGGTCGGGGCTGTAGAGCGTATCGCCGCTGATCGTATCGGCGAGCTTGGTCACCGCGCCGATATCGCCATCGCAGATTTTATTGACCGGCGTCTGCTCGCGGCCTTTGATCTGATACAGCTGGCCGATGCGCTCATCGCGGCCGGTGCGGGCGTTGCGCACGACCGAGTTGGAGTAGATCTCGCCGCTGAACACTCGCAGATAGCTCAGGCGCCCGACGTACTGGTCGGCCAGGGTCTTGAAGACCAGGGTGGCCATGGCCTCGTCGGGGCGCGTCTCCAGCAGCTCTTCCTCGTTGTTGGCCAGATTGATCGCGGTCGTAATCCGCTTGGCGGCATCGGGGATGGCGTCGAGAATGCCATCGAGCAGCTGGGGGATGCCCGATAGCGTGATCGCCGAGCCGACAAACAGCGGCACAATCGAGCCATTGGCGATGCCGGCCTGCAGACCCTCGCGCAGCTCGCTGCCGGTCATCGCCGCCGCGCCCTCCTCGAGATATTTCTCGGTCAGGTGATCGTTGGTGACGGCGATTTTCTCAATCAGCGCATCGGCCAGCGTCAGCGCCTGATCGACGAGATTGGCGGGAATGTCGGCGTCCTCGTAGGCGCCATCTTTGCCATTGTGGTGCAGCCAGGCCCGGCGCTTGCGCAGCGAGATAATCCCCTTGAAATCGCGGGCCGCGCCAATCGGCAGATGCATCGGCGTGATCGACTCGCTCAGCATGCGCTGGGCCTGCTCGACGGTGCGCTCAAAGTTGGCATTCTCGCGATCCAGCTTGTTGATAAACACAATCCGCGGCATATTGATCGCGCGGGCCATCTGCCAGAGCAGCTCGGCGCCGACCTCAACGCCGCCGCCAGCATCCAGCACCAGCACCATCCCGTCGATCACACGCAGCGCCGCCGCAGCCTCGCCACGAAAATCGGCGTAGCCAGGCACATCAATGAAATTAAATTTGTTGTCGTGCCATTCGATGGGGATAACTGAGAGGTTGATCGACATGCGGCGTTTGGCTTCATCGGGGTCGTAGTCACTGACTGTGGTGCCATCTTCTACGCGGCCCAGGCGACTCGATCCTTTGCTGGCGAATAAGAGTGCCTCAGCAAGGGTGGTTTTGCCTGAGCCGCCGTGTCCAAAAAGGCCGATTGTGTGGATGCGTTCCGGGCCGTACTCTTTCATGAAACTCCTCCTTTGGAGCAAGCGAAGAACTACGGAAAGGATATGAGGTGAGGGACCAGGGTGCGGTCGCCCGCGCCCCAGTCGCTGCACCCGATTATAGCGCTGCCGTGAGCAGGCGGCAAATCTACTCCATTGTCACCACCGCTTTGCCGATCACGCGGCGCTGGTGGAGGTCGTTCAGGGCCTCGGCGGCGCGCTCCAGCGGGTAGGTGGCCGAGATATGCGGCTTGAGCTGGCCGGCCTGCAGCCAGTCCAGCAGCTGCTGCAGATGCGCCTGGTTGCGCTGGCGTTCACGCACCGTGAACTCGCCCAGGAACACGCCGACGATCGAGCAGCCCTTGAGCAGCGCCAGATTCAGCGGGATCCGCGGGATCTCGCCCGAGGCAAACCCGACCACCAGCAGGCGGCCGTTCCAGGCCGTCGAGCGCAGCGCCACCTCGGTCAGCGGGCCGCCAACCGGATCGTAGACGACATCCACGCCTTTGCCGCCGGTCAGCTGCTTGAGCCGCTCCTTGAGATCCTCCTCGGCGTAGTTGATCAGCTCGGTGGCGCCGGACTGCCGACAGACATCGAGCTTGGCGCCCGATGAGGCGGCCGCGATCACCCGTGCGCCGAGCAGCTTGCCCAGCTCGACCGCCGCCAGCCCGACGCCACCGCCAGCGCCCAGCACCAGCAGTGTCTCGCCTGGCTGAAGCCTGGCCCGATCGACCAGGGCGTGGTAGGAGGTGGCGTAGGCCATCACAAACGCCGCCGCCGTGGTGAAATCCAGCCCGTCGGGCAGCGGGATGATCCGGGCGGCCTCGGCGACGACCTCATCGGCAAACCCGCCCCAGCCGAGAAAGGCGATCACGCGGTCGCCCGGCTGAATGTGCGCCACGCCCGCGCCAACCGCCGTCACCACGCCAGCGACCTCGGCGCCGGGCGCAAAGGGAAAGGCCGGCTTAAACTGATACTGTCCCTGAATAATCAACGTGTCGGGGAAATTCACCCCGCAGGCGTGGACCCGCACCACCACCTGGCCCTGGCCAGCGCTCAGCGGGGCGACCTCCTCCAGCACCAGGCTCTCCGGCGGACCATACTCTCGACACAACAAAGCGCGCATCTGGCTTCCTTTCTAACTCAGCGGTTCAGAACCTCACCCCGGCGCTCCGCACCACCCCTCTCCATTCCGATGGAAAGGGGAAAAGGCTCACGAATTTACGTATTTGAACGGCATTGCCTCTAATCCCCGATCCCCGATCACTCGTGATACAGCCGCACAATCCACTCGGCGACACAGGCCGGCTTGGGCGAGCCCTCGACGGCGATCGTCACGCCCCAGGCGATCTGGTGGCCGCCGGGGATTGGCTCGCAGGCATTCACGACGAAATGGGCGCGGATGCGGGCGCCGACCGGGACGGGCGCGGGGAAGCGCACCCGATTGAGGCCATAGTTAAGGCCCATCGTGATCCCGCCAATCTGCACCGACTGCTCCAGCAGATAGCTGACCAGCGCCAGGCTCAGGAAGCCGTGGGCGATGGTGCCGCCGTAGGGCGACTCGCGCCGGGCACGCTCGGCGTCGAGGTGGATCCACTGGCGGTCCTCGGTGGCGGCGGCGAACTGGTCAACCCGCGGCTGGGCGATCTCCAGCCACGCGCTGACGGCGACCTCCTGGCCGATCTGCGCCTGCAGCTCGGCGGCGCTGGCAAACATCGTTGGCACTGGCTTGCTCCTTCGGCGGCGCGGCGCCGCAATCAAATGTTGTTAGGTATAATACACCGCGATATCGGATCACCAAACAGCTGATTTTTTTAGATGGAGGCCAGCCATGTCACCGACAGTCAACACGGTCCGCGGCGGGATCACCCCGGAGCAGCTGGGCAAAACCTTGATGCACGAGCATTTCATCTTCGGCTATCCCGGCTACCAGGGCGACAGCACCCTCGGCCCCTTCGACCGCGAGCGCACGCTCAGCGACCTGGAGGCGCTGGTCGGGCGGATCAAAAGCCACGGCGTGCAGACGGTTGTCGATGCGACCCCGAACGAGTGCGGCCGCGACCCGGAGTTTTTGCGTGAGCTGGCCGAGCGCAGCGACATCAATATCATCTGCGCGACCGGCTTCTACTACGAGGGCGAGGGCGCGCCGGCCTACTTCAAGTTTCGCGCCAACCTGGGCGATATCACGGCCGAGATCTACGAGATGTTTATGGCCGAGCTGACGGTCGGGATCGGCAAAACCGGCATCAAGGCGGGCGTGATCAAGCTGGCCTCCAGCAAAGATGCGCTGACCGACTACGAGCGGGCCTTCTTCGTCGCCGGGGCGCGGGCCCAGCGCGAGACCGGGGTGCCGATTATCACCCACACCCAGGAGGGCACGCTGGGGCCGGAGCAGGCCGAGCTGCTGATCGCCGAGGGCGCCGACCCGGCCCGGATTATGATCGGGCATATGGATGGCAATACCAACCCCGAGTATCACATGCGCACGCTGGCCCACGGCGTCTCGATCGGCTTCGACCGCTGTGGCGTCCAGGTGCTGGTGGGCATGCCGTTCGACGAGGATCGGGTGCGGGTGCTGACGACGCTGCTGCAGAGCAACTATGCCCGGCAGATCATGCTCTCGCAGGACACGGTGATGCACTGGCTGGGGCGGCCGCTGATCCTGCCGGAGATGGTCCAGCAGATTATGGCCAACTGGCACCCGACCAACATTTTCGACAACATTATCCCGGCGCTGCTCCAGAACGGCAGCAGCGCGGCGGACATTCAGACGCTGGTGCAGGATAATCCCCGGCGCCTATTTGGAGGACAATAGAATTCTATGCCAGCCTACGTTATTGTCGATGTTACGGTTCACGACTCGGAGGACTACACCGCCTACCGGCTGCAGAGCGGGGCCACCGTCGCGGCCTACGGCGGGCGGTACCTGGCGCGGGGCGGCGTGGTCGAGGTGCTGGAGGGCGACTCGCAGCCCGGCCGCGTGGTCGTGCTTGAGTTTCCCAGCGCTGCGCAGGCGCGGGACTGGTGGGACTCGCCCGAGTACTCGGCGATCAAGCCGATTCGCCAGCGCAGCAGCACGACCAATCTGCTGATCGTCGAGGGCTACGTGCCCGATCCGGCCTGATCCTAGCCCGGCACTTAACCCCGACGGCCCGCCTGCACATTTTAGTGCAGGCGGGCCGCTGGCATTTACGGGATGGCCGCGTGAAGAAATACCCATCGCAGAGATTAATATCTTCACCTAGAAAGCAGGTGGCAATCGCTATACTAACTCATCAGTTTGGCATACGCTAGGGAGCTACTCATGAAATTTCCCACCATTATTCAAGGTGGTATGGGGGTTGGGATCTCGGATTGGCAGCTGGCCAACGCCGTCGCCCGCCAGGGCCAGCTGGGGGTCGTATCCGGCACCGGGCTCAACACCGTGTTTGTTCGCCGTCTCCAGGATGGCGATCCCGCTGGGGCGATGCGGCGGGCGCTGGCCCATTTCCCAGCGCCTGATCTGGCCGAGCGGGTGCTCGACGCCTACTTCATCCCGGCGGGAAAACCGCCCGAGGCGGCCTATCGCGCCGTGCCAATGTACACGGCCAGCCCAGCGCTGGAGCTGCAGGCGATCACGGTGCTGGCCAACTTTGTAGAGGTGTTTCTGGCCCGCGAAGGCCACAGCGGCCCGGTCGGCATCAACCTGATGGAGAAAATCCAGATGCCCAACCCCGCCTCGCTGTATGGCGCCATGCTGGCGGGCGTCGACTATGTCCTGATGGGCGCGGGCATTCCCCGCGAGATTCCGGGCGTGCTGGATAAGCTGGCCCAGCATCTGCCGGTGGCGATCGCCCAGCACGTTGAGCAGGCCGCCCCCGACGACCATTTCCAGATCACCTTCGACCCGCACGATCTGCATCTGCCGGTGCGCACAGCGCTGAAGCGGCCGCTGTTCCTGGCGATTATCGCCTCGACAACCCTGGCGCTGGCCCTGACCAAAAAAGCCACCGGCCGCGTCGACGGCTTTGTGATCGAGGGCGCCACCGCCGGCGGCCACAACGCGCCACCACGTGGGGCGCTCCAGCTCAACGCCAGAGGCGAGCCGGTCTACGGCCCGCGTGACGAGGTCGATCTAGGCAAGATTCGCGAGATCGGCCTGCCGTTCTGGCTGGCGGGCGCCTACGCCACGCCCGAGAGGCTTGGCCAGGCGCTGGCGGAGGGCGCGCAGGGCGTCCAGATTGGCACCACCTTTGCGCTGTGCGACGAGTCGGGGCTGGCCAGCGCCCTCAAGGCGACGGTGATCGCCCAGATTCAGGCGGGCACCAGCGCGGTCTTCACCGACCCGCAGGCCTCGCCGACCGGGTTCCCCTTCAAGGTCGCCGAGGTCCCAGGGACGCTGTCGGATGCGGATGTGTACGCCGCCCGGCCGCGGATGTGCGATCTGGGCTATCTGCGCAGCGCCTACAAGCGCGAGGATGGGCGGCTGGGCTTCCGCTGTCCGGCGGAGCCAGTCGAGGCGTACCTGAAAAAAGGCGGGGCGCTGGAGGATACAGTCGGGCGGAAATGTCTCTGCAACGCCCTGCTGGCCAACGTCGATCTGCCGCAGCAGCGCGAGAGCTACACCGAGCAGCCGCTGATCACGCTGGGCGACGACATGCAGGCGGTGACCCAGCTGCTGGCCGCTGGCGCAAGCAGCTACTCGGCCGAAGCGGCGATCGCGTATCTGCTCGCCGGGGTTGGGGTGGAGT
>DAOTUS010000471.1:0-4324 GCA_034437415.1 Herpetosiphonaceae bacterium
CCTGGGGCGGGCGCGGCACCCGATCGAGCAGCCGCTCCAGCCAGAGCACGGCGCCGTTCACCGCAAAGGCCAGCAGACCAACCACCAGCGCCCCGGCCCAGATCATATCGTTGCGGTCGAACTGAATGCCCATAAACAGCAGCGTGCCCAATCCGCCAGCGCTAATCTTGGCGGCAATTGCGGCGATCCCAATAATCGTCACGGCGGCAATCCGCACACCAGCCAGCATAATCGGCAGGGCCAGCGGCAGCTCCACGCGCCACCAGCGGATCCAGCCGTTCATACCCATCGCGGTGGCGGCCTCGAGCAGAGCCGGGTTGATTGAGTGCAGGCCGACAACGATATTGCGCACCAGCACAACCTGGGCATAGATCACCAGCGTCGCCACCGCCGTCTTCAGCCCCAGGCCCAAAAACGGGATGAGAATAATCAGCAGGGCCAGGCTCGGCACGGTGTAGAGGATGCTGAGGAGGCCCAGGACGGGCGGCGCCAGCCAGCGCAAGCGGGCCAGCACAATCCCCAGCGGAACCGCGATCAGCAGAGCCAGCAGCAGGGCCAGCCCGGTGATCTGCAGATGCTCGACAAACAGCGTCCAGACATCGCCGCGCTGCTCGACAATATAGCGCAGGGCCGCGCCGAGATCGCTCATACCGCCTCGGGGCGACGGGTCAGGTCGCGAATATGCTCCAGCGAAAGCTGCCCGACCGGAACACTATTGTCCAGCACCGTCAGCTCGGCGGCGCCTGTGCTCAGCAGCAGCGACAGGGCGTGGCGCAGATCGTCGCCCAGCGCAATCGTGGGCTGGTCGGGCGGCGGGAGCGGGGAGGCTAGCGGCAGCATCGCGGCCGCCACCCGAATCAGGCCAAGCTGGCGCACACTATCCTCGGCCCCGATCAGGTCGGCGACAAAGGCATTGGCCGGGCGAGTCAGCACATTGAAGGGCGTATCGTACTGAACCACCTGGCCCTCCTGCATCACCACAATCCGGTCGGCCAGCCGCAGAGCCTCCTCAACATCGTGGGTGACAAACAGAATCGTCTTCTTGAGCTGCTGCTGCAGGCGCAGCATCTCGTTTTGCAGGCTGGTGCGGGTGATCGCATCGATCGCCCCGAACGGCTCGTCCATCAGCATCACGCCGGGGTCGGCGGCCAGCGCCCGGGCCAGCCCAACGCGCTGCTGCTGACCGCCCGAGAGCTGGCTGGGGTAGCGCTGGCAATACTCGGCTGGCTCCAGATCGATCAGGGCCAGCAGCTGATCGACGCGGGTGGCGATCCGGGCCGTGGACCACTTCAGCAGGCGCGGCACCACGGCGATATTCTGGGCGACCGTCATATGCGGAAACAGACCGACCTGCTGGATCACATAGCCAATCCCCTGGCGGAGCGTGGTGGCGCTGGACTGCGCAATATCGCGCTCATCAACAAAAATCCGCCCGCTGGTTGGCTCATACAGCCGATTGACCATTTTGAGCAGCGTGGTTTTGCCGCAGCCAGATGGCCCCAGCAGCACCACAAACTGCCCGGCGGTCACCTCAAAGCTGATATCGTTGACCGAGGGCAGGGCGGCATTGGTAAACTGTTTGGATACGCGCTCGAACCGAATCGTGCTCACATATGGCCTCAACTAACAATCAGGGTTGGTTTCTCAAACAAAAGTGGGCACTCGTTAGCCCGCAGCGTCCGCGCTGCCTGGATTGATGCCCGCTGGCTGAGCCTGGCGAAGCCCGAATGGGTGATTTCGCCAGATTCGGCCAGCGGGCAGAGTCGGCAAGCACCATTGCCTCACTAAGCGGCTACTTGATCAGACCTTCCTGCTGGAGGAACTCCTTGGCGACCTCCTCGAACTTGCGTTTGTTGCCGCTGACCTCGTAGTTGAGGCGCTGCATGGTCGCATCGGTGAGCTTGGGGGCCAGCGCGTTGAGCAAGGTCGCCACCTCGGGGTTGGCATTCAGCACTTCCTGGCGCACCACCGGGGCGACCTGGTAGGGCGGGAACAGACCCTTGTCGTCCTTGAGAACCACCAGGCCGAATTTGGCGATCTCGCCATCGGTGCCGAACGCGACCGACACATCAGCCTGGCCCTCGGTCAGGCCTTTGTACTTCAGGCCGGGATCGACCGAGACATACTCCTTGATCTGAAAATTGCCGTAGGCTTTTTGCAGGCCGGGCAGGCCATCTTCGCGCTCCTGAAACTCGGGCGGGCCGATCAGGCGCAGCTCGCTGGCTTTGGCGGCCATCTCGGAGATGGTCGTGATTCCGAATGCGTCGGAGGCTTCTTTGGTCATCGCCAGCGCCTGAGTGTTGTTCATCGGCGCGGGGTCAAGCCAAGCCAGATTGTACTTTTCCTGATAGCCCTGCTTGACCGCATCGTAGACGGCTTTTTGATCGGCCTGGGTGGGCAGCTGCAAAACCGTCAGCAGCCCGGTGCCAGTGTACTCGGGGTAGATGTCGATATCGCCACTTTCCAGCGCCGCCTGAGCGATCGGGGTGCCGCCAAGATTCAGCTTGCGCTCAACCTTATAGCCAGCATTTTCCAGAATCAGCGCATACATCTCGCCGATCAGAAACTGCTCTGTGAAATCTTTTGAGGCCACGCGAATCGTGGTGTTGGCTGGGGTGGTGCCGCCACTGGCGCTGGTTGGTGCGGCGGTGCCGGATCCGCTGGCGGGCGCGGTGGTTGCATCGGTGGTGCCACAGGCAGCCAGCAGCGGCAGTACCAGCACGAGCAGCAGCAGTAGCATGGTCATACGGACAGGTTTCATCAGGAACTACCTCCTACGTAGAATGAAAACAAGAACAGACGGCCAAAGCCCGCCAGCATCAGCGTGGCTTTGGCCGTCGCAGATTAGCGCGGATATTGGGCCAGGCGACTCAGACCGCCCATCGCCAGCTCCGCCGTGAGCGCCAGGAGCGCGACCGGAATCGCCCCAACTAATAAAATATCGGTGCGATTCAGGCTAAACCCCAGCGTGATAAAAGTGCCCAGGCCACCGCCGCCGACAAAGGCCGCCAGCGTGGCGCTGGCGATCACCTCAACCAGCGCGGTGCGCAGCCCGGCCAGAATCACCGGCAGGGCCAGCGGAAACTCAACCTGCCACAGCACCTGGGCCGGAGCCATGCCCATGCCAAACGCCGCCTCCCGAATCGCCGGATCGATCTTGCGAAAGGCGGCATCGGTGTTGATCAGGATCGGCGGCAGGGCCAGGATGGTCAGCGCAACCATCGCCGAGCGCTGGTTGATGCCAAAGCCAGGCAGCGCAATAAAGAGAAAGAGAATCGCCAGGCTGGGAATAACGCGGAGTGCATTGAAGACGGTGATTGAGAACAGCGCGGCAACCCGCGATCGGGCGGTGAGCATACCTAGAGGAACACAGAGCAGAATTCCGATCAGCATTGCCACCCCGACCAGGGCCAGATGCCGTTGAAACGCATGCTCGAGCAGGGTTAGGTTCCGTGGCTCCATGGCATATTTCCAAGCCTGTGCGAACACTTCCACGGGCACCTTCCCTATTCCAAAACATGTGACAATGCTTGAAGCATACCACAATTTTCAGGCTAAACGAGGCTCAATTGCGCTATTTTAGCCCCAGCGGCACCAAAAAACACCCATCTCCACCAACTCGGGAGATGGGTGTCCAGCCAACTGCGGGCTATTGCAACGTATTGCTGAGATTGGTGAACTGCATCTGCAGCTCATCGAGGGCGGCTTTAACATCGTCAGCGTTGGGGGTCGGCGTATCAATCAGGGTCTGCTTAACATTGTCCATCGCAGTCTGAATGGCGGCGGCGCTTTCCGGCGCGACGGCCTTAGCCTGCTCCTTGATGGCATCCCAGGCGGTCAGAAATGTGCTGAAGGCGGCGCGGGCCTCTTCGGTGTTGCCAGCATCTACAGCGGCCTCAATCGAAGGCAGCTGCCCGCTCAGCTCGCCCAGCGAGGTTCGGCTCAGGCTATTGATCCCCTCGGAAACCGTGGTTGCGCCCTGGCTGGCCGTCGTGGCCACATCGTTCGCGCCACATCCGGCTAGAACCACCGTCGCAATTGTAGCCGCAAAAACCGCTAGCATAATTCGTCGTAGCATCTATTCCTCCTCAGAAATCCATCGTTACAGGTTCACTGGTGCTTCGATAAAGCAATGTGTATGCCATCAACGCCCCTGCAACGGATTTGCCAGGCCGACGTATACTCAAGCGTTGTTAAAATCCAAACAGGGCATGTGCAAAGTCCCGGTTTGGCCCGGTTTTGACGGCATATACATCCCCTCTCCCGCGGTCAGGGAGAGGGGTGGCCGCGCAGCGGACGGGGTGAGGGCTGACTTTGCACATGC
>DAOTUS010000472.1:0-7222 GCA_034437415.1 Herpetosiphonaceae bacterium
CTACGAGGCCGCCAGCCTCGACGGAGCCAGCAAATGGCAGCAGTTCTTCAAGATTACGCTGCCGCTCCTGCGCCCAACCTTTGTGCTGGTGCTGGTACTCAGCACTATCGGCACCTTCCAGATTTTCGATCAGGTTGCGGTGATGACGCAGGGTGGCCCGGCCAACACGACCTCAACCCCCGGCTACCTGATTTACTCCAAAGTTCTGGGTGAAAAAACCTCGCCCGAGTCCGGCTATGGCGCCGCAATGGCCTTTATTCTGGCGGCGATTATTTTCTTTTTCACCTGGATTCAACGCCGTTTCATCGAACAGGGCGCGCAAAAGGATTAGGTGCGCCGCTGTTCCCGTGAGCGCGCTCAACCAAAGGAGGTTGTGATGGCAGTCACCTTAAATCAGGAAAAACCCAACCCCAGCGTCCAAACCGCGCCCGCCCCCCGTGGCGCCAGCGTGATCTGGACGATTGTGCGCTATGCCTTGCTGCTGGCCCTGGGGCTGCTGTTTTTTATGCCGTTTATCATTTCATTTTTCAGCACGTTTAAAACCACCAACGAGATTCTAAGCTGGCCGCCGACGATTCTGCCCAAAGAGTGGCTGTGGGATAACTGGGCGGCGGCCTGGAACACGCGCATCCCTGGCGTCAGCTCGAATATTTTCCCGCGCTGGCTCTTCAACAGTCTGTGGGTCGCGGTCGTCACCGTGATCGCGCAGCTGTTTTTCTGCTCGCTGGCCGCCTATGCCTTTGCGCGGATGGAGTTTCCCGGTAAAAATGTCCTGTTCAGCATTATGCTGGCCTCGATGGCGATCCCCGGTGTGATTACGCTGATTCCTGGCTATGTGTTTTTTGCCAAGCTCAACAACCTGCCGTTTGGCATTCGGCTGGGGATCAACACCTACTGGCCGATTCTGCTGCCCAATCTGGCGGTGCCCTTCGGCATCTTCCTGCTGACTCAGTTCTTTAAATCCATCCCCAAAGAGCTGGAGGAGGCCGCCACCATCGATGGCGCCGGCCGGTTCCGCACCTACTGGAGCATCGTGCTGCCCATGGCGCGCCCGGCCCTAATCACGCTGGGAATCCTGAGCTTCCAGGGTTCGTGGAATAACTTCACCGGCCCGCTGCTGTTCCTGCGCAAGCCCGACCTGATGACCCTGACGGTCGGCCTGAACTTCTTCAAGGGCCAGTATGTCAACGATTGGCCGAAGATTATGATTGGCACGATGTTCAACGCCATTCCAATCCTGATCATCTTCTTTATCTTCTCGCGCTACTATGTCGAGGGCCAGGCGGCCGCCGGCGTGAAAGGCTAAGCCGTGGCCGACATACCCTCGCCAGCGCTGAATGGGTTCGCTGGCGCCTGGCGGAGTCTTGGGATCGCCGGGCGCTTGCTGGTTGAGAATGGCCTGCCGCTGCTGGTCGCCAGCCTCCTCTGGTGGATCGCCGCGCCCTTGATTATCGTCAGCGGGCCAGCCACCCTCAGTTTATACCGGCTGGCCCAGCAGGCCGCCGCCGGGCAGCGGCTGGAGCTGCGCCAGATCGGGCGCTCGTGGCGGGGCGGCTATCGCTGGAGCAGCATCCACACGCTCGCTTGGCTGGTGGTCGCCCTCGGAATTATCCTCAATGCCCGCCTCTACAGTGCCGCAGTCAGCCCCATGCTCATCTTTTCGCTGGCCTTGCCCTTGCTAGTACTCTGGAGTACAATCGGTCTATACCTCTTTCCAGTCGCATTGCACCAGGCTTCTCACCGATTTCGTACCAACCTGCGTGGCGCAGTGATCCAGATTGCAGTCCAGCCCCAACGAACAATTGGTGTCTGGCTGGCATTTGTTACGATCACGGCGGTCTGCATCGCTATTCCAGTTCTTATTTTCATTTGGCCAGGGTTTTTGGCGCTTTGGGTAAGCGTCCTTATCCGCTCCAACAGTCCGGCCTGAAAGTACGTCAATGGGCACGTGGCAACGCCTCACTAAGCCTCAGTATGTGGTTAAACCAGCTTTTTTCAATCTTGGCATTTTCCCTGATGGAAACGCTTCCATTTTAGATAAAACCATGTATAATAGCAATTATAGCTGTTGGAAACGTTTCCATCGCCATTATGCTAGCTAAATCATTCCGAAAGGAGGTGCCTAACTCACCGCGATAGAGACCCGCCAATCCCCCCTTGCGCCAGCACTGCAACCAACCGGGGACATCAACAGGCAGAAGAATATTCGTACCAATGTTGGGCATTAACATCTATCATTGAGGATAACCAGTATGAAACGCACAGTATCCCTGCTCACCCTTCTCGTTATGGTCAGTCTGATACTCGTCGCCTGCGGCGGCGAAACTGCAACGACTGCGCCAACCACCCAGGCCGCCGCGGCCACGACGGCCCCGGCCACCACCGCTCCACCGGCAGCAGCAACAGAGGCACCAGCAGCAGCAACAGAGGCACCAGCAGCAGCAGCAGCAACAGAGGCGCCTGCTGAGGCCACCACTGCCCCAGCCACGAGCGGCGGCGGGATGGATGCGCTGATCGCCAAAGCCGACAGCATCGGTCCCGAGCTGGCCGCTGCCTTCGCTGGCGAGTACAAAGGCACCACCGTGATTGTCGACGGCCCGTTTGCCGACGTCGATGCGGTCAAGTTCAACGAGTCGATGAAATCGTTTGAAGATGCCACCGGCATTGATGTTCAGTACATCGGCAACAAACAGTTCGAGACCACCATCACCGTCCGGGTCGAGGGCGGCAATCCCCCGGATATCGCCGACTTCCCCCAGCCCGGTCTGCTGACCAGCGTAGCCCGCAGTGGCACGGTTCTCGATGCCAGCACATTCATCAACGCCGATTGGCTCAAAAAAAACTACAATCAGGGCTGGCTGGATATCGCCACGATCGACACCCCCAGCGGAGAGATCCTTGGCGGCGTCTTCTCACGGGTGAACGGCAAGAGCCTGGTCTGGTATCCCAAAGATGACTGGGATGCTGCCGGCTACGAAATCCCTGAAACCTGGGAAGAGCTGCAGGCCCTGCAGGATACGATTGTCTCCGACGGCGACACCCCCTGGTGTATCGGCATCGAAAGCTCCGCCGCCACCGGCTGGGCCGCCACCGACTGGATGGAAGAGATTATGCTGCGCACCACCTCGCTGGAGAACTACGACAAGTGGACCACCGGCGAGCTGCCCTTCACCGACCCCGTGGTCAAGAACGCCGCCAGCGTGATGGCCGAGATCTGGTTCAACGATGACTACGTCTTTGGCGGCCGCCAGCAGATCGCCAGCACCGGCTTCGGCGACGCGCCCGGCCCAATGTTCCAGGATCCGCCGAAGTGCTGGCTGCACAAGCAGGGCAACTTCATCACCTCGTTCTTCCCGCCCGAGGCCAAAGCGGGCGTCGACTACGACTTCTTCTACTTCCCGCCGATCGATCCGCAGTACGGCAAGCCCGTGCTGGTCGCTGGCGACATTATGGCCGCCTTCAACGATCGCCCCGAAGTTCGCGCCCTGATGCAGTACTTCACCACCTTCGAGTCGGTGCGCACCTGGGTCGGCGCCGGTGGCGCCATCTCGCCCCACATCGACACCGAGCTTGACGCCTACGGCAATGACATCGAGCGCGGCGTCGCCGAGATCATCCTCAACGCCGACAGCGTCCGCTTCGATGGCTCCGACCTGATGCCCGGTGAAGTTGGCGCAGGCTCGTTCTGGAAAGGCATGACCGACTACGTGAGTGGCTCGGTTGAGCTCGACCAGGCGATGGAAGAGATCCAGAAAGGCTGGGATACCGTCCAGCGGTAGCCCAGGGCAGGCAGAGTAGGCGCTCTGGATGCCGTTCAGCTCAAGCTGGCCATCCAGAGCGCCGCACCCACCCAATTTCAGCTCACTGTTCGCAGCCAACCATGCGCATCACCCTAAAAATCCCTCGAAGTCCAAAGCTCCAAAGCGTGCTTTGGACACGTCGCACAACTCGTGGCACCGTGTACTAAACCATCGGTTTAGTACGCTTTGGAGTCGATTATGAAAACCACGACCGAAGTCAAAATACCCGGCTCGACCACCTCTAGCGAGGTTTCGCTGCCCCGGATGCTGGTGGGCCTGGTCATCTTGAGCATCACCGGGGTGGTGTTCTGGCTGGGCTTTAACTTTCTGCGCGAGAGCACGGCCCCGCAGCTAATCACCGCCCTGATCGCGATTATCTGGGGTGTTGGCGGGGTGGCCGCGCTCTTCACTGGCGCAAATATGCTGGTGGAGTCGTTTTCGGCCGACTGGCAGCGCCGGATCCAGCCGTATATTTTTGTCGGGCCAGCGGTGGCGATGCTCAGCTGGTTCCTGTTTATCCCGACCCTGCGGACGCTGTGGCAGAGCTTTTTCGATGCCAGCTCAACCAAATTCGTTGGGCTGGACAACTATGTGGCCACGTTCACCGACCGCCAGATGCTGCAGTCGTTTCGCAACAACCTGATCTGGCTGGTCGTCGGCACCGGCGCGTGTGTCGTCCTGGGCCTGCTGATCGCCGTGCTGGCCGACCGCAGCAAGTTCGAGACGCTGGCCAAGGCGCTGATCTTTATGCCGATGGCGATCTCGTTCGTCGGCGCCGGGGTGATTTTCCGCTTCATCTATGCCGCCGCGCCGGTTGGCGAGCCGCAGATCGGCCTGCTCAACGCGATTGTGGTTGGGCTGGGCGGCACCCCCAAGACCTGGCTCTCCTCGGCGCAGCCCTGGAACAACATGTTCCTGATTATCGTGCTGATCTGGATGCAGACCGGCTTTGCGATGGTGATCTTCTCGGCGGCGCTGAAGAGCGTCCCCGACGACCTGCTGGAGGCGGCCCGCATCGACGGCGCCACCGAGATCGACATTTTCCTCAAGATCATCATTCCCTACATCAAGGGGACGATTATCACCGTGACGACTACAATCGCCATCTTCACCCTGAAGATCTTCGACGTGGTTCAGGTGATGACCGGCGGTCAGTTTGGCACCGATGTGGTGGCAACCCAGTTCTTCCGCCAGTTTTTCGTCAGCCGCAACTTCGGCTATGGCTCGGCGATCGCGATTGTGCTCTTTATCGCCGTGCTGCCAGTGATGATCTACAACCTGCGCCAGCTGCGTAACCAGGAGGCATTCTAATGGCTACGACACCTAAACCAGGCGCCCGCGCCGCCAGCCTCCGCCGCCGCCGCTTCTTCTCCAGCCTGACGGTCAACGGCATTCTGGCGCTGATCTGTCTGCTCTGGACGCTGCCCACGATTGGGCTGCTGGTCTCGTCGTTCCGCACCCGCGATGACATTGCCACCAGCGGCTGGTGGAGCGTCCTGCCGCACCGCGAGTGGGTGCAGACCGAGGAGCAGGCAATTCCCACCGATCTGGATCGAACCCAGGCGATGACGATCAATGGCGTTACGGCCACCTTCGAGGAGTTTCGCAGCGGCGTGACGACCGACGATGGCAAGAAGCTGATCTGGGTTGGCAATCGCCGCACCGGGGTTATGCAAATCCAGGAGCAGCAGTGGGACACCAAGGCCGACTTTAATCTGAAGAATTACGAAAATGTGCTTAGCGGCAAAGAGTACACGGTGGTCTCGGCCGATGGCAGCGCCCGCAACGAGCAGGGCGATGATATGAGCGGCGCGTTTCTTAACTCGCTGGTCGTCACCGTACCGGCCACGCTCATCCCAATTCTCATCGCCGCGTTTGCCGCCTACGGGTTCGCCTGGATGCGCTTCCGGGGGCGCAAGGTGATGTTTGCGATGGTGGTGGCGCTGCTGGTCGTGCCGCTCCAGGTGGCGCTGATCCCGATTCTACGCGACTACACCAGCCTGGGGATCAACGGCACGTTCCTGGCGGTCTGGCTGGCGCACACCGGATTTGGCCTGCCGCTGGCGACCTATCTGCTGTACAACTACATCAGCCAGCTGCCGCGCGACATTCTGGAGTCGGCGTTTATTGATGGCGCCTCGCCCTTTACGATTTTCACCCGCCTGGTGCTGCCGCTCTCGGTGCCAGCCCTGGCCTCGT
This sequence comes from Herpetosiphonaceae bacterium, assembly GCA_034437415.1. Lineage (GTDB taxonomy): Bacteria > Chloroflexota > Chloroflexia > Chloroflexales > Herpetosiphonaceae > JACCRK01. The sequence goes on from DAOTUS010000472.1 coordinate 6,000, forward strand.
TCGCGATCTTCCAGTTTCTGTGGGTCTGGAACGACTACCTGATCGCCCTGATTTTTCTCGGCGGCGAGCAAAACGCCCAGGTGCTGACCATGCGGCTGGCCGAGATCGTCGGCTCCCGTGGCCAGGACTGGCATCTGCTGACGGCCGGGGCCTTTATTACGATGCTCCTACCGCTGGTGGTGTTCTTCAGCCTGCAGCGCTTCTTTGTGCGCGGCCTGATGGCAGGGTCGGTGAAGGGGTAGGAGTACGCTTAACTAGGCCGGAATGGCGTCATTTTTGACCTCACCCCGGCGCTCCGCGCCACCCCTCTCCATCGCGGTGGAGAGGGGAACATGCCCACGAATTTCCATATTTAAACGTGGGTCTAGGGCGGATACGGCGGGGTTGCATTCGGTTGTGGAGCAATTGGATACGACGTTATGCAAAACCTTTTCGCAATGACCGCCGCCGAGCGGGCCGCCTTTGCAGATTTTCGCGACGGCCTGCTCGGCGCCCTGGGGCAGGCCGTGGCCAACGAGCGCGACCGCGACATTTTCCGGCTGCGGCTGGAGCGCCACTTCGGCGATCTGTACCTGCCGCTGCGGCGGCTCTATGCCGACCACCCCGCCTTTACGGCCCAGATCCGGCTGCTCGGCGAGCGGCTGGTGCAGGCCTTTGCCGGCCGCGCCACCGACCTCAAGCTGCTCGATCTTGAGCGCGAGATGACGCCGGACTGGTTTCAGCGCCCGACGATGGTTGGCGGAATCTACTACGTCGATCGGTTTGTCGGCACGCTGCAGGGCGTGCGCGAGCACCTGGACTATATCTGCGACCTGGGGCTGACCTATGTCCACCTGATGCCGCTGCTCCAGCCGCGCTCCGGCCCCAACGATGGCGGCTACGCGGTCCAGGAGTATCGCGCCGTCAACCCTGAGCTCGGCAGCGTCGGCGATCTGGTGGCGCTGGCCCAGGATTTTCACGCCCACGGCATCAGCCTGTGCATTGATGTGGTGGTCAACCACACCGCCAAGGAGCATGCGTGGGCGCAGCGGGCGCTGGCCGGCGAGCGGGAGTACCTCGACTACTATCTGACCTACCCCGACCGCACGCTGCCCGACCGCTACGAGCTGACCCTGCCCGAGGTGTTTCCCGACTTCGCGCCCGGCAACTTCACCTGGTATCCGACGATGGCCGGGGCCGGGCGCGAAGTCGGGAAACACCTCGGGCAGGGTCAGCTCGTAGCG
>DAOTUS010000473.1:0-6149 GCA_034437415.1 Herpetosiphonaceae bacterium
ATCAGGCCAGCAGCGCCATCTGGGGCATGCCGCGGGCCGCCAGCGAGCTTGGGGCCGCCATGGAGACGGTGGCCGCCGACGCGCTCGGCGCTCGGCTCGTGGCCATGCTCAACGAGCAGCGAGTGCCAGGATGAATGAGTTCACCACAGCGCAATGGACGGCAATTCGCGATCGTCTGGCCGAACGGTTTGGCCTGTATCTCGATGATAGCCGGATGGTGCACGGGCGCACGTTGGTCGAGGCCCGCATTCGGGCGCTTGGACTGACCTCGCTGGCCTATCAGGCTTTTATTGCGACCAGCGCTGGGGTGAAAGAGCTGCATACCCTGGCCGAGCAGCTGGCCAATCACGAGACCCAGTTTTTTCGCAATCCCGCCCACTTTCGCTGCCTGCGCGAGGCGATCTTCCCCGATCTGCATCAGCACCGCCCGGCCACACGGCCGCTGCGCTGCTGGAGCGCTGGCTGTGCGACTGGTGAGGAGGCCTACAGCATGGCGATGATCGCGCTGAATCTGTGGGGATCGCCGCCGCTGCGCCCGGTCCAGATCTGGGGCAGCGATCTGAGCAACAGCGCCCTGGAGCGGGCGCGCCTGGGCGAGTATCGCGGCCGGACGCTGACCAATATTCAGCCGCAGTATCGCCACTGGTTCGAGCCAACCGAGGCCGGGCTGCGCATCGGCAGCGCCGCCCGATCGTTGGTACAATTTGAACAGCACAATCTGCTCGATCCGCTGCCAGCCTGGGCGAATGAGCTGGATATTGTTTTCTGTCAGAATGTGACGATCTATTTTCAGCTCGCCACCTGCAAACAGCTGATCGAGCGGATATACCAGGCGCTGGCGGTCGGCGGCTACCTGCTGCTGGGCTTTTCCGAGTCGCTGTGGGGGATTTTCGATAGGTTCGAGACAGTTGAACTCGATGGGGCGTTTGTCTATCGTAAAGGCGCGACTGCGGCGGCTGCGCGCCGGGCTGGCGTACTGCCCCAGGCCAACGCCCCGGCGCACAGCCCCAGCGCTCCCGCCGCCAGCGTGCCAATCCGCCGGATTACCCGGCCAGATCAGCCTACGCCAGCGCCGGTGAACGCCAGCCAGCTCGATCAGGCCCGCCAGCTGCGGGATAATGGCCAGCAGCGGACGGCCCTGCTGCTGCTGAGCCAGCTGGCCCCGGCCGAGCGTTCACCGGCGGTGCTGTCGCTGCTGGCCCAGCTGCACGCCGATCTGGGCCAGCCGGAGCAGGCCGCCGCCGAAGCCCGCCGGGCGCTGGAGCTGGATGTGATGCAGGATGCGGCCTACCTGGTCCTGGGGATGCTGGAGCTGCAGAATAGCGCCTGGGCCGAGGCGACGCGCTATCTTGAGCGGGCGCTGTACCTTGTTCCCACCTCGCCGACGGTCTCGTTCTATCTCGCCGAAAGCTATCGTCACCAGGGCCGGATCGAGGCCGCCCGCCGCGAATATCGCAATACAATGCGCAAACTCAGTGACGTTGCGCCAACCGCCCTGCTCGATGGCGTGGCGGCGGGCTGGCTCCACGCCACCTGTGGCCGCTGGCTGGAAGCGCTGGATAAAATTTTACACGAACATTCCTAAGCTACGACAGCCTATCGTGGACTGTGTCGAGATGGATATAAAATACTATGTCGAAATTAATTAAATCAGCGTATAGTTCTATGGTAAGCCATATCGCCTTTGGGCGAGTTCCTCTGCGCAGCTCAACCAACGGCCACCTCGCTGCGGTGGTGCCGGCGGCGGCGCTGCCGGTGGCGGTCGACGAGCGCCAGCTGGAGCTGGAACAGGATCTCCAGATGGCCCGCGATTTGCAGCAGGGTCTGATGCTGGAGACGGTGCCGCGGGTGGCCGGCTGGGAGATCAGCGCGGTTTCGCTGCCCGCCCGTGAGCTTGGCGGCGACCTGTACGACTTTCTGGCCCTCAAGCCCGGCCAGCAAGCGATTATGATCGGCGATGTGAGCGGGAAGGGCCTGCCAGCCGCCCTGCGCATGGCCGTGGCGCGCACGGTCTTTCGGGCCGAGGCGCGGCGCAAAACCTCGCCGGGCGTCACCCTGGCGGAGGTCAACCGGATTCTGATCGAAGAGATGCCCCACGGCATGGTGACAATGCTGTACGCGACCATCGACACGGCGAATGGGAATCTTCAGTTTGCCAATGCCGGCCACAACTATCTCATCCTGATCGGCCAGGAGGTCACCGAGATCGAGGCGACCGGGCTGCCGCTGGGGGTGGTTGAGATCGATCGGTATACCGAGCACTCGCTTAACATGGGCTATGGCGATACGGCGCTGCTGTATACCGATGGGATTATCGAAGCGACCGATGAGCACAACAATCTGTTCGGCTATCCGCGCCTGCAAACGCTGTTGCGCAGCGTCGGCCATATGAAACCACGGGCGCTGATGTCGCGGATTCTGACCGAGGTGCGCGCCTGGACCCATGGCCATCTCAAGCACGATGATATTACGATGGTGCTGGTCCGGCGGCGGCTCCAGTATCTGGTCGATGAGATGCATAGCATTGTGGCCGATATCGTCGGCCCGCGCACCGCCGATGAGTGGTGGCAGACGCTGGACCTGACTGGAAACAACCGCACCCCCGATGAGTGTGTTGAGCTGCTCCCGATCTTGAACGATCTGGTGAGCAGCCAGTTTGGGCGGGGGATCGCCCGCGAAATTCAGGCTCAACTCCGTCCTACGATTGAAGAGTATCGCCTCATCCTTCCATCACCGACGCGGGAAGCTTAAGAGGAACGTATATGAGTGCCACGACTGTTGACTATCTGACCTTTATGCCGCTCGATCTGGATACCTTTGCCGGGAGCGAGCGCTTCATGAGCGGCACCCGGCTGGGTGCGGCGTTTGGCCGTGGCATTAAGGCCTACCTGGCAGCCCACTACACCGAGGCGATCGAGCATTTCAAGACTGCGCTGATCGCCGCCTATGTGGAAAGCGACGAGCGCTCGCAGATCTACGATCGGGAGCGGGCGATTATCTACCTGTACATTGGCAACGCCTGTGCCTTCCAGGATGACTGGGCGACCGCCCAGCGCGAGTACCTCGAGGCGGTCCAGACCGACCCGCAGCTCGCCGAGGCCCACTACAATCTTGGCGTGGCCTTTGCGGCCCTGTCGCAGGTTGACCGGGCGGTGGCGGCCTTCAAGGAGTCGCTGGAGCACAACGCGTCGCTCTACGAGGCCCACTTTGCGCTCGGACGAGCCTACCAGCTGCTTGATGATGCTGGACGCGCCTATATTCACTTTACCTCCGCCCGCGAGCTGCGCCCGCACGCTGGCGAGCCGCTCTACTACATGGGCCTGATGCACCAGGCCCACGGCGCCCACGAGCTGGCCCAGCGCTGCTTTTCCGAGGCGCTGCGGGTTGAGCCAACCTTTATCTCGCCCAGCGTGGCCGACGAAATCCTGATCAGTAAATCCGAGCACGAGGTTTCCAGCTGGTACTATCGCCTGAGCGAGGACCTGAAGTCGCAGGGCTACGACGAAGAGGCCAACCGGATCTACCGCGCCCTGCTGCAGTGGCGGCCCAACGAACATCGCGCCCGCTATCTGCTGGGGAATCTGCTGGCGCGGGCGCGCCGCTGGGATGTGGCGCTGCAGGAATATAGCGCAATCCCGGCCCAGGATCGCTACTATATCGATGCGCGGCTGCGGATCAGCGCGATTTTGCGCTTTATTGGCAAGCATCGCGAAGCCTATATGCAGCTCTACAACACCGCCAAGCTGCGGCCCAACGACGGCCAGGTGTTTCTCCAGATGGGCAAGCTGCTCTACGATCTGGAGAAACACCACGGCGCGATGCGGGCCTTTGAGCGGGCGGTCCAGCTCTTGCCCAAAGATGCGACTGCCTACTATCTGCTGGGCTTTATGTACACAACCCTGGGCCACGAAGGCTGGGCGCTGGCCTCCTGGCGCCGCGCCGTCGAGCTGGCGCCCCACGCCCACTCGCTGCGCTACGACCTGGGCTATATGTACACCCGGCGCCGCCGCTTCGATCTGGCCTCGAAAGAGTTCAGCCAGGTGCTCATGCACTGGCCTGATGATATTGAAACCACGTTTATGCTCGGGCTGTGCTACAAAGAGCTGATGGAGCCAGCCCAGGCGATTCCCCTGTTTGAGAAGGTTCTCCGACGCAACCCGCGCCACACCCAGGCGCTCTACTATCTGGGGGCGTGTTATCTACAGGTTGGCAACAGCTCCCTCGGCAAAGCCTACTTGCGCCGTTACGAGCATCTGATTAATCAAGAAGGTGTAACAAAGCAGGGTCGTGCCCCTGTACGTGGAGGTCGGCGATGAATCGTATTCATCTTAACATACCGTCAGATTTGCTGTTCGAGCGCGTTGTGCGGGCCAGTGCCGCTGAGCTAGGCACCACAATGGGCTTTTCCGACGAACGAATTGAAGACCTGAAGCTGGCAGTCAGCGAGGCCGTGACCAATGCAATTGAGCACGGCAGCAATGGCGGACGCAACTCGGTTGAAGTGATTTTTGCCCTCGATCACGATAAGCTCGAGGTCGATATTATCGATCGTGGCTCCGGGGTCGAGGCCTTCAATGCCGAGCGGCGGGTGATCGAGGAAGACAATCTTGACTCGGGCATGCTGCGCGGGTTTGGAATGTACCTGATCAGCGAGCTGGTTGATCAGTATGAGGTCCAGAGCACCAGCGAGGGAACCTCGCTTAAGCTGCGGATTTTCCGGCCGACAGCAGGCGAATAGCCTTTGGGATTGTCATCTACTGGTCATCTGTCTCCCGTTGCAATTTTGGCAACGCTCCACTATGATGCAACTTAATCGGTGATTTGGCCGATCAGGGGAGTACAATCATGAGCGATTTAAACACTGTTATTAAGCGTGAAGAGTGGGGCGATGTCGTTATTTTGCGCATCCAGAGCAACAGTGTTGATGCCATTTCCGCTGCTAATATTGAGCAAGCCTGCAGCGAGATGAAGCCGATTACTGTCTTGGATTTCAGCGATGTAGCCTTTATCAACTCCGCTGGGATTTCGGTCCTGCTCAAATTTGTGGTTGCCGCCCGCAAAAATGGCTTTAAGGTCTTCTGTATCCATGTCAGCCCGCATCACCAGAAAATTTTCAAGATGGTTGAGATGACGCGCTTCATGCCGATTATCGAAGAGCAGGATCTGGCCGCCTATACCGCCGCCGACAGCTCGCATCATTCCACGGCCGCCTAGCGCACCAGCACTAACGTCTGCCTCAATGTCTGCCTCAACAGGGCAGACATTGGTTGTTTTAGGGCCAGGCCAGCCGCTTAGATCGACTGGAATCGGGAGCGCTGGCGCAGATTGATCGGAACAAATTCGCTTTATAATACGTAGGGCTGTGGCGGCGGATAGCGGCGCCGTATGGACACACAAGGCAAACCCACAGATTTCACAGTTTGGCGCCGGCTACTGTCGTCGGCGCCGTATTTAACGAAGGAGCGTTCATGGAATTACTGTCCGATCCAAACACCTGGATCTCGCTGCTGACCCTGACAGTGCTGGAGATCGTCCTCGGCATCGACAACATCGTGTTTATCTCGATCCTGGCTGGGAAGCTGCCCGCCGATCAGCAAAAGAAGGCCCGCCAGACCGGGATCGCGCTGGCGCTGATCACCCGCATCCTGCTGCTCTTCTCGATCTCGTGGGTCATCGGCCTGACCGCCCCGCTTTTTACCGTCGTCGGGCAAGAAATCTCCGGCCGCGATATTATTCTGCTGCTTGGCGGGCTGTTCCTGCTCGGCAAGGCCACCTTTGAGATCCATGAGCGGCTTGAGGGGGAGGAGTCGCACGGGCGCACCGCCAAGGCGGCCTCGTTCAACGCGGTGATTGCGCAAATTCTGGTGCTGGATGTCGTGTTCTCGCTGGACTCGGTGATTACGGCGGTGGGCATGGTCGAGCATATTGAGATTATGATCGCGGCGGTGATTATCGCGGTGGGGGTTATGCTGCTGTCAGCCGGAGCGGTCAGCGACTTTGTCAACAAACACCCGACCGTCAAGATTCTGGCCCTGAGCTTCCTGCTGCTGATCGGCATGTCGCTGGTGGCCGAGTCCTTCGATCATCATATTCCCAAGGGCTATATCTATTTCGCAATGGGCTTCTCGGTGTTTGTCGAGGCGATCAAC
>DAOTUS010000474.1:0-6569 GCA_034437415.1 Herpetosiphonaceae bacterium
ACCGAGCAGACTGATGTCTCCCAGGTTCAGCTGCAGGTCAACGGGGTCAACAGCGGTGCGCCGCGCTATCGGCCCACCGTCAATCCCGATAACCCGAATCAGCTGAACGGCCAGTTTGATACGACCTCGTTTTTGCCGCTGTACTACCCGGTTGCCGCCACCGGCCATCTGGCCCGCGTCATCCGGCTGGTGCCCCGCACCAAGGCCGAGGCCACCACTACGATCGCGCAGCTGATCGCCGGGCCAGGGCCGTATAGCGATGTTCTCGGCCAGCCAATTCCCAGCGCCACCACCGTCAACCGGCTGGTGATCAGCGGCGGGGTGGCCGAGCTTGATCTGGGCGGCGGTTTTTTGCAGGCCAGCAATCAGCGCCAGGCCGTCGACTCGATCCTGCTCTCCCTGACGACCTTTTCGAGCGTCCAGAAGGTCAGAATCAGCGTCGATGGCACGCCGCTCGATGTGCTCTGGGGGGCGGGCTACGGCGGCGCACTGGGGCGACCAGCCTTAAATAATGAGTAGCGCCAGGCCGCCTCAGGAGTCAGGGTTCAGAAACCATGTTCTGAACCCTGACTCCTGATTTTTTTACCACAGTGAAATCCAGCCGCCAATCCACCGCACTAGAATGCGCTAATCCCTAATCCCTAACCTCGAACCCCTGCACGCACGCACGCTAAGATGTGCTAAAATTTACTCCGCCTAGATCGCCTGGTCTTTCTTTTGTGTTTGGAGATTTTTCATGGAGAAGCGAGCAACTCTGGTTCTGGTTGATGGTCACGCGCTGGCATTCCGCGCCTTTCACGCGCTCAAAGACACGCGAATGGCGGTCCGCGCGACCGGAGAGCCTACCTACGCCGTGCAAGGCTTTTTCATGATTCTGCTAAATCTGCTCCGCGAGCGCCAGCCCGAGTATTCGGCGGTGTCGTTTGATGTCGGGCGCACTTTCCGCGATGACCTGTACGCCGACTACAAAGCTGGCCGCAGCGAAACCCCCGCCGAGTTCCATCCGCAGCTCGATCGGATCAAGCAGATCATCGCGGCGCTGAATATGCCGATCTATACCGCCGAGGGCTACGAGGCCGACGATGTGATCGGCACGCTCTGCCGCCAGGCCGAGGCCGAGGGCGTCAACACGCTGATCATCACCGGCGACACCGATACACTCCAGCTGGTCAACGACTACACCAATGTGCTGCTGGCCAACCCCTACGTCAAGGCCGGTCAGACCACCATGCAGTACGATGAGGCCCAGGTCCGCGAGCGCTACAAGGGCCTGCGCCCCAATCAGCTGGCCGATCTGCGCGGCCTGAAGGGCGACACCTCGGACAATATTCCCGGCGTGAACGGCATCGGCGAGGCCGGCGCGATCAGCCTGCTGACCGAGTTCGATACGGTGGAGGGCATCTACGCCAACCTCGACGCGGTGGCCAAGCGCTACCGCAGCAAGCTCGAGGGCCAGCAGGAGATCGCCCAGTTCAGCAAGCATCTGGCGACCATCGTCACCGCCGTGCCGATCACGCTCAATCTGGCGGCGACCCGCGTCCACGAGTATGACCGCTCCAAGGTGCTGGCCCTGTTCAGCGAGCTGGAGTTTCGCAAGCTGGTCGATAAGCTGCCGGTCGTCGGCAACGCCATCGAGGTGGTCGATCTGCCGTCCCAGCCCGCCTTCGAGCGCAATCCGTCGGGCAGCGGGCCGCTCCAGATGGCGATGTTTGCCGCCCCAGCCTCGGCGGCGGCGCCGACCAGCGCCGGGGATTTTGGCGACTATCAGGTGGTTCAGGATGCCGCCGCGCTGGCTGAGCTGGTCGCGGTGCTCCAGGCGGCCCCGCAGTTTGCCTTCGACACCGAGACCACCACCACGGCCCTGTTCGGCCCGGTCGTGGCCCAGCTGGTCGGGATCTCGCTGGCCGCCGAGCCTGGCCGGGCCTGGTATATTCCGCTTGGCCATCGCAGCGGCCCGCAGCTGGCGGTGGCGGATGTCGTATCAGCTCTACAGCCGCTCTTTCTTGACCCGGCCAAAACTCGCATCACCCACCACGGCAAGTTCGACTGCGAGGCCCTGAGCCTGATCGGCATCGCGGTTGGCCCGCTGGCCTTCGACACCGCGATCGCCGCCGCCCTGCTGGGTCTGCGCCAGGCGCTCAAGGAGTTGGCCTTCAGCGAGCTGCGCGACGCCGACGGCCAGCCGATCGAGATGACCAATATCGAGGAGTTGATCGGCAGCGGCAAGAAGCAGACGACGATGGACCAGATTGCGATCGAGCGCGTGACACCCTACGCCTGCGCCGATGTCGATATGACCCTGCGCCTGATGAATGTGCTCGGCCCACGCCTGGCCGAGGCGCCCAGGGTCGAGGCGATCTTCAGCACGATCGAGATGCCGCTCAGCCCGGTGCTGGCCCATATCGAGTCGGCCGGGATTCTGGTCGATCTGCCGCAGCTACAGCAGCAGGGCCAGGTGCTGGCCGAGCGCATTCAGCAGATTCAGGCCGAGATCTATGCGATCTGTGGCGGCGAGTGCAACCTGGCGTCCCGCTACGAGCTCAACGATCTGCTGTTTCGCCAGCTCAAGCTGCCGACCCAAAACCTCAAGCGGCTGGCCGGAACCACCAAGACCGGCGGCGCCGTCTTTTCGATCACCGCCGAGACCCTGGAGGCGCTCAAGGAGTTTGACGAGACCGGCGTGGTCGAGCTGATCCTGCGCAATCGGCGGCTCTCCAAGCTCAAATCAACCTACGTTGACACTCTCCAGCTGCTGGTCAACCCAACCACGCGGCGGGTGCACACCCAGTTTCGCCAGATGGGCGCCGAGACTGGCCGTCTGTCATCGGATAACCCGAATCTGCAGAATATTCCGGTGCGCACCGAGGAGGGCCGCGAGATTCGGCGGGCCTTTGTCAGCGCGCCCGGCTGTCAGCTGCTGGCCGCCGACTACTCGCAGATCGAGCTGCGGATTCTGGCCCACATCACCCAGGACCCAACCCTGCTGGAGGTTTTTCGCACCGGCCAGGATATTCACGCCGCCACCGCGTCCAAACTGTATGGCGTTCCGCAGGAGTCGGTCACCAAGAATCAGCGGCGGCTGGCAAAAACTACAGTATTTGGCGTTATCTACGGGATCAGCGCGTTCGGCCTGTCGGCCCGCACCGAGCTGTCGCGCTCCGAGTCCCAGGAGATGATCAACACCCTGTTCACCCAGTATCCCGGCCTGAAGGACTATATTGATCGCACCATCCAGCAGGTGCGCGCCCAGGGCTACGTCGAAACGCTGTTCGGGAGGCGGCGCTACTTCCGCGAGCTGCTGGAGGGCGGCGGTGGCCCGCGCCGCCAGGCCGCCGAGCGCGAGGCGATCAACGCCGGGATTCAGGGAACCGCCGCCGACTTGATCAAAATGGCGATGGTGCGGCTGGATGCGGCCCTGCGCAGCGGGAACTACGCGGCGCGCATGCTGCTCCAGGTCCACGATGAGCTGATGCTGGAAGTGCCCGAGGCCGAGATCGAGCCGGTGGCCCGGCTTGTGCGTGAGACAATGGAGTCGGTCTACCCGGAGCTACGGGTGCCGCTGGAAGTAAATATCGAAGCTGGCACAAACTGGGACACCTTGCATCCGCTCGTGAGAACCACGTCGGGTGGCTAACATCGACATCGTACGCCCTACTCACAACGGAGGTTCCATGAGCGATCCGACCGAAAATGCCAAAGCCCCGCTTGTTCTGCTCGTTGACGACCAGCCCTCGAATCTGGCGATTTTGCGGCGACTGGTCGAGTCGACGGGCTATCGAACCTGCCAGGCTGAGAACGGCGAGCTGGCGATTCAGCTCCTCGAAACGCTGCAGCCCGATGCCATGCTGCTGGATATTTTTATGCCGGTGCTTGATGGATTTGGCGTCCTGCAGGCGGTTCGACGGCATCCAACCCTAAGCTACACCCCAATTATTATTGTGACTGCGGCGGCTGAGCTGAACGTTCGCCAGCAGGCCTACAACGAAGGCGCTGACGATTTTCTGCTGAAGCCCGTCGATGCGGCTACCCTGCGGGCGCGGCTGCGGGTGGCGATTCGGCTGAAGCAAGTGCTGTCGCGCATGGATAAAGAGCGCGAGCGGCTGGCCTTTATCGCCAATATCAGCCGCGAGCTAACCCACATCAACTCGCTCAACGCCATGCTCGATCATATGGTGCAGGTCTGTAGTGAGGCTCTGCATGCCGAGCATGGCAACCTGATTTTGCTCGACCCGGCCTCAAGCGTGAGCGATGTCCTGGCCAACGCGCACAACCACATTAATTTGCAGGATGTGCGGCGCGTGCTCACCCACGGCGCCGCCGGCCATGCGATTCGCAGCGGCGCCAGCGTGCGGATCGACGATGTGGTCAACGATCCGCGCTGGCTGCATATTTCGACCTCAGAGATCCAAAGTGGCTCGGCGCTGCTGGTGCCAATTGACGATGCCGACGGACCCCTAGGTGTGCTGTCAATGTACCACCCCAGCCTGTGGTATTTCACGCCCGACGACCAGGCCCTGCTAGAGCTGGTGGCCTACCAGGTGGCGGGACTCATTCGTCAGGCGCGGCTACGTGAGGAGCAAGTCACATTGACTGATCAACTTTCATTGCAGACCCGGCAGCTTCAGCTGGTCAACACATTGGCGCAGTCGCTGACCTCAAATCTGGATCTGAGCACGCTGTATCAGGTGATCGACCAGCAGATGCAGCAGCTGATGGGCCAGATTTCGGTGGCCTGGTATGCGCTTGGCGAGAGCGCCACCATCTTGGCCTACTCATCGCGGCCGCAGCCCCACCCCAATCTCGCCGTCGATCCGATTACCCACCAGGCGATGCTCCAGGTTGCCCAGCTCGATCAGACCACGCGCTTTTCGCTGCACGACGCGCCGCAAATCCCGATGATCACCCAGCTGCTGGAGAGTGGCTACGAGGGCTGTATGGCGATTCCGCTGCATCAGCACGGGCGTCTGCTGGGGATTTTGATGATTGGCGCCTACGGCCGTCTCTTTACCAGCGAGGAGGAGTCGTTGCTGGAGATGGCGCGTCCGCATCTGGCCGTCGCTCTGGCAAACGCCCAGGCGGTCGCCGACCAGTCGGCCCGCCACATCGAGCAGGCCGAGCTGCGCCATCTGCGCAGCATGGCCGAGCTGGCCGGGCAGATGGCCCACCACTTCAACAATCTTTTTGCCGCCATTCTGGGCAATACCCAGCTGGCCGAGCTTGATGCGGTCAGCGAGGACCAGCAGATGCTGCTGGCCACGGTGGTCGACCAGGTGCGCGATGGCGCGGCGATGATTCGGCGCCTGCATCTGCTCAAAGGCGGCGAGCGGGTTGCGCCACCGTTTTCTTTAGATGTTGAGGAAACCCTGCCCAGCCTGCTGGAGCATATTTCGCAAAGCACCGGCCTGCCGCTGGTCCACACCGAGATCGCGCCCAACCTACAGATTGCGGTCCACGACCGCGAGCTGCTGACCCTGTTTGGCGAGCTGCTCGCCAACGCCTATGAGTCCGGCGGCGATCCCGATGCGGTGGTTTTGCAGGCCCGCCAAACGCCGCACCACATCTGCATTACGATCAGCGACGCCGGGAAGGGCGTTGCGCCGCATCTGGCGACCGACATCTGGCGGCCGTTTTTGACCACCCACGGCCCCCAGCGCCTGGGCCTGGGCCTGCCAATCTGTGCCGCGGTGATGTGGCGCATCGGCGGCAGCATCACGCTGACGTCCAATCCTGACCGCCCAGGGATGACGGCGACGCTGCTCTTCCCGCATATCCCAGGAGGTCACTAGATGCCTGACCCGGCTGTGCTGGCCTTAGATATTGGCTCATCGTCAACCCGCGCCATGCTCTTCGACGCCAAAGGCGCCGTTGTGTCCGGCACAACCACTCGGGTGAAGTACGCCCTGCGCACAACCCCCGACGGTGGCGCCGAGCTTGACGCCGAGGAGATGGTCGGCCACGCCGAGCACTGTCTTGAGCAGGTGCTCGGCGCCGCCACCGGCCAGCCGATTGTGGCGGTTGGCTGTGCGACGCTGGTGGGCAATATTTTGGGGGTCGGCGCCGACGGGCGAGCGGTGACGCCGGTGTGGACCTGGGCCGACACCCGGGCGGCGGCCTGGTCGGCGCGTTTGCGCCAGGAATGGGACGAGCCCGCCATCTGGCAGCGGACCGGCTGCCCGCTCCACAGCGCCTACCTGCCCGCCCGCATGTTCTGGCTGGCCGAAACCGCGCCCGAGCTATTCAAATCGGTGCGGCGCTGGCTGACGCTGGGCGAGTACCTGACCGAGCGCTGGCTGGGCCAGCCGCTGCTGAGCACCTCGGTGGCGGCCTGGAACGGCCTGCTTAATCGAGCAACTGCCGGCTGGGATGGCGAGCTGTTCAAGCTGCTGCCAGTCGCCGAGGCGCAGTTTAGCGCCCCGCAGCATGCCAGCACGCTGTGGCGTGGGATGCTGCCCGGCTATGCCGAGCGCTGGCCGGCGCTGCGCGAGGCAGCCTGGATTCCGCCGCTTGGCGATGGGGTGGCCTCGAATTTCGGCGTAGGCGCAACCAGACCCAATCAGGTGGCGATCAAT
>DAOTUS010000475.1:0-12165 GCA_034437415.1 Herpetosiphonaceae bacterium
CGCGGTGACAATGCGCACGCCGGGGGCCGATTTCGAGCTGGCGGCGGGATTTTTGTTCAGCGAGGGCATCGTCAGCGAGCGGGCCGCGATTCGGGCGATCAGCTACTGCCTGGATGCGACGGTCGAGCGCGAGCAGCGCTACAACATCGTCAACGTGGCGCTCCACAGCCCCAGCCTGCCCGATCTGGTGCGCCTGGAGCGCCATTTCACCATCACCAGCGCCTGCGGGGTGTGCGGCAAGGCCAGCCTGGAGGCGCTGCGAGTCTACTGTGCGCCGCTGCCGGCTGGCCCATCCGTGGCGCCCGCGATCATCACCGGGCTGCCGGAGACGCTGCGGGCGGCGCAGGGCCAGTTCGCGGCCACCGGCGGCATCCACGCGGCGGCCCTGTTCACGGCGGCGGGCGCGCTGGTGGCGCTGCGCGAGGATGTTGGTCGACATAACGCGCTGGACAAATTGATCGGCTGGGCACTGCTGAACAACCGCCTGCCGCTGCACGAGCACGTGGTACTGGTCAGCGGGCGCAGCAGCTTCGAGATCGTCCAAAAATGCGTCAGCGCAGGCGTGCCGCTGATCGCCGCGATCTCAGCGCCGAGCAGCCTAGCGATCGACACCGCCCGCGAGTTTGGGGCCACCCTGATCGGGTTTGTGCGCGGCGAGCGCTTCAATGTGTACACGGGTGTAGAGCGGATTGAGCCGGGCGGAACCGAGACCACTTTTGCGCACAGCACTGCCCCAGAAATCACCTGAGCGGAACCATTTGATGGTATACTTCAGCCGCCAAGCTGGCCCCCAGCGCTACCAGGAGATCCGAGCCAATGCGTGCATCCCCCAAGGCCAACTCTGGAATCACCCCTCCTCAGGTTACGGTACTCTTGATGACGCTCGGCGTGTGTGCGTTTGGCTTTTACTCCAATCGTGCCTTCTACCATGACGATGCCTACATCACCTTGCGCTATGTCGGCAACTTTCTCGATCAGCAGGGGATTGTGTGGAATCCCCAGGAGCGGGTTGAAGGCTACACCAACTTCCTGCATCTGCTCCTGATTAGCTTCTTCGGCCAGATGGGAGTTGCCTTGCCCCTGGCCTCACAGGTGGTCAACGCGCTGGCCCTGCTGCTGTTGCTGCTCGTGCTCGCAATCCCCGGCCTCAATCGCTTACCGTCGGACCCGTCATTTAACCATCTCCCGCTCATCTTCACGGCGGGGTCGTTTCCAATCATTATCTGGACGCTGGGCGGCCTGGAGACGGTCTTGTTTACCATGTTCCTCACGGTCGGGATCTGCCTTGTGATCGAGCATCTAGGCAGTGCGCCGCGCCGCTCGCTCGCCCTGGCCAGCCTGGCCTTTGCCCTGGCCTCAACCACCCGAATCGATGGCCTGCTCTTTTTTGGCCTCAGCTTTGTGTGGATCCTCTACCACAGCACTGCCAAAAAACCAGTTGTGATCTTTGCGCTGACATTCGGGGCCATATTCCTGAGCTACTTTGGCTGGCGGCTGGCCTACTACAACAGTCTTTTTCCGAATACCTTCTACGTTAAAACCGGCGGGTTCGATCTGCAAAAAATTCGCCGGGGAATGAAGTATGTTCTCGGGTATGCGCAGGCGCCGCCATTCCTTTTCCCAGGCACCCTCCTAGCCGTCGGCCTGGCGATCTGGCGCCGCCGGATCAACCGCCGGATCGCCTATCTCTGTGCGCTGATTGCGACCTATCTTGGCTACATCATCTATGTTGGCGGCGACCATATGCAGGCGTACCGCTTTATTGTCCCGCTCATCCCGGCAACGGCGATCTTGCTGTCTGTGACACTGGCCGCGTTTGATCTAACCCGGCTGTCACAACGAGCGCTGCTGCTTTCCAATCTGGCGATTGTGCTGCTGCTGTGGCTCCAGCCAATCGCCCCCAAGCTAACGGCAGCCCGCACCGACCAGGCCGCGTATGTTGGCGAAATTATTGGCCGCTACATTGATCGAGAATGGCCGGAGCAATCGCTGGTTGCCCTGAACACGGCCGGATCCACGCCCTACTACGCCCCGAATAACATCTATATCGATATGCTGGGCTTAAACGACGCCCATATCGCCAGGCGCACGATCACGCAAATTCGGCTGCCGGCCCAAAATCTACCCGGCCACGCCAAGGGTGATGGGGCATACGTGCTGGCGCGAAGGCCCGATTTTATTATCCTGGGCGTTGCCGAGGGCAGCCTGAGCGCCAATCCAATCTTCCTCTCGGACCTTGAGATCGCGCAGGATCCGCGCTTTGCCCAGGCCTATCGGATGCGCCAGGTTGCGCTCGATGTTAGCGGCCTTGAAGGCTACGGCAGCTACAACGCCACCCGCTCCGGCACATTAACCTTCACCTACTACGAATTAGTGCCCTAGGATTCCGCCACGCGCTGATTGATCTGCTGGCTGAGCCTGCCGAAGCCCAGCATTTGGCTTCGACCGGCTCAGCCAGCGGGAATTGAGCCAGCTACCAGCTGCTGACTACCAGCTACCAGCTGCTGACTACCAGCTACCACTCCGCATCGCCGTGGAAATTGGCGCCGTGGTCGCGGGCCACAAAGGCCTCGATCTGGGCGCGCAGATCGCCGAGGCGGAACACCGGGCCGTGGCCGGGGTAGCAGATCGCGTCATCGGGCCAGCTCAGCACGACGTTGCGCAGGGTCTCCAGGGTGGTTTTGAAGTCGGCGGCCGACCAGGTGCGGCCCGGCCCGCCGGCAAAGATCGTGTCGCCGACGATCACCCGGCTGTCGTTCTCGATGCTAAAGCAGATCATGTCGGGGATGTGGCCGGGCGTGTAGCTGGCCTTCAGCGTGTGCCGGCCGACCTGGATGCGGTCGCCATCGGCCAGGACGCGGTCGGTCGGCAGCTCCAGATCCTGCGAGTGTGGCCCTGGGTGGGCCAGCAGCGGCACGTTAAGCCGCCGCCGCATCTCCTCCAGCGCCCCGATGTGGTCGGCGTGGGTGTGGGTCAGGATAATCGCGATCGGCGTACTGTTGGCCAGCATCTCCTCCAGCGTATCCGGGTCGGCGCCGGGGTCGAACAGCACGCTCTCGCGGGTCTCCGGGCAGATCAGCGCGTAGGTATTCATCGGCCAGGGCCCGACCGTGCGGGCAATCAGCTCCATAGCAGCCATAACAGCTCCTTACAATAGCTCAATAGTGGGTGTTGATTCTTTGTCCACGAAGGCCACGAAGGCGCACGAAGATTCTTGCTGATGGGCACAAATACATCCTTCGTATTTCTTCGTGTTTCTTCGTGGGCTTCGTGGACAAGTTTACACCTCAAAAGCTCAGCTAAATGATTCCTACTTCGTGTTTCTTCGTGGGCTTCGTGGACAAGTTTACGCCTCAAAAGCCCAGTTAAATGATTCCTACTTCGTGTTTCTTCGTGGGCTTCGTGGACGAATCTACGCCTCGAACATAATCACCGAGCGCAGCGTCTCGCCGCGATTCATCGCCGCGAAGGCCTCCTCGGTCTCCTCAAGGCTGATCGTGCTGGTCACCACGGTGTCGAGGTTGAGCTGGCCCTGGCGATACCACTCGGCCAGCAGCGGGAAGTCGCGGGTCGGCAGGCAGTCGCCATACCACGAGACTCGCACGATCCCGCCGAGGTCGAAGAAGCGCTGCATCGGCAGCTGCAGCGGCTCGCTCTGGCCCGGCACGCCGATAATCACGCAGGTTCCGGCCAGATCGCGGCAGAACAGCGCCTGCTCCCAGGTCTTGGCGCTGCCGACGGCCTCGAACGAGTAGTTCACCCCGTTGCCGCCGGTCAGCGCCTTGATCTGCTCGACCGGGTCGCCGTCGCTGGCGTTGACGAGGTGGGTGGCGCCGAACTCCTTGGCCCACTCCAGCTTGCGCGGGTCAAGATCGACCGCGATGATTGTGGTCGCGCCAGCCAGCCGGGCGCCCTGGATCACGCTGTCGCCGACCCCGCCACAGCCAAACACGGCCACGCTGGTGCCCGGCTGCACATCGGCGGCATACAGCGCCGCGCCGACGCCGGTCATCACGCCGCAGCCGATCAGCGCCATCTGGGCGGGCGGCAGCTCGGCGGGGTACGGGATGGCCTGGCCGGCGTGGACCAGCGTGTGGGTACAGAATGTGCCAATGCCCAGCACAGGATTGAGGATCTCGCCATCGAGGGTGCGCATCCGCTTCTCGGCGTTCAGGCTGGCGGCGCAGAGATTGGGCTTGCCAACCAGACAAAATCGACAGCTGCCGCACGGCGCCCGCCAGGCCAGAATCACGTGGTCGCCAACCTGCGGGCGCTGCACGCCGGGGCCGACCGCCTCGACAACTCCGGCGCCCTCGTGGCCCAGCAGAAACGGAAAGCCCTCGCTGCCGTAGTGGCCGTCCTTCACGCCAAAGTCGGTGTGGCAGACCCCCGAGGCCAGAATGCGAACCAGAACTTCGTTGGGGCCGGGATCGTCGATCGTAAACTCTTCGATGGAAACAGGGGCGCCGGGGGTGCGGGCGATTGCGCCGCGGGCGGTGATCGGCATTGCCATCCTCCTTGATGCTGCAAAATCATGTGGGACGCTTGGTTTTCCGAGGCCGTAGCCACCAGATTCGGTGATCAAAAAGCAGTATAGCATTGGTTTTAGCCGATTGAGCGCCGCTATTAACCTCCTTTCGCCGCCGCTGTGTCCAGGCGCGTGGATTTTGAGTTGGCGTTGCGGTCCGTGCTATAATCGATGTCACCGTGTAGAAGGCTTGATGATGCTAACCAATCAGGAAATTACCCAAACAATTGCCGATATTGCCGATGCGATGGACGTGCTGGGCGAGAACCGCTTTCGGGTGGCCGCCTACCGCCGCGCCGCCGACACGCTGGGCGCCCAAACCACCAGCCTGGCGACCCTGTACGCCCAGGGCGATCTGACCGATCTGCCCGGCGTTGGCGAGGGGATCGCCGCGATTATCGGCGAGCTGCTGGAGCAGGGCCACTCGGGCTTTGTCGACGAGCTGCTCACCCGCGTCCCGCCGGGGCTGCTCGACATGCTGCGGGTGCCCGAGATCGGCCCCAAGTCGGCGGCGCGGCTGTTCCACGACGAGGGCATCACCGATCTGGCGGGGCTCCAGGCGGCGGCCAGCGCGGGGCGGCTGCGGGCGGTCAAGGGCTTTGGCGCCAAAACCGAGGCGCGGATCCTGGCCGCGATCAATCAGCTGCTGACCAGCACCAATCGGCTGCGCCTGATCGATGCGCTGCCGGTGATGGATACGCTGGTGGCCGCGATCGCCGGGCTGGCCGGCGTGCGCAAGCTTGCCCCGGCTGGCTCGCTGCGCCGCGGCGCATCCACGGTCGGCGATCTCAACCTGGTGCTGGCGACCGACGACAGCACCGGCGTGCGGGCGGCGCTGCGCCAGCTGCCCCAGGTCGCCAGCAGCGACCCCGATCTGGGCGATGTGTTTGGGCTGCTCCTCCACAACGGCATGCGGGCGAGCGTCGCGCTGACCACGCCCGAGCAGTGGGGCAGCGCCCTGGTGTACTGGACCGGCGCGCGCGACCACGTCACCCAGCTGCAGGCGCTGGCCGTCGAGCGCGGCTGGACCTTCGATCAGCGCGGGTTTACGGTCGCCAACAGCCTGCGGCGCTGTCTGGATGAGGATTCGGTGTACGCCGCGCTCGATCTGCCAACCATTATCCCCGAGCTGCGCGAAGGCTGGGGCGAGATCGTGGCGGCGCAGCAGGGCTGTCTGCCAGCCGTGATCGAACCCGGCGATATTCACGCCGATCTCCACTGGCACACCACCTGGAGCGATGGCAAATCCTCGCTGCGGGAGATGACCGAGGCCGGCCGGGCGCTGGGCTATGCGTTTATGGCGGTCGCCGACCACAGCGCCTATCTGGGCGTCACCAGCGGCCTCGATGCCGCGCGCCTGCGCCAGCAGCGGCTTGAGATCGACGCGCTCAACGCCGAGTACAGCGAGTCCGGCCAGCCCTTTCGGCTGCTCCAGGGCTGCGAAGTTGACATTCTGCCCGACGGCGCGCTGGCGCTGCCCGACGACGTGCTGGCCCAGCTCGATCTGGTGATCGCCTCGCCGCACGTGGCGCTGCGCCAGCCCCGCGAGGCGGCCACCGCCCGGCTGATTCGGGCGATCAACAATCCGCACGTTGATATTATTGGCCACCCGACCGGGCGCCTGCTGAACGCCCGCCCAGGCGCCGACCTCGACATGGCCCAGGTGATCGCCGCCGCCGCCAGCACCGGGACGATTCTGGAGGTCAACGCCGGCCCGGAGCGGCTCGACCTTGATGCGCCGCATATTCGCGCCGCGCTGGCCGCCGGAGTCAGGCTCACCATCAACACCGACGCCCACGCCGCCCGCCATCTGGCCGGGATTAGCCTGGGCGTGACCACCGCCCGCCGGGGTGGCGCCACCGCCGCCGATGTGATCAATACCTGGGAGCTGGCCCAAATCGTGGCGATCAACGCACAATTATCACCGGCCTAGCCCCACCCATTGTGCCAACCTAATCGATGATGGATCTGAGGATCGGGAGGATTCTATGGACTGTATTTTTTGTCGGATTATTGCCGGGGAGATACCGTGCTACCGCGTGGCCGAGAACGATGACTGCCTGGCATTTCTCGATATCGAGCCAGCCGCCAAAGGTCACACGCTGGTGATCCCCAAGCAGCATAGCCAGGATCTGCTCGATACCAGCCCCGACCGGCTTGCCCTAGTCGCCCAGATGGTCCAGCAGGTCGCCCATCAGATCGACGTAACCCTGGAGCCGGACGGGATCAATATCTTGCAAAACAACCGCTCTGCGGCCGGGCAGGTGGTCATGCACTACCACGTTCACCTGATCCCGCGCTGGAACGACGACACCGTTATGCAGGCGTGGCGGCCAAAGCTTGCCACCCAGCTGGACCTGAATGAAATCGCGGCGCAACTCCGTGCTGCCGCTCGCTAGGAGCCAACCATGAGCGATCAAGAAGAAACCCTGGTGCATGAGCACGACCTGGAGCCGGACCCGGAGCCAGAAGAAATTCCGACCGCGATCCTCGAGCAAGACGAGGATTCGGCGCCGAAGGGCATGATCGGGCAAACGATTGCCTTTGCGCTAGGCGTTTTCTTGATCATTGTGTTGGTGCTGTTTTTGGCCAGCGGCGGCCGGATTTTTCGGTTCAACTCCGACGGCGGGAATACCAACCCCAACGTCCCGCTCAACCCGCGCCTCAACACACCTGGCGGCGCCAGCATCAACACCAGCGCCAGCACCTCGGGCACCCTGTATGGCGTCGATGCGCTGGGCAGCCTGCCGGAGTACGCCGACCAGATCGCGCCCGCGCTGCTGGCCTACTGGATCCAGAATGGCGGCGAGCGGATTTTTGGCCGGCCGCTGCCTCAGCCAACGCCGCTGCTGGAGGAGAACGGGCGCGAATTCCAGTGGTTCGAGCGGGCGCGGCTGGAGATCTGGCCCGAGTATGGGGCCACAAAGTATGTGATTCAGCCTGGGCGGATCGGCACCGAGTTCACCAAAGGGATCAACTTCCCCACCCAGGAGTTTTTCGTCAATCGGCCCGGCCTGATGTACGAGGAGGCGACCCAGCACGGCCTGCGCGGCGAGTTCCTGAGGTTCTGGCAGGAGAGCGGCGGCGTGGATATCTTCGGCTACCCGATCAGCGACGAGCTGCAGGAGATTCTGCCCGAGGATCGCGCCTACCACACCGTCCAGTACTTCGAGCGCGCCCGCTTCGAGCTGCACCCCAACGATCCCAACCAGCCGATCAAGCTGGGCCTGCTCGGCACCGGCCTGTATATGCAGGAGCTCAAGCCCGACATCGACCCAATCAAGCCAACCGCCGTGCCGCTGACGCCGTAGCGCTGGGGTTAGGGGTTAGGGGCAATACCGTTTAAATAAGCCGGGTCGCCGGCATCGCTGACCTCACCCCGGCGCGTTGCGCCACCCCTCTCCATTGGCGATGGAGAGGGGAAAATGCCCACGAATTTTCTTATTTGAACAGTATTGGGGTTAGGGGTTAGCGCACCATTCGCACAATCCACGATCCACGATCAGCCAAACGGCTCGCATCACTCTGATGCGGGCCGTTGGTGTGTCTGGCAGCTGGGGGAACGTTCGCGGGCCTAAAACCAGCGGGCCGCCATGATCAACCATCGTGGCGGCCCCGCTGCAATACTATTTTGAAAACCCACAAACCCCACTAGCTGCTAGCTACTAGCCACTAGCCACTAGCCACTCACTCCTCGCCCGAGCGCGCCCCGGCCATCGGCGCGATCACCTCGCGGGAGCGGCTGCCCTCGGCGGGGCCGACGACGCCCTGCTGCTCCAGCAGCTCGATCAGCTGGGCGGCCTTGCTGTAGCCAATCCGCAGGCGGCGCTGGAGCATCGAGGCCGAGGCCCGCTGGTGCTGGCGCACGAGCTGGATGGCCTTGGGCAGTAGGGCGTCCTGCTCCTCGGGCTGCAGGAAGACATCGCCCATCGAGGTCTGGGCATCGGCGGGGGCGGCCCCGGCGGACTGGCCAGCGGCGGCCGGATTCTCCGGCGGCAGCTGCGAGCGCCAGAACCCGACGATCCGCTCGACCTCGCCGTCGGAGACGTAGGTGCCCTGGATACGGACGGGCTTGGCGGCATCGGCGGCCAGAAACAGCATGTCGCCGCGCCCGAGCAGCTGCTCGGCGCCGGGCGTGTCCAGAATAACCCGCGAGTCGATCTGCGAGGTGACCGCGAAGGCGATCCGCGAGGGGAAGTTGGCCTTGATCAGCCCGGTCACCACATCGACCGAGGGCCGCTGGGTGGCGATGATCAGGTGGATCCCAGTGGCGCGGGCCATCTGGGCCAGCCGACAGATCAGGGTCTCGACCTCGTCGGGGGCCAGCATCATCAGGTCGGCCAGCTCGTCGATAATCACGATGATGTAGGGCATTGGCTCCAGGTCGGGGCGCTTGCGGGCGGCCAGCATGTAGCTCTCGAGGTTGCGAAATCCGCCCTTGGCAAACACCTTGTAGCGCCGCTCCATCTCGCGCACGGCCCACTTCAGCGAGCTGACCACCCGCTCCAGCTCGGTCACCACCGGCGTCAGCAGATGCGGGATATTGTTATACACAATCAGCTCGACCATCTTGGGGTCGACCATAATGAACTTAAGCTCGTTGGGCGTGTGCTTGACCAGCAGCGATGTGATGATCGAGTTGATACAGATACTCTTGCCCGAGCCAGTGCTGCCGGCGACCAGCAGGTGCGGCATGCGGGTCATATCGGCGACCACCGCGCTGCCCGAGACATCTTTGCCCAGCGGCAGCTTGAGCTTGCCGCGCTTGGCCTCGAACTCATCGCTCCCCATCACGTCGCGCATCGCCACCATCGCAATCGCCGAGTTGGGGATTTCGATGCCGACCACCGAGCGCCCCGGCACCGGCGCCTCGATCCGCAGCGACGGTGCGGCCAGCGCCATCGCCAGATCGTTGTGCAGGCTGGTGATCTTGGTGATCTTCACCCCGATCGCTGGCTGGAGCGCGAACTGGGTCACCGCCGGGCCGGTGTTGGCCTCGACCACCCGCGCCTCGACCTTGAACGAGGCCAGGGTCTCCTCGATAATCCGGGCCTTCTCGCGCTTCTCCTCATCGCTAATCTGGCCCTCGACGAAGTCATCGAGCAGCGACAGCGCGGGCAGCGGCCAGGCGCGGTGCTCGTTGGCCTCATCCGGCTCGATGAAATGCTCATCGACAGGGCGCTCGGGCTCGGCCGAGGCGGGCTTGGGCGCCAGCTTCTTGGTCGGCGCCTCGTTGATCGGCTGGCCCGGCACCACTGGCGGCGGCGCCACCTCTTTGCGGCGGGGCACCCGCTGGATGCTCTGCGGGTCGCGGTTGAACAGACTGGCGTGGGCCGGGCGCTCGGCGATCGGCGTCAGCACCAGCTCCTCCAGGGTCTGCTGCTCCTCCAGGGTCGCGGCGGCCCGGCGGCGACCTGGGGCGGCCCGGGGCAGCTCGGCGGCCTCCGGCTGGCGGGTCATATCAGTGGCCGGCAGCGGTGCGCCAACCAGGCGGCGGGCCAGATTGCGCAGGCCCACGGTATAGAACACCAGCGTCGCCCAGATCTGGCGAATCGTCAGATTAAACGTGAGCATAATCCCGATCAGGCCAATCGTGATCGCCAGCAGCAGCGCGCCGCCCATGCCGATCGCCCCCCGCAGCATCGACAGCATCAGGCCGCCGACGACGCCGCCGCCCTCGCCGAGGTGGAAATCGCGGTTGGGGTGGCGAGTTTCAAAGCCGGGATAGTCGAGCAGCATCAGCAGGGCCATCAGCACCATCACGGTGCCCAGGACATTGGCTCCGCTCAGGCGGCGGTCGCTAAACCGCTCCTGGAAAATCATCAGGGCGCCGAGCACGCCGAGCGCCACTGGCACCAGCACCTTGCCGGTGCCAAAGGCCGTCTCGACGGCCTCGTTCCAGCGCGTCCCGATCACACCCTGGTCGCCGCCGAGCGTGCTGAACAGCAGCGTGAGCAGCCCCAGGAAGACCAGCACCACCGCAAAGATCTCGCGCTGCAGGTTGGCCGGGATATCAAAGCGTGGACCAGCGGCGCCCTTGGTGGTGCGCCGCTTGGCGGGCGCCCGCTTGGAGCTGCTGGTCGAACGGCGTTTAGTTGAGGGTTTACGAGTCGTCATCGTATCTTCCCGAGTTAAAAGAGCAGAGTTTCAGCAAGTGTTGGAGGACAGGTCGCAGTCGGGTATGGGCGCTGTTGTATCCTGAGATTATAGCACAGACGGTCGATTTTTCTGCCATCAGCGGTTGATTTTGCCCGATTCGCTGCGCGCAGGCGTGGATTTTGCAGGGATTGCGAGTGCTGGTATCATGGTCAGCAATTCTCAGTGCGAAAGTAGACCTGCAATGTCGTTGACTGCACAATCTCCCACAAGTATGCTTGAATCGCTGCTGCCGGCGGACCTGTTTGCGGCGGTGCGCCACGCCGTCCCCTCGCCAGCCGCCCTGAGCGACGCCCACGCGCAGCTCGCGGCGATGCTAGGTGCGCTGGTGCCATTTGTCCCGCTGTCGGCCCGCAATGCCGCCCGCACGGTCGATATGACCGGCATGCTGCCGGCCCAGTATCTTGAGGGCAGTCTGCTGTGCGCCGATCTCTCCGGCTTTACCATGCTGGCTGGCGAGCTGGCGAAAACCGGGCGCCAGGGCAGCGAGGAAGTCAGCGCCATCATCAACCAGGTGTTCACCCAGCTGCTGAACGCGGTCTATCGCTATGGCGGCGAGGTGGTTAAGTTTGCCGGCGATGCGGTGACAGCCTTTTTCTCCGCCGAGCGGGTTGGCGCCAACCACGCCGATCTGGCCGCGACCGCCGCGCTGCTGATGCAGACCGCCATGCGCGATTTTGCCGCGCTGGCAACCAGCCGGGGCACCTTTCCCCTGCGGCTGCGGATCACCGTCCACAGCGGGCTGGTGTTTATGGCCGAGGTTGGCAACGAGCAGCACCGCGAGCTAATCGTCACCGGGCGCGCGGTGCATCAGGTGATGGTGGCGCAGCGCTACACTGGCCCGGCGCAAATTGTGATTACGCCGGCCACCCGCGCCCGGCTCACCAGCGCGACAACCGTGCCGCTGGTCCCCGATCTGCACCTGCTCCACGATCTGGCCGAGCGGCCCGCTGGCTTCGAGGCCCCCGCAGCGACGGCCCCGGCGGCGGCCCTCGGCCTGGTGACGCTGCTGGAGATGGCCGCGCGGATTGTGGCGCTCCGCCCGTATGTTCCGGCCGGCCTGTCCCAGCGCCTGGCCCAGCTGACCCACACCACCGGCGAGTTTCGCCCGGTCTCGGTCATCTTTGCCAGCATGGCCGCGTTTACCAACGCGCTGGCGCTGCTGGAGGTCACCGATGTCTCGGAGCGTGAGATTGCGATTGTGCAGCAGGTGCTGAACTCGTGCTACACCCGCGCCCAGACGGTGCTGGGCTATTTTGGCGGCAGCATCAACAAGGTCGATATGGCGATGAGCGGCGACCGCCTGATGGGCCTGTTTGGCGCCCCGGTCGCCCACGAGGACGACCCGACGCGGGCGGTCAAGGCGGCGCTGGAGCTGCGCACGGCCCTGTACGAGGTTGATTGCGACACCACCACGCTGCTGCAAACCTGGCGCTCGATCCACTCCCAGCGGGTGGTGCAAAACGCCCGCACCGCCCAGC
>DAOTUS010000476.1:0-5466 GCA_034437415.1 Herpetosiphonaceae bacterium
GCTGGGCGGGGCGCGGCGCAGGCTGGCCGATTGGGCGGGCTGGCGCAGGCTGCGCCGCTGGCGTGGCTGGCCGGGGCACTGGCTGCGCGGTCGGCACCCGTGGGCGCGGCGGCGTAATCCCGCCAACATCGGTGGCGGCGTGCGGATCGCTCTGGCGCGGCGGCTGAATCGGCGGCAGCTGGCTGGCAATCGCCAGCGCAACCGTCGCTTTGCCCGCCGAGGAGCCGCGCGGCGTCGCCAGCTCGGCCAGGTCGCCGCGCTCGGGGATGATGCCGCCGGTGCGGATACAGATTGTGCGCAGCGCCTCGATCAGCGCCACCGCCGAGGGCGGCCGATCGGCGGGCTTTTTGGCCAGCGCGCGGGCAAACACCTTATCCAGGGCTGGCGGCAGGCCCGAGACAACCGTGGCGATCGCTGGCGGCGGCGTGTAGGCGTGGGCGACCAGCAGCTCTGGCACCGTGCCGCTAAACGGCACCGAGCCAGTGATCACCTCGAAGGCCACAATGCCCAGCGAGTACAGGTCCGAGCGACCATCGACCGGCTCGGCGGAGGCCTGCTCGGGCGCGATATACTCGGGCGTGCCCATAAACATGCCCGAGCGGGTCAGGCGCTGGCCACCGGCGGTCGATACCTGGGCGATGCCAAAATCGGTCAGCACCACCCGGCCATCGGCGTTGATCAGAATATTGTGGGGCTTGATATCGCGGTGGACCGCATTTTGCGAGTGGGCATAGTCCAGCGCCTCGGCCACCGGGGCCAGCAGGGCCACCGCGTAGCCCAGGCCCATCGCACCGCGCTCATCAACGACGGCCTGCAGGGTTCGTCCGGCGATGTACTCCATCGCAATGTAGGGCACGTCTTCAACCTCGCCGACATCGAAGATCGTCACAATGTTGGGGTGGCGCAGATTGGCGGCGGTGATCGCCTCGCGCTCGAAGCGCTGGCTCGACTCGGGGTCGCTGGCCAGCTGTGGGGCGAGAATCTTCAGCGCCACCGGACGCTGTAGGGAGGTGTCGGTGGCGCGAAACACCCGCGCCATACCGCCGCGGCCGGCCTCTTCGTGGATAATATATTTGCCAAATTGTCGACCGTTCCAAGAGGCCAAACGCCCGCTCCTCGCGCCTCTAGCGCATTATGATGCCCTATGCTAGAATCGCGTAGATTCTAACCCGGCTTATCCACGCCGTTAATAGCTACCATAGCATACCATATTCAGTCCCTCTACTTGCATTTGTCTGAGGAGGATTTTTCGGATGATAGATCAGCCTATCCCATCATTAACGATTAAAAATCAAGATGCTCCGGCCCGTCTGCTGGCCTGGGAGCAGCCAATTTTAACGATTGGGCGTGACATCGCCAATGATATTGTGATCGACCACCGGCTGGCCTCGCGCCGCCACGCCCGCCTGGAACGCGATGAGGCGGGCTGCTATGTCCGCGATCTTGAGAGCACCAACGGGACCTATATCAACGGCACCCGCGTGACTGGCATCGCCCCGCTGCGCAACAACGACGAGGTCTGGGTGGCCGACACCGTGATCATCTTCCGCGACCCCGAGGCGACCATGAAGGGCACCCCGCCGCCGGTGGTGATGCGGCGGATTGCGGTGCAGGACGCCGCCGATCTGCGCGTGGACAGCGCCGCCAAGGAGGTCCACATCAAAGGCCAGCGGCTTGACCCGGCCCTGACCGCCAAGGAGTTTCAGCTGCTGGAGCTGCTGTTTAACCGCAAGGGCGAAGTGATTAGCAAAGAGCAGATCGCCAGCGGCGTCTGGGACTATGAGGTCTACGACTACAACGCGATCGATGCGCTGATCTATCGCCTGCGCCAGCGGATTGAGATCGATCCTTCGGCGCCCCGCTATATCGTGACGGTGCGCGGCTTTGGCTATAAGCTGCTGACCGGCGATGAGGGCTAGGGATTAGGAATTAGCCCTTTCTGCTGCGGTACAGTTGTTGCTTTAAAGAATTAATATTCTGGTGTTGATAGGAGCTTACATGGCTGGTCGGCTGGGGAAAAAGGCGATTTTAGGCGAGCGCGAGGCCGAGCTGCGGGCCACGGAGCAGGCGCTGTTCGAGCGGCTGCACGTGGCGCTGGAGCGTTTTGGGGCCGATGTGACCGCCGCCGATGCGCAGCGGCTCCGCGAGGCCACCGCGCAGCTCGCCGAGCTGTTTCTGATTGTGATTGCCGGCGAGTTCAACTCGGGCAAGTCCAGCTTTATCAATGCGCTGATCGGCGAGCGGATTTTGCCCGAGGGCGTGACGCCAACGACCGATCGGATCAATATTCTGCGCTATGGCGAGGAGGCCGACTCGCAGCTGCTGGAGGATTTCCTGCTCCTGCGCACCTATCCGGCCCCGCTGCTCGGCGAGCTGAACATTGTGGATACGCCCGGCACCAATGCGATCATCCGCCGCCACGAGGAGCTGACCCGCGAGTTTGTGCCGCGCTCCGACCTGGTGCTGTTTATCACCTCGGCGGACCGGCCGTTCACCGAGAGCGAGCGCACGTTCCTGGAGCATATCCGCGAGTGGGGCAAAAAAATTATCCTGATTATCAATAAAATTGATATTCTGGAGGAGGCCCAGCGCGCCGAGGTTGTGCAGTTCGTCCGCACCAACGCCACGACCCTGCTCGGGGTCGAGCCGACGATCTTCCCGGTCTCGGCCCGCACCGCCTTCCGCGCCCGCGAAAGCGATGACGCCGCGGCCTGGCAGAGCAGCGGATTTGCCGCCATTGAGGACTATCTGCTGCGCACCCTGGACGAGGGCGAGCGCGTGCGGCTGAAGCTGCTGAATCCGCTCGGCGTGGGCCTGAAGCTGGCCCAGACCTACCGCGCCGCCTCCGACACCCGCCTGGAAACCCTGACCGAGGACGTCAAGGCGATTGAAAATATCGATGGCCAGCTTCAGGCCTATCGCACTGAGATGATGCGCGACTTCGAGCCGCGCCTGTCACAGCTGGAGCTGCTACTCCACGAGCTGGAGAATCGCGGCAATGAGTTTTTTGACGAGCAGATTCGGGTTGGCAAGATCCGCGATCTGCTCAAAAAAGACCAGCTGGAGAAGAAGTTTCGCGAGGATGTGGTCGGCAACATGGATCGCGAGATCGATCTGGCGACCCAGCAGATTATCGACTGGCTGATCGAGCGCAACCTTAAACTCTGGCAGGACGTGAACACCTACCTCGACCGCCGCCAGCTGACCCGCCACCGCGAGGAGATGCTCGGCGATGTCGGGCAGACCTTTACCTACAATCGCCAGGCGCTGCTCGACTCGGTTGGCCGGACGGCCGAGCGGGTAATCGGCACCTACAACCGCGAGGCCGAGGCCGCCCAGCTGGCCACCGATGTGCGCGGCACGTTTGCCACCACCGCCATCGCCGAGGTTGGCGCGGTTGGCCTGGGGGCGATTTTCGTCATCGCCACCCACACCGCGCTGCTCGATGTGACCGGGATTTTGCTGGGCGCAACCCTCGCCGCCGGCGGGCTCTACATCATTCCGGCCAAGCGCCGCCAGGTCAAGCGCCAGTTCCACCAGAAAATCAGCGAGCTGCGCGATAATCTGGTGCGCTCGCTGACCAAGCAGGTCAACAGCGAGGTTGATGGGGCGATGGCGCGGGTCAACGAGACCATCGCGCCCTACACCCGCTTCGTCAAGTATCAGCACGAGCAGCTCAGCACCGCCCGCACCGAGCTGGCCGCCGTCGAGAGCGCGCTCAACCGGCTGCGCAGCGAGATCGAGGGCGAGTAGGCAGATCCAGACCAGCGCTCTTCAACCACCAGCCCCGCGCCCGGAACGAAAGCTCAGGGCGCGGGGCTGTTTTAGGCCGATCCAATCGGTAAAAACGCGCCGCTGCCGCTGAGATCAGAGCGAGATTTCGCTATCAGCGCCAGGATCGCGGATCGGCATACTCGGCACCGACCGCAGATGTTACATGTTGATGAACGGCCGCTATTTGGCCCTGTTTCGTGATAAAGTTTAGATCACCAAAGGCCTTTTTGTTGACGCTATGCTGCAAGGATGATGATGATGAAGCCGATTCGCTCTTCCGAAATAACGCCCGAAAGCCTGTTTCATTCCCGCCGCCAGTTTATCAAAGGGAGCGCGGCGCTGCTTGGGAGCGCCGCCATGCTGGCCGCCTGTGGCTCCGACAGCGCCGCCGACTCGGCCGCCGCTGACAGCCCCGCCGACGACACCCTGACCCCGTATGAGTCGGTGACTGGCTACAATAATTTCTATGAGTTCACCACCGATAAAGAGGAGGTGGCCGCACGGGCGCAGAACTTCACGACCACGCCCTGGACGGTCGAGGTCGGCGGGCTGGTCAACACGCCCAAAACTTTCGCGATCGAGGATCTGCTGACCCAGTTCACCCAGGAGGAGCGGATCTATCGCCTGCGCTGTGTCGAGGGCTGGTCGATGGTGATCCCGTGGACGGGCTTCGCGCTGGGCAAGCTGCTGGAGGCGGTCGAGCCAACCGCGCAGGCCAAGTATGTGCGCTTCGAGAGCGTGCTGCGCCCCGAGGAGATGCCCGGCCAGAGCAGCCGCGCCTACACCTGGCCCTACGTCGAGGGGCTGCGCCTGGACGAGGCGATGAATGACCTGGCGCTGCTGGTCACCGGGGTCTATGGCAAGCCGGCCCTGCCGCAAAACGGCGCGCCGCTGCGGCTGGCGGTGCCCTGGAAATACGGCTTCAAGAGCATCAAATCGATCGTCAAAATTGAGCTTGTCGCCGAGCAGCCAACCAGCCTGTGGATGGACGCGGCGCCGAATGAGTACGGCTTCTACGCCAACGTCAACCCGGACGTGCGCCACCCGCGCTGGAGCCAGTCGACCGAGCGGCGCATCGGCGAGGTTCGCCGCCGCAAGACCCTCCCGTTCAATGGCTACGCCGAGCAGGTCGCCCAGCTCTACGACAGCATGGATCTGAAAGCCAACTTCTAGCCAGGGGATCAGAATGCTCCATACGCTCAAGCGCCACGGCGCCCGCACGCGGCTACCCGGCATCGCGGTCCACATCGCCTGCCTGATTCCGCTAGCGGTGCTGATCGGCGACTTTGCCACCAACAATCTGACCGTCAATCCAATTCAGGAGGCCACCCAGCGCACCGGCAAGACCGCGCTGATTGTGCTGGTGCTTTCGCTGGCCTGCTCGCCGCTGAAGACGGTGTTTGGGTTTACGCCCGCGCTGGCGCTGCGCCGTCCGCTGGGCCTCTACGCCTTTTTCTACGCCGCCTTCCACCTGGCGATCTTTGTGGCGGTTGACTATGGCTTTGATCTGACTCTAATCAGCGAGGCGGTGGTGGAGAAGCGCTATGTGCTGGCGGGGTTCAGCGCCTTTCTGCTGCTGCTGCCGCTGGCGATCACCTCGACCAAAGGCTGGATGCGGCGGCTAGGGTCGCGCTGGAAAAAGCTGCACCGCCTGGTGTATGTTGCCGCCGGGCTGGCGGTGCTGCACTATGT
>DAOTUS010000477.1:0-30612 GCA_034437415.1 Herpetosiphonaceae bacterium
CACGAGCACTGTCACAGCGGAATTGGTCTGCTGCCGCCAGCGGTGGTCCATCGCGGCCAAGCCAGCGCCGCCGTGGCCGCCCGGCAGCAGGTGCTCGCCGACGCCTATGCGGCCCACCCGGAACGCTTTGGGCGGGGGATGCCATCTCCACCACGGGTGCCGGAGGCGGTCTGGATTAACCGCCCACGCGGCCCAGAACCACCAGCGATGGACGCAGAACTGGGGCGGATTCCCTTCTCTAATAGCCCGTAAACCCCGTTGA
This sequence comes from Herpetosiphonaceae bacterium, assembly GCA_034437415.1. Lineage (GTDB taxonomy): Bacteria > Chloroflexota > Chloroflexia > Chloroflexales > Herpetosiphonaceae > JACCRK01. Next base: position 263 of record DAOTUS010000477.1, read on the forward strand.
TGGATGTCTCACCGCTATTGACACATTCCGGCTGCACATGTAGAGGAGATCAGGGCTAAAGCCAAACCTCAAACTAATAAAATCTAAAGTATTATGCTTTACACATGGAAATCACAGCTACTCAATGAATCAGCTCGCCATGCCCTGACAATCTAGGCTGTGGTAGTCCCATGATGCCACAGGAGCGTCCATTAAAAATAAGGTTGATGCGCATGGGATCTGCCGTGGGCACCCCTAAATCGCGGGTTGCATGCAGCCCCCAAATGCGGCAGAAGCGGCTCGTGGACGCCAACTGGCCAGAAAGGTGGTGTTCGATGCCCAAGCACGCATTCATCTCAATTCCGCTCGACATTCCCGAGGTGCAGGTCCTGAAGACCGAGATCACCGCCTATGGCGCGTTCATCCTCACCGTTGAGCGTACCATCGTCAGCACCACCTGTCACCGCTGCGGCCGGACGATTACCGACCGCCATGGCCATACTGCGCCGCGCCTCCTGCCGATCCTGGGGCGACCCGTGTACCTGCGCATCCGGCCCAAATGCTTTGGCTGTCCCCACTCTGATGGTCATCCGAACCACCCAGCAGCGTGATTGGTATGCCCCCAACGCGCTGCATACCACGGCCTACGAACGTCACCTCATTGTGCCGTTAATCAACAGCACCCTGACGGATGTCGTGGCGAAAGTAGTGGACCCCACGGCAAATCCTGAGAGACATAATGCTTTGTGTCTTGTACGAGTTCCACGGCCACTTTTTGCCGCCTGGCTAGCGCACCTGATAGGCGGATTCGGGGGCGTTCAAGAGGTACTCGGTCCACAGCTCCAGGCCGCCATCGGCCCGCTGGACCGGCTGGAGCGCATCGGCGCCCTCGGGGGTTAGCACTAGGTGCTGCTGGGCAAAGTAGACGGTGGCGCGGCCATTGTGCTGCACCACTGGTGAGATTGGTGGGCCGAACCAGTCCGGGCCGCCGTGGGCCCGCCAGTAGCGCCACAGCAGCGTCGGCAGCTCCACCCCGCTGGCCGCTTCGACTGTCGTAGTCGGCTCAGGCAGCAGGCGCTCGTAGTCGGCGAGAACCGCCTGGACTGCGGCCAAATTTTCGGCCACCTCCGGCTCGGTCCCGGTCGCCAGCTCCGGTGTGATCGAGGCAATCCCCAGCGCCCCCGCCCAGTCGTGCATTCCCCCGGTGGTATTGTACTTAGCCCAGTAGCGGTCGTAGCGATAGCCGCTCGCCTGCGCATAGGCCTGCGCCAGGGCGATCGAGGGGGCGTGCTCGCACAGGGCCGGGAAGACATCGCCGCCGGAGCTGTGGAGCCAGATCACCGCTGCCGCATCGAGCACCAGATCGCGCACGAGCTGGCTCTCCGGCTCCGACTCGACAAATGGCCCGCCCGTATCCGAGACGTAGCCATACGCGCCCTCGACCGTGGTGCTCCAGTCGTTCTCCGGGCAGGCATCGAAGTTGGTGTCCATGTTGCGATTCAGGTCGACCCCGCGGCTGTTGAAGCGGGTGCCGAGCGCCAGCCCATCGGGGTTGACGGTGGGAATGATATAGAGGCTGACTGCAGCGGGAACCTCGCCGGGGTTGAGCCGGAAATACGCCTGGAGCGCCAGCGCCAGCTGATAGGTGTTGGCCTCGGGGCCGCCGTGGGTGTTGGCGACCACAAAGAACTTGCGCGGGCCGCTGCCAATCCGGGTTCCGCCCAGCGGACGGCCCTGCAGCGATGCGCCAAACGTCAACTCAACGACCGGGGGCGCTGGCGGCTGCGCCCCACGCGACGCTGCCGGAGGCAGTATGCCTCCGGCAGCAAGCAGGATCAGGATCAAACAACGACGTACCATTTAGGGTTGCGGCGTTGGGATTGGCTCCAACGTATCACCAGGTGGCGGCGGTGGAACCTCCGTCGGCGCTGGCGGCGGCGGCACTTCGGTCGGCGCCGGTGGCGGTGGAACTTCCTGCACTGGCGCTGGCGTAGCCGCCGGTGGCGCTGGCGGGTTGGCCGCACAGGGCTTGTTGGGATAGCAGCCCTTTGGTGGCAGCGGCGTCTGCGGATTGTAGGTAAACTTATCCGCCCACGGCTTGAAGCGGGTATAGAATGGCTCGCGCAAAATCACGCGACCGTCCTGCACGATATTGCGATAGACCGTAATATCCATCCCGCCACGCGCCGTATCGGTCTGGTGGAACGTGCCAACTGGCTCTTTGGGATCGGGGATAAATTCTGGGTCGGTTGGGGCCGGATATTCTTTGGTCACATAGGGACCATCAAAGATCACCTCGCGGTTTGGCTTGGTGCCATACAGAACATAGGTGACCGTGGTGGTTGAGCGATCAACATAGGTGTTGAGCAGCAGCCAGTTGCCCGTATCGTTGATAAAGCGGAAATCCAGATAGCCGGTGTAGATCGCCGCATCCATGCCATACGGCTCGTAGACCTCGTACCATGAGATGCGGAATGAGTGCTCGTGGCGCTCTGTGATCGGCAGACCGGCGTGGAAGGCGGCCCGAAAGAGGGTCGTCGAGTCCTGGCAGATGCCGCCGCCCCACTCCTCCTGGGTGCGATTATTGATGATCGCATAGCCTTTGACAAACCCATTCGAGTCATCGATGGTGCCAACATTTTCGTTGAATGAGAACTCCTCGCCTGGCGCAATCAAGATGCCGTCGAGCAAGCGTGAGCCAGCTTCAATGTTGGTAATTCGGTAGGCGGCTGAGCCAACAAACGAGCTTTTGCCAACCCCAACCGCCTCAACCAGGCCCAGATCGTAGAGATTCTCGGGGGTGACATCGGGCTGAACCTGGTTGACGACCAGCTCGATTGTGCGCGACACGCCCACAGTGGCCTGCTGCGTGATCCGCACCGCTGAGGCTTCTTCATCCAGGCGGAGCCCGGTCACACCTTCGCGCATAATCAGCAGATTGCCGCCGTTGAAGTCAACCCGAGGATTGACCGTGCCCCGCCCAATCTCATCGGCGTAGGTGGCGACCCGCTGGCGAATCATGCCCTCATCAAGGCTGGCAACCAGCAGAGCGTTGCCATTCGGGTCTTGCTCCCGCTTGATTTTAATCAGCGCCCGCAGGTCATCGGTGCTAAGCTCCCACGAGCGATCGCTGCCGGCAGTTAAGGTAAGCGCTGATTGCAAAATCGCATCAACTGTGCGCTTGGCCTCGGCAACTCCACTATCGTTCAGATTGGGTTTAATCACCTCGGTGCGCAAAACCACGCTCGCTGGAGCCAGGCTATGCAGATAGTTGGTAATATCCAGGGCGGTTTCATCAACCAGCACAATCCGGCCATCGCGCGAGGGCGTGATCGCGGCATTGGTGCCACCAATAATCAGATTCGCATCTTTCGGCGCCAGGGTCAGATCGCGGGTAATGTCGGTCAGATAGGCTTTGAGGAGGCTTTCATCAATCGTCAGCGCGATCGGAATATCGTAGCCATCGCGCCAGATGCCGCTAATCGCCTGCAGGCTGTTGATCAGATTGCCGCCCCGGCCGAGGCTATAGGCCTCATCAACCGTCGCATCAATATTCAACGATATGCCAATGCTGTCCCCCGCTGGCTCCCACGAGCGACCGTTGAAGGTCAGCGTCAGCGGGTTATTCAGCAGCGCATCATATTCTTCGTGGAGCACAGCGCGGGCTTCTTCGGGGGTCATCTGGCTAACATCAAGCCCTTGAATCGCCACATTGGGATAGATTCGCCCGTCAAAGGTGCGGTTGAGATACCACAGCCCCGCCCCAGCCAGCAGCGCGATCAGCAGCAGCGTGATGCCGCTGCCCCACAAAAATGTGCGCAGCCGCCGCCGTGGGCGCCGGGTTGGCCGAGCGTGCGTTGTCTCGGGCCGGTAAACCGGGCGCTCGCTGACGGTCTCAACGAATGCAGCGGGCTGGTCGCCGCTCTGGCGTCGCCGTTCAATTGGCCCATATTTTTGATAAAAGTCATCCGCCATGCTGTTCTCCTGCTGGCCGTATTGTGATGTGCCCTTCACTGTAACCGAACTAAAAGCGGTAATCAATGACAGACCTATGTTAAATACCCACAAAAACACCCGCTACTAAGGATAGCACCAAAAGCACTACCAATACGAGTGCCACCACTTTATAAATAGCCTTAATCCGTTGATTATTCATCGATACCTGCTCCATATATCCTGGACGTGAGCAACCTTGATTCAACATAATCTTCTTGATTATACCATCATGCTGCTCTTCCAGCGCTTAATGTCTTTACAATCGAGTTAAATCCGGCGCCGCCAGCCTGCCCAGAACCAGCCGGCCCAGCAGGGCTGCCAGAGCGGCGCCACCAACCAGATCGAGCACCTGATGTTGTTTGGTGGTCAGGGTCGTGGCAATAATGATCATACACCACACCACCACCAGCGGCCAGTAGCGTGAGCGCAGCTTGATGTGGGTCCAGGCGATCAGCACGCTGTAGGCGGTGTGCAGGCTGGGCAAGGCATTGTAGGGCGGATCGAGGCCCCAGATCAGGGCCAGCAGCTGCCAGCCAAACGTATACTGGAGCGGCGGGCGCGTAACCTGGGTGCGGTAGACGATGAAAATGGTGCCCGCGATCAGGTTGGCCAGCATAACAGCGTTGAGCACTGGCCGCAGCGCCTGCGGGTGCGGCACCAGATAGATCAGGTTGGCCAGCAGCAGCGGATACAGCGAGACATAGCCAAAGATCGTCCAGGGCAACAACGGGATCGCCCGATCGATCCCGAGGTAGGGAACCGCATGGGCGGTCAGGCCGGGGATATGGCCGGTGCCAAAATAGGCCACGAACGACACCCCGCCCAGCGCCACCGCCCGCCACTGGGCTTTGAACGCCGCCAGCCAGCCCCTCAGGCCTGGCCAGCGCCGGGCCGCCTGCTGACGCATCAGGCGCCCTGCTCCACCACGTTGACGTGCTCGGCGCCATTGCGGGCGGTGCGCGGCACCGAGTGGCAGCGGCGGCAGCGGGCCTCATACGACTCCTGGGCCCCGACCAGAATAATCGGGTCATCGTATGAGGCGGGCATCCCGTTGATCAGGCGCTGGGTTCGCGAGGCGGACTGCCCACAGACGACGCAGATCGCCTGGAGCTTATCGACCTCCTCGGCTTTGGCCATTAGGATCGGCAGCGGGCCGAAGGGCTCGCCGCGAAAATCCTGATCGAGCCCGGCGACAATCACCCGCAGACCGCGCTCAGCCAGCTGCTCGCAGAGATCAACCACGGCGGCATCAAAAAATTGAATTTCATCGATGGCCACCACCGTGGTCTCGGGGGCGATATTCGCGGCGATCTCAGCCGCAGTATTGACCGGCAGCGCCACCGCCCGCACGCCATCGTGGGAGGCGACCTCCTCGGAGCTGTAGCGCGTATCGATGGCGGGCTTAAAGATCTGCACTTTTTGCCGGGCGATTTGCGCCCGCTTGACGCGCCGAATCAGCTCCTCGGTTTTTCCGCTGAACATACTTCCACACACCACTTCGAGACTGCCTCCGCGCTGCATCTAGCTCTCCTTTTACACGATCAAGACACCTAAATAACGAAAAGCCACGGGAAATGAATAAATCATCGCTCGTGGCTTAAACCAACCAATTGCTACAAACTAGCTAGCTTGTTCTTCGCCGCCATAGACCTCTTGATAGAGGCTGGGCTTCTTGGGGGCAGCTTCGTTGCGCAGGTCGCGGCGGCGCTGGGCATCCGACTGTTTCGACTGGCTGGTCTGCAAGCGCTTCATAAAGCGATCAACCTGACCGGCGGTGTCGAGGAGCCGCTGCTCTCCGGTGTAGAACGGGTGGTTGCCCGACCAGATTTCAAGCCGTAGCTCAGGTTTGGTTGAGCCGGTCACCAGCACTTCTTCGCCGTTGACGAAGATTTTAGCGGCTGGATAGTATTTTGGGTGAATACCTTTTTTCATGGTGTGCTCCTCGATTAAGCTTCAGCGACAGCTTCAGCGGCAGGAAACACGCTGACCATCTTCTGGGTGCGGCTGTAGTCATCAAATTTAACGTGACCATCAATCAGGGAATAGATGGTGAAATCGCGGCCCAGACCAACGTTGGCGCCAGGGCGGACTTTCGTGCCACACTGCCGAATGATGATGCTGCCGGGCTGAACCTTCTCGCCGCCAAATCGTTTGACGCCACGCATTTTTGGTTTGCTATCGCGTCCGTTTCGTGAGCTACTTACACCTTTTTTATGTGCCATTTCAAGGCTCCTTTCAAGACGCGGTGGGCCGCGTTAGTCGTTCTGGCGGTTACCTGGAAGAATAATATCGTTGATGGTGATCTCAGTATATTTTTGGCGATGGCCGGTGCGGCGGCGATAACGTGCTTTGGCTTTGTAGCGGAACACGATGATTTTCTCGCCCTTTTTCATCTCACCAACGGTGGCTTTGACCAGTGCTCCAGATACCAGCGGTGCGCCGATAAATGGGTTGTCGCCACCAATCATCAGGACTTCGTTCAGCTCCAGGGTGCTGCCAGCTTCCGCATCGCTAAGCGCAATTTGCAGAGTTTGACCGGGTTCGACGCGGTATTGCTGACCGCGATCTCGAATAATGGCGTACACGATACCGCTCCTTTCGGCGGTGATTCGCCGCCGATAAAAAAGAGAGGGGCATCAGCCCGCCCTCTTGTTAAATATCTTTATTACACGGGCGTGGATTATACCAAAACCCGTGGGGTGTGTCAACAGCGTTACAGTGGAGTGTAAAGCGTTTTGGTTTTTTTGCAGATTCGCCCAGTCGGGCAAATAATGCTGCGCCCCTAGGTTTTTGCCGTACAAAACTATACCACAAAAAACGATCAGGGGCGCAGCATGGCCGCTGGGGATTAAGCTGGCGGGCTAGCTGCCAACGGTGCGCTGCATGCCCTCGACGTAGCGCTTGAAGTTCTGGAGATCTTCGGCCAGCCGGGTCTCGGGATTGCTGAAGACTTTGGCCACGATATCGCCGGCAATGCCAGCCGGTGGCTCGTACTGGAGCGTCACGGTCACTTCGGTCTGGCTGTTCGGCAGCTCGGTGAAGGTCACCTGGCCGCTGGTTTTAATCGTGCTGTTGTCCCGGCTGTTCCAGGCGATCCGGGTGTTTTCTTCCAGACGGGTCGTTTCGGCGTCCCACTCGACATTGAAGCCAAGCGGCCCCGACATCACCCAGTGGCTCAGCTTATCGCCGATTTTGGTCACCGACTTGATGTTTTCCATGAAGTGCGGGAAGTTCTCGAAGTTGGACCAGATCTTGTAGACAGTCTTGATGTCGCTGCCGACAATAATGCTCTGGGTGGTTTGATGGGCCATGGTTGTTCTCCTGCTTACTCAATAGTCTGCGCTCAATCTGGCAAGAATAATGCCGTCACTCGCGGGTAGCGCCTGCCTAAACCGGCGGCGCGTGGCCCTGAAGCCCGTTATTCTCAACCGTGGCTTTGTCCGACAGGCGGGTGAGCAGCGAGGGCGCTAGCTCCGACTGGCTCTCCCAGCCCGTGCGCATCTCGTCGCCCTCGGCGCTGGTTGGGTCGGGGAGCAGACGGTTGAACAGGGCCATTGCGGCCGCAGTCACGCCGGGCAGCAGCGGGGCGACGCGGGCCAGAACTTTGGCCTGCATGCTGATCACCAGCTCGGGATCGCCGCGCCGACACGCGCTCAAAATCTGGCGCGCGGCCCGGTCGGCGCTGATCGAGCTGATCGGCAGCGAGTCGATGATTGAGAACCAGGTGAACTCGCGCTGGTGCTGGCCCTTGAAGAGCGAGTTGTAGTGCGAGCCGGTCCGCATCAGGCCGGGGCAGACGGTGGTGACCTTGATGCCGTCTTTGGCGAACTCGGCGCGGAAGCCGTCGGAGAGGCCGACCAGGGCGAATTTGCTGGTGCAGTACGGCACCAGATGCGGCACCGCGATCTTGCCGCCGATCGAGGCGATGTTGACGATCCGCCCGCCGCCGCGCTGGCGCATGTGGGGGATGGCCGCCAGCATCGTGTACAGCGGCCCATACAGATGCACCGCCAGCGCCTCGTCAAAGTCCTCGACCTGCATATGCTCCAGCGGCCCGGTCTGGATGACGCCGGCGTCGTTGATCAGCACATCGAGCTTGCCAAAGTGGGCGATGGTCTGGTCGACGGCGCCCTGGGCATCCTCGCGGATGCGCACATCGCCGGTGAGCGCCAGAATGTCGCCGCCGCGCTCGCGCAGATCCTGCTCGGCGCGGGCGACCTCGGCGCTGTTGCGGGCGATGATGGCGACCTTGGCACCCTCCTCGACCAGCTCACGGGCCAGGACTATCCCCAGCCCACGGGAGCCGCCGGTGATCAGCACCACGCGATCTCTGAACGTGTAGTCGGTCTGGCGGCGCAGCGTGCGGTAGGCCAGCACTCCGGCGCCCAGGGCAAAACGGGCAAGCGTATTCATCAAAAATCCTTTCCAAACGTCAAAACTGGATCACACACTTGATACAGTTGTCGCGTTTGTGCTTAAACATCTCGTAGGCCGCCGGGGCTTCGGCGAGGGTAATGCGATGGGTGATGATGTAGGATGGATCGATCTCGCCGTTCTGCACGCGCTCAAGCAGCGGCTCCAGGTAGCGGTGAACGTGGGTCTGGCCCATCTTGAAGGTCAGCAGATTGCGCTGGAGGTGATCTTAAGAATGGCATCGCGGGGATTGAGGATCTGCGGATCGGGGACGGTGTCCACCCGGACATCATTTTTACCGTGCCAACACAGAGCTTTCATGCGGATTCTCCTGTTCTCTGCCTCGCATCGTGGCGCTGCGCGGATGCTCAGCGCCACGATGCGAGAGATTGCGGATTCAACGGATCTTGATCACACACCTGCGGCGGCCCACCCTCTCCAGGCGGGCCGCCGCGAGTGGCTGGCTAATAGTTGGTTGGCGGATCGCTGGCCGGGAACGAGAGATCCGAGCCAACCTCGGCCTGATCGAGGTTTTCTTCCTTGTGCGCCTTGGCCTCCTGCTGGAGCTGCTGTTTGTAGTGTTCAAGCGGCTCGTCGCCGTGGTGCTCCGAGTGGGGGGCCGCTGCCGCGCCGGGCGTGGTTGGCGTGGCTGGTGCGTCGGCCCGGCCGGAGGGCTGGCCCGCGGTGGTCGGGATCTCGCCGGTCTCCATAATATTCTTGAAGCGGCGCAGATCGCTGGCAACCTGCAGGGTTGGCTCCTCACCGAAGAGCTTGGCCACGGTGGCCCCGATCACACCGGCTGGCGGGCGATACTCCAGGGTGACGTGAACCTCGGTGCTCTCATCGCTTGCCCCGGCGGTGAAGCGCACGGTGCCCTCGTTGGGCACGCTGGTGCCGGGCTTGGAGCGCCACGAGATGAACTCGTTGACCTTGGCGTCAACGATCTCGGCGTCCCACTCGACCGTGGTGCCCAGCGGCGCTTTGGCGACCCAGTGCGAGCAGCCGTTTTGATGCATCTTGACCGACTCCAGATGATCCATAAAGCGCGGCATGTTCTCGAAGTTGCTCCAGAAGCGGAACACCTCGTTGACCGGCCTGTTGACCGTGGTGTGCTGCTCGACCTTGATCCCCTTGCCCTCGGGCACGCCCCCGACCTCCTGGGCTGGGAGCTGACTCTGGTCGGCGGTGTTGACGCCAAGGCCCGCGTAGACAGAGCAGTGGCCGGTCCAGCCCCGCTGCAGCAGCGGCACTCCGGCGGCAATCGTCGCGGCGCTGAGCGGCCACGAGCGACGAACCAGCCCGAACGAAATCAGCGCACTTCCGCCGACAACCGAGGCGATCCGCTCGATTTTGTTCACATTAATCGTCGTCATAGGTTCTCCTTATTTACACGGACAAGCGCGTCCTGCGTGTGGGCGCGGGCCTCATCCCTGTAAAAGTGATGCGCCGCCGTCAATCCACAGCTCCGTCCCGGTGATATGGTCGGCGGCATCTGAGACCAGGAATAGCACAAGTTGGGCCACCTGTTCCGAGCGGCCGGGTTTATCGACGGTGAGCGGCTGCGATCCCGCGGGGTATTCGACCGGGATCTTCACAGCGTCAACGTGACGCTGCTCGGTATTTTGATCGATGTTGGTCTCGATCCAGCCGGGGCAGATCACGTTGACCCGCACCTTGTCGCGGGCCAGCTCCAGGGCCACCATCTTGGCGAAGGCGACCTGGGCGGCCTTGGTGCACGAGTAGGCGGTGGCGCCGGTGTTGCTGAAGATGCGTGTGCCATTGACCGACGAGGTGATGACGACCGCGCCGCCCTGGCGCTTGAGATAGGGCACGGCGTACTTCACGGTCAGGAAAGTCCCGGTCAGATTGGTGTTGATCGTGGTGGTCCAGTCGGCCGGGGACAGCTCCTCAAGCGGTGCCCACACGCCGTTGATCCCGGCGTTGGCGAAGACAATATCCAGGCGCCCGAAGTGCTCGATCAGCGCCTGGACGGCCCGATCCATCTGGTCGGGGTCGCCGATGTCGGCCGTCAGCGAAATGGCCTCGCCGCCGGCCCTGGTGATTGCGGCGACGGTCTCGGCCAGCTCATCGGCGCTGCGGCCGAGCGCGGCGATCCGGGCGCCCTCGCTGGCCAGCAGGAGCGCGGCGGCCCGGCCAATCCCCGATCCCGCCCCGGTGATCAGGGCGACTTTATCACGTAGCTGCATCCTCCAACTCCTTCGATATGCTCAGAAAGCGCTCATTTCCCCCCCCGCCTGATCGGGCAAGTTCTGGGCCAGCGCTGGGCCAGCGCTGGGGTGATTTGGCACAACTTTTGCTCCAGACAGAGGCCGTGGCTCAGGCACCGCTATGCCGGCCAGGGCTAGCCAAGCTGGCTCAGCTGGCCTTCCTGCCACTTGATGTGGCCGCGCAGCAGCAACGAGGCCGAGCGCAGCTTGTAGGTTAGGTCGTTGATCAGATTGCGCATCACCCGATAGCCGATCAGGCTGTTCTTTTCGCAGAGCGCCGTGAAATCGGTGCCATTGAGCACCAGCAGCGTCGTGGGCGTGGCGCTGGCGACCGCCGAGGCCGAGCGCGAGCCGCCGCCGAGCAGCGCCATCTCGCCAAAGGACTGGCCCTCGTACAGCGTGTTGATGGTGGCCTGGCGGGTTGTGCCATCGGCGCCACGGGTCAGCACCTGAATCTCGACCGAGCCATCGTGAACAATGTAGAGATCATCGCCGTCGGTATCTTCGCGGAAAATCACCTGGCCCTTTTTGGCCTTGCCAACCTGGCAGAGCTGGGCGATCTGAGCCAGATCGAGGTCGCCCAGACCCTGAAAAATCTCAACCCGACGTAACACACCGACGACCTTGGCATCTGTTTTGGCATCCATTGGTGAACCTCCACGACCTTGAGTGGTCTGAATGGCTGGCGACGGTTGGGAGCGGCGGAACTACGGTGTCTCGCCTAATTCCAGGGTGGTCTGGGTGGGGCTGCTGCTTGCGGCAGGCTGATACAGCGGGATGCCAACCAGGAAGCGAGCGCCGCCGGTTGGGGCATCCTCAACCCAGATTCGGCCATTGTGCAACACCACGATCTCGCGGCAGAGATACAGGCCCAGGCCGAGGCCCTCGGTGCTCGAACCGGTGCGCTTGATCCCCGGCACCCGGTAGTAGCGCTCGAACAGGCGCTCGCGCTCGCCGGGCGGAATCCCCGGACCCTCATCATCGACACCGATGTAGCCGTTGCTGCTGTCGGCGCTGACCCGAATCCAGATCCTGGTGTTGGTCGGGCTGTAGCGCACCGCGTTGGTGACGAGATTGGTGATGATCTGGCGGAGGCGAATCGAGTCGCCCCAGACCGTGACCGGCGCGGCGGCCTCGAGCATAATCGTGTGGTGGGCGGCGGCGGTGCGGGCCTGCGAGAGCACCGATTCGATCAGGCCAACCAGCTCGACGGCCTCGGACTGCAGCATCAGGCGCCCGGCATCAATCCGCGAGATATCGAGCAGATTATCGACCAGCAGCACCAGGATATTGACCTGCTGGTTGAGAATCCGCTGGCCGCGCAGGTCGCGGCTCGCGGTGCCGTTCTTCAGCTCGCGGCGGAGCAGCAGGTCGCTGTAGCCTTTGATCGCGGCCAGCGGCGAGCGCAGCTCATGGGCGGCGATCGCCAGAAACTCGTCCTTGGCCTCGTCCAGGCGGCGCTGCTCGGTGATATCGCGAAAGACGACCACGGCGCCATCGCGCTGCTCGGCGTTGGTGGTGGGCGCCAGCGATGAGCCGCGCAGGGGCGCGCCGCTGAAGCTCAGCACGACGTTGCGGTCGTGGGCGCCGCGCACCACCAGGCGATAGTCGCGAAACACCTCGCCGGCCAGCGCTCGGGTCAGCGGCAGCTGGGCCGCCTCGATCAGCTCGCCCTGCAAGGTGCGGGCCGAGTAGGCGCTGTCGCTGGACAGGGCCGACAGCGAGCCCAGCCCCAGCAGGGCCGCCGCCGTCTCATTGGCCAGAATCAGCTCGCCGGCGCCGTTGCAGATCGCCACCCCGTCGGCGATCGACTCGATCACGGTGCTGAGCCGGTGGCGCTCGCGCTGGCTCTCCTCGTACAGGCGGGTGTTGGCGACCGCGATGCCGATCTGCGAGCCGACCGAGACCAGCGCCGGCCAGTCGAGCGCGCCGGTAAGCTCGCTCAGGGGGCCATACAGCACCAGCACGCCCACGACGGTGCCGCCGGCCAGCAGCGGCATTGCGGCGCGCCCGATCAGATCCTCCTGGGCCTCGGTGTTGGCCGAGAGGACTGGCCGCAAGGTTGGCTGGCCGTAGTAGATCACATCTTCAAGCAGGAGGTTGGCCTGTGACGAGGCCAGCAGTAGCGCCTCGCCAGGCGGCAGGGCGTAGTTGGCCGCCATGTAGATGCCCTGCTGGCCAGGCGAGACCAGACAGATCGCCCCGCTGGCGGCGCCGACAATCTCCATCACCACCAGCAGGGCCACATTGAGCAGGTCGGGCAGGTCGGAGGAGGTGCTGATCGCCGTGACCACCGCGTCAAGCGCGGCCAGGCGGCGGCGCTGATTGCGGGCGTCGACCTGAACCCGCACCAGCTGCACCAGCGCCGCCAGCTGATCGAGATAGAGCTGGAGCCACGCGATATCGGCATCGCCAAGCTGGTCCCTGGTCGAGAAGAACTCGATCACGCCCATTGGTTTGCTGGTTTTAGGCATTGGCAGGGCCAGCACGCTAAACTGCTCGGGCAGCAGCGCCCGCCAGCGGTTGAACAAGCCCTCGCGGCGGCGGCCCAGCGGGCCAAACGCGGCGCGGTAGGCCTCGACGCTTGGCAGCGCCCCCCCGACTCCCTCGCTGATCACCCGCCCAACCAGGGCCTCGCCAGAGCGCACCTGCAAGCCCAGCAGACTCTCGCGCTCCTCGCTGGGGATGCTGGTGCCGTCGGCGCTGGCAAAGCTGGTCAGAATGTAGCGATGCGAGGTTGGGTTGAGCAGCCAGGTGGCGACCGCATCAACGCCCAGCGTCGCCTGCAGCCCGCTGGTCATCTGCTCGATCAGCTGGGCTGGCTCGGTCAGATTCATCAGCGAGGTGGTCAGGCGGGTCAGATCCAGAAGTATTGCTTGGTGATCGGCCGGCGGGGCAGCGTTGGAAGCGGGACGGTGTGGGCGACGGGAGCGGTGGCGGGGGATGATGCGCAATTGAGAGTTCATTCAACACCTCGATGGCGGGCATGCCACTCAAGATTCCAGGCGACCGCTCGCTGCAATCCGTCAGCCAGCGGAACTTTAGGGGTGTAGCCAAGCAGCTCGCGGGCTCGGCCAATGTTGGCGACATAGTGGCTGACCTCGCCGGGAAGCTTGGAAGACTCGACGTGGATCGTGGGGTTGACCTCCAGCGCCGCCGCGATCAGCTCGGCCATGCGCACCAGCGTGTTGCCCTCGCCATAGGCCAGGTTGATCGTCTGGTTGGTGACGGTGCCGCCGACCAGCCGCTCGATGCCGCGCACAATCCCCTCGACGCAGTCGTCGATGTAGGTAAAATCCAGCGTTTTCTCGCGGCCGTAGACGGTCACCGGCTGGCCCAGGCGCATGCGCTCGATAAACAGCGGGATCACTCGCTCCATGCGCACAATGTCGTTGTCGTAGCGCCCGTACACATTCGAGAAGCGAAAGATCAGGTAGGGCAGGCCGTAGCAGCGCGCATACGAGTAGATAAACGCCTCGCCAGCAATTTTGGAGGCCGAGTAGGGGCTTTCGGTGTAGACAAAATCGGCCTGCCCCTCGTCGGTCAGGTAGCGGTGGATATCGCCGTAGACCTCGCGCGAGGAGCTGAAGATGATTGGCACCTGCTGGGCCCGGCAGTACTCCAGCACGTTGTAGGTCAGGTTGATGTTCTCCAGGGCGCGGTGGGGGTGGGTGACGAGCTCGTGAACCTTGGCGTTGGCCGCCAGATGCACGACCACATCCGGGCGCGGGTAGGGCACGCTGCCGATGCCGCCGCTGAAATCGCGGTAGGGCGCCCCCAGATCCTGAATCACATACTGGAATTCGTTGGTCCACTCGTTCGGGCGCTTGTCAACCCCAAAGATTTGATGCCCATCAGCGAGCAGCCGCAACGCGAGATTTGTGCCAATTTGTCCGCTGGATCCTGTGATAAGCACCTGCACCTTGAAGCTCCTTTTGCCCGCTAACGGCGTGTATGAGCGGCGATTATAGCACGAAAACCAGCGCCCGAATGGCCTGGGCATCCGCTCCCCACCTGCCGCTGGCTAGGGCTGAAGCGCGACAATCAGGCCTTCGATTTCCCCAGGATGGGCGTGACGGCCAGTGGCAACTTTGGAGTAGATCAGCGTGCCATCGACGGTGACTTCAAACCGCCCGCCCTTGGAGGGCAGCAGCGTCAGCTCGGTGATGGTGTAGGGATGGTTGGTTAGGAGCGATTCCGTCAAACTGACGGCTTGGGGGGCGTAGTTTCACAATCCGCAGAATTCAATGCTGATTCGCATTCGGTGGCTCCTTTCTTGAACATGCTACTTTGACAATGTTAGATTACACGGCAAAGGCGCAGGATTTTGGATGAAGATGGACGCTTGGTGGATAACGATTGGTGGAGGGACGCCATATATGGCTCCTCCCGCGAATACGTGCGCTTTTTGGGTTTCCCGGTCATCGCGCAGGTCGGTGCGAACGCCATACATGGTGTCCATGGGCCTAATCTAACATTGTCAAACTACAATCATCGGAGTCATTCGGAGCTTCCACTCGGAATTGCAGGTATTATACTTGATACAAACCGGGCTTAATCCGCTGCTCTGCTTTGCGAATTGAGTTTTTTATGCCAATTGATGCCGAATCGATCACCAACACTGCCGCCGACCTGACCCTGCGAACCGTGAGCGAGCTGCGCGCCCAGCTGGAGGCCGCGCAGGTGCTGGCGATGCGGGCAACAACGCTCAATCGGATCACCACCGAGATCAATACGACCGATGATCTTGAGACGATTATTCAGATTTTGGCCAATCAGGCCCGCTGGCTGCTGGATTTCGAGGTCTGCGGGCTGGCCCTGGTCGATGGGCAGGGCCACAGCAGTTTTCGGCTGATCTATCCCTTTGACACGCCGCTGTGGTCGGTGCTGCCAGGCTCGTGGCTGGCCGAGCAGCTGACCAACCCGCGCACCACCACCATCCCCGATCTCCAGGCCCACGTCCAGGCGCCGTCGCTGCGGCACATGTGGCAGGTCGAGCCGCCGGTGCGCTCGCTGCTGCTGATCCCACTGCGGATTGGCCCGGCCTACGAGGGCGTGCTGTTCTGTGGCGCCAGCGCGATCGACCAGTATCAGTCCGCCGATCTGCACATCGCCCACCTGTTCGGCAGCCAGATCCGTGCGGCGCTCCAGCGCAACCGCCTGGCCTTTCAGCTGCGCAACGAGAACGCCAACCTCTCCACGCTCTACCAGACCCTGGGCGAGCTGGCCAGCATCACCAACGTCGCCGACCTGCTGGAGCGGCTGACCCTGATCGGCGTGGTGCACACCGGCGCCCAGCGCGGCACGGTGATCCAGCTCGATCCTGGCGATGGCACGCCCAGGCGGATCGTCGGCTGGCCGCAGGATCATCTCAGCTCCGACCCGGCGGCGGTGATCCAGCAAGGCCTGTTCCCGCGAGTGCTGGCCTCACAGCAGCCGCTGCTGATCAGCAACGTCACCCTGTTGCCCGACTGGCGCACGCCGATCGCAGCCGAGGCCGCCACCCACTCGCTGCTGTGCGTGCCAATCAGCCTGCGCGGCAAGCTGAGCGGCGTGCTCTCGCTGACCCACGACGAGGTCGGCGTGTTCGACGACAGCCATCGCGACCTGATGGTGACGCTGGCCCAGCAGGCGGCGGTGATGCTGGAGAACGTCCGCTTCTACGAGCAGCAGACCCGCCTGTTTCACCAGTATGTCTCGACCAATGTCGCCGATCAGCTGATGCTCAACCCAACCCTGGCGACGCTCGGCGGCCAGCGCCAGACGGTGACGATTCTGTTCGCCGATATCGAGAACTTCACCCCCTACGCCGAGTCGCACAATCCCGAAGAGCTGATCACCGTGCTGAACATTTATCTGGGCCTGGCCGCCAACGCGGTGCTGGAGTGTGGCGGCACGCTGGACAAATTCATGGGCGATGCGGTGATGGCGTTTTTCAATGCGCCGCTGCCCCAGCCCGACCACGTGGCGCGGGCGGCGCGGGCGGCGCTGCGGCTGCAGGCGCTGGTCGCCGAGTACCACGCCCTGAACGCCGGCGTGGAGCGGCTGGCGTTTCGGGTCGGCATCCACACCGGCGAGGCGGTGGTCGGCAACATCGGCACCCAGCAGGTGCGCAACTACACCACGATTGGCGATGTCGTCAACACGGCCAAGCGCATCCAGGAGGTGGCTGGCGCCGGCGAGATTCTGGTCAGCGCCGAGGTGCGGCACAGCCTGGGCGCGGGCGTGGCGCTGATCGCGATTGGCGAGGTGTTTCTCAAAGGCAAAACCCGGCCCCAGCCGCTGTACCGCCTGCACAATCTGGGCGGGCCAGCCACGTCGCCCGGCAAATAATCCGCCATTGGCGGCTCTCAAAGATAGTTTTGATGAGAACAGGAGGGTATCACAATGCGATCGTTGCATGTTCTGACCATCGTCGGCGTGGCCATGCTCGGCCTGGGCGGGTGTGGCGCCGACGAGATCGCGGTGGCGACGCCGGCCGATTTCGCGCTGGTCTACAGCTGGCGCGAGGGCAGCCTGCCGCCGCCGTACCACTACTCCTACACCATCAGCCTGCAGCCCGACGGCGCTGGCGAGCTGGTGTTCGTGCCCGGCTACTCCGGCGGCGAAACCCCGATCTGGACCGAGACCTTCAGCGTCTCCAGCGCCCAGCGCAGCAGCCTCTACGCCCTGATGCGCGAAAAAGGCATGTTCAGCCGCGAGTGGCCGCCGAACGAGGAGCTGAGCGTCGGCGGCAGCACCGAGTGGCTCCAGGTCACCGCCAACGGCCAGCAGGTCCAGCTGCCGCCCCAGCTCCGGCCCGGCGATGACACCCTGCTGAGCGCGGTGTACGCCGGCATCAACAGTCTGGTCCCAGCCGCGCTGTGGGCACAGGTCCGCCAGGAACACCAGGAGTACCAGGATCTCCAGCTGCCCTGAGGTCGCCACCGCCAAGTGTGAGGGATGGTACAGGCGCGGGCCATCCCTCACACTTTTGCGCAATCTGGTATGATGGCGGGCGAAAGAAACACCGCTTGCCCTGGAGAATAGCCGTGACCAACCAAGCCCCAGCATTGATTCTTGCCTCGGCCTCGCCCCGTCGCCACGAACTACTTAGCAGTATGGGGATTGACTTCGCCATCGCCGTCACCGACGGTGAGGAGCGCCAGGATCTGGTGCCGGAGTCGGTGATTCAGGCGCTGCCACCCTATCCGCTGGCCCAGCCGGGCCACCCCAGCCTGCTGGCCTGGCGCAAAGCCAACGCCGCTCGCGAGGCCGGGCACAGCGCCGCCATTCTGGGCGCCGACACCATTGTCGTCCTCGACGACATCGTGCTGGGCAAGCCGCGCGACCCCGCCCACGCCCGCCAGATGCTGCGCCAGCTATCGGGGCGGACTCATCGCGTGTATACTGGCATCGTGGTGCTGCCGGCAACGGCGGCGGCCACCGATACGCCCCTGTTCGACCTGGTCGCCGCCGATGTGCGCCTGGCAGCCCTGAGCGATGCCGAGATTGCCGACTATGTGGCAACTGGCGAGCCACTCGATAAAGCCGGCTCCTATGGCATTCAGGGCGTTGGTGGACGCCTGGTAGAACAGGTAGATGGTAGTTTTACTGCGGTAGTGGGTCTGCCCCTGCCCGCAACCGCCGCCCTCCTACAAACCATTGGGATTGCATTGCCCGTCAGTGTGGATGCGGCCTGGAGGCTTTGGCGAGAAACTTTAGCAAAGGAACCGCTATGTATTCGACAGTCAATGTGCTAATCGTTGATGATCATCCGTTGTTCCGCCAGGGGGTGCGCTGGGCGCTCTCGAACGAGCGTGATATCAAAATCGCGGGCGAGACCTCGACCGCTGAAGAAGCACTGGCCCTGATCGCGGAGCACGAGCCGGATGTTGTGCTGACCGACTTTAATCTGCCTGGGATGAACGGGGTGGAGTTTACCCGCACGGTGCGGCGCCAGTACCCCAGCCTGGGCGTGGTGATGCTGAGCATCTACGAGAGCGATGAGCACGCCTTCAACGCCCTCAGCGCCGGGGCGGCCGCCTACTACTCCAAGGAGATCAGCCCGAAAAGCCTGGCCAACGCGCTGCGGCGGGTCGCCCGCGGCGAGTATGTCATCAACGAGGTGATGTTCGAGGATCCGCGGATCGCCGACCGGATTCTGCTACAGTTTCGCGGCCTCCACTCGGGCATTATCGCCGAGCCGGAGCTGGATATCAGCGTGTTCTCGCCCCTGAGCGACCGCGAGATCGAGGTGCTGGAGCATATTGCCGGCGGCTCGGCCAACAAGGATATCGCCGACTCGCTGGGAATTAGCACGCAGACGGTCAAAAATCATATCTCATCAATCCTGCGGAAGCTGTCGCTCAACGACCGCACCCAGGCGGTGCTGTATGCCCTGCGGCGCGGCTGGATCGATACGCCGATCGCCCCGGATACCCTGAGCAATCTGCTGAGCGCTAGCGATGACGACGCCGAATGAAGCGCGTCCTCGTTATTCTTAACCCGAATGCCGGCAACTCGCACCAGCGCCGGGCCGTGGCCGCGGGCATGGTCGAGTGGCGCAATCGGCTTGGCTGGCAGGTGCGCTTTCGTGAAACCCGCCGGGCTGGCGACGCCACCGTGATCGCCCGCGCCGAGGCCGAGCGCTACGATCTGATCGTCGCCGCCGGTGGCGATGGCACGATCAACGAGGTCGCCAACGGCCTGGCGCATACCGCGACCACGCTGGGCGCACTGCCGATTGGCACCGGCAATGTCTGGGTGCGCGAGCTGCGCCAGTCGCTCAACCCGCTGATCGCCGCCCGCCAGCTGGCCCAGGGCAGCGTCCACCAGATCGATCTGGGCATGGCCAACGAGCGCTATTTTCTGCTGATGGCCGGGATTGGCTTCGATGCCGCGATCACCCAGGCGGTCGGCTCGGCCGACAAGCGGCGGCTCGGGCGGCTGGCCTACGTCGTCAAAAGCCTGCCGGTGCTGTGGCGGCTGCGCGGCACCCGCACGCGGATCACGCTCGACGGCGTGCCGCTGAAGGGCAACACGCTGTTTGTGCTGGTCAGCAACACGCGCCTGTACGGCGGCGTGCTCAACATCGCCTACCGGGCCGCGATCGCCGATGGCCTGCTTGATGTGTGCGTGATGACCGGCGAGAGCGCCCTGGCGGCGCCCAGGCTGCTGGCCGGAATTATGCTGCGCGGCTTTGGCTACGGGAATGTCCCAGGGCTACAGTATTTCCAGGCCCGCACGATCGAGGTGGCCTGCTCACGCTCGCTGCCGGTGCAGGTCGACGGCGATGCGATTGGCAGCACCCCGATGACGTTTCAGATCGCCCCGGCCGCCCTGCGGGTGCTGCTGCCCTCAACCGTGCGCCCCGACACCCTGCTGGATCCGCCGCGCCCGCCCTGGTGGCGGCGCCGCTAAGCCGATTGCTTGATATCGCCGATTTTTAGAGATGAGCACGCTATCTATGGATGCTATCCCGCGCTTGCGCACCGCCCGATTTGGCCCCGGCAGGCTGCGCGGACTCCTGGCCGGGCTGCTGCTGCTGAGCGCCCTGGCGGCCTGTGGCGATCCGCCCGCGCCCGCGCTGCTGCCGACGACGGCGCCGCTGCCCGCCCAGACCGCCGAGCCGAACGCACCCGAGACAGTGCCGCCAACGGTCGAGGTGGCCAACCCCGAGCCAGTGCCCGGCAAGATCCTGTTCGTGCTCAGCGGCGGCGATATCTGGGTGGCCGAGGGCGACTCCACCTCCAGCCTGACCCGGCGCGGCAAGATCTATCAGCCGACCTGGAGCCCGGACGCCACGCGGATCGCCTACATTCAGCGCGAGGAGAGCTTCTCGGATATCTGGGTGATGAACGCCGACGGCCGGGGGAAAATCCAGATCACCAACAACGAGCCGGCCGGCATCGATGCCCGCTCCGAAGAGCATATCGCCTCGATTAAGTGGGCTTTCCACCCGGCCTGGTCGAACGATGGGACGATTCTGGCCTATATGTCGCAGCTGATTCCGCCGCGCTTCACCGGCAACAGCGAGGTGCCGCAGGAGTACCCGCTCTCGCTGTACCTGTATGGCACGCGGCGAATTGGCGATGGCGCGTTTGCCGGCGAAAACTTTCAGCGCGTGGTCAAGGCCGATATCGACCTGAGCCACCCAACCTGGTCGCGGGACGACAGCCTGATTGTGTACGCCCAGTCCGAGCGCTTCCCCGAGACCGGCAGCTCCGGGCTAAGCCTGGGCTTCTTCGTCCCCGAGACCGATGCCAGCGGCGATCTGCAGGGCGCCACCGCCACGGTGTTTGCCAACACGCTCGACCCGCAGTTCTCGCCCGATGGCAAATGGCTAGCTTATGTCAAACAAGATGGCAGCGCCAGCGATGTGTGGGTGGTCCCCGCGCCCGACAGTGATGGGACTGTCAGTGGCACGCCGATCCGGCTGACCAGCGCGGGCCGGGCGCGTATGCCAACCTGGTCGCCCGACAGCAAACACCTGGCCTACTTCCTGGCCAAAGACAACCTGATCTCGCTGACGATCGCCGACCTGGCGGCCGACGGCGCCGGGATCACGCTAGAGAACCAGCGCGAGATTCGCAAGGACCCGATCGATGTCGACTCGGGGATGGCGTGGACGCGCTAGGGTTCGGCGCTCGCAGACCATACGCTTTCCTGTGGATCCTACAGAATAAGGAGCAATGACGCCGATGGATTTTTCGATCCCCTCCGAGATTCAGGCCATGCGCGACACCATTCTGGACTTCGTCACGACGCGCATCGAGCCAAAAGAGGCCGAGTGGTTTCGCTACGATGAAGAGGAATACCCCAAGTGCGCCGAGGATCACCCCGAGGTGGTGGCGCTCCAGGCCGAGGTCAAGGCGCTGGGCCTGTGGGCCGGGCATCTGCCGCGCGAGGCCGGCGGGCTGGGCCTGTCGGTGATGCACTACGGCCTGCTAAACGAGATCCTCGGGCGCTCGTACTTTGCCCCGCGCATTTTCGGCTCGAACGCCCCCGACAGCGGCAACGCCGAGATCCTCTGGCACTTTGGCACCGCCGAGCAGAAAGAGCGCTTTTTCTGGCCGCTCCAGCGCGGCGACGTGCGCTCGTTCTTCAGCATGACCGAGCCGGATGTCAGCGGCGCCGACCCGACCTATCTGGAGACCGCGGCCGAGCTCGACGGCGACGAGTGGGTGATCAATGGCCGCAAGTGGTACAGCTCCAACGCCAACGGCGCCGAATTTGGCATCGTGATGGCCAAGACCGATCCCGACGCCCCGGTCCACACCCGCTACAGCCAGATTATGGTTCCCGCCAATACGCCCGGCCTCAGGCTGGTGCGCCCAATCCCGGTGATGGGCCACACCACCGGCGGCGGCCACTGGGAGATCGCGTACAACGATGTCCGGGTGCCGGCCAGCTACCTGCTGGGGCCGCGTGGCTCCGGCTTCGCGATCGCCCAGACCCGCCTCGGCCCCGGCCGGATCCACCACTGCATGCGCTGGCTGGGCCAGGCCGAGCGCGCCTTCGAGCTGATGTGTGCCTACAGCACCCAGCGCCACGCCTTCGGCGGCCCGCTCGCCGAGAAGCAGACCGTGCAGACCTGGATCGCCGAGAGCGCCGCCGAGATTCAGGCCGCCCGCCTGATGACGCTCCACGCAGCCTGGAAGATCGACCAGCTGGGCGCCAAAGAGGCCCGGATCGATATCTCGCTGATCAAGTTCAGCGTGGCCAAAATGCTGATGGACGTGCTCGACCGGGCGATTCAGGTCCACGGCGGCCTGGGCGTCTCCGACGACACGCCGCTGGCCTTTATGTGGCGCCAGGGCCGCGCCGCCCGCATCTACGACGGCCCCGACGAGGTCCACAAAATGGTGGTGGCGCGCCAGATCCTCAAGGAGCAGAGTAAAAAGCATTCGAGTAGCTAGTCGCTAGCAGCTGGTAGCTGGTAGCTGGTGGGGATTTTGATCCACGCAGGCCACGACACCCGCTTGCGGGTACTCGCACGAAGGTTAAATATCGGGGGAATCCATAGGTTTCTGGGCTGTCGCACGGGAAAGTGGAGCTATCCACGGAGCATGGGATGACAAACGGAATGGCATCCTTACACAGCCTTCACATCCTTAGTGGCCTTCGTGCCCTTCGTGGATCGGTACTTAAAACCTGTTTGTATTTTTCGAGGGAGGTGCCGATGAGCGATACGATCAATGTCCGGCCTGACGAGCAGCTTGACGAGGCTCGGCTGGCCGACTATCTGCGCGGCAGGCTGCCTGGCTCGGAGCAGCCGCTGGGCGTGCGGCAGTTTGGCGGCGGCGCGGCCAACCTGACCTATCTGCTGGACTACGCGACCCACGAATATGTTCTGCGCCGCCCACCGCTTGGGCCGCTGGCGCCCTCGGCCCACGACATGGGCCGCGAGTCCCGCGTGCTGGCGGTGCTGCACCAGGTTTTTCCAGCCGCCCCGCAGGCGTTTTTGTTCTGCGAGGACCCCGCCATCATCGGCGCGCCGTTTTTTGTGATGGAGCGTCGGGTTGGCGAGGTGGTGCGCCGCAGGATCCCGCCAGCCTTCGACACCCCCGCCGCCCCGCACGCGCTCGGGCTGGCCCTGGTCGATGCGCTGGCCGATCTGCACGCCGTCGACTATGCGGCGCTGGGCCTGGCGACGCTCGGCAAGCCCGAGGGTTTTATCACCCGCCAGATCGAGGGCTGGTACGGGCGCTGGAACAAGGCTAAGCTTGAAGAGGTTCCGGCGATGGACGCGGTCCACAGCTGGCTGGTGGCGCATCAGCCGCCCGCCTCGCCGCCAACCCTGGTCCACAACGATTACAAGCTCGACAACACCATGTTCGACCCCGCCGACCCGCGCCGTCTGGTGGCGATCTTCGACTGGGATATGTGCACGCTGGGCGAGCCGCTGGCCGACCTGGGGACGCTGCTGTGCTACTGGAGCCAGCCCGACGATCCGCCCGCCTTCCAGCTGATGGCGATGATGCCGATCGATCCGCGCTTCCCGACCCGCGCCGCGCTGGTCGCCCGCTACGCCGAGCGCTCGGGCCGCGAGGTCAGCCAGATCAACTACTACCACGTGCTGGGCCTGTATCGCCTGGTGGTAATTATCGCCCAGATCTATGTGCGCTACCAGCGCGGGCAGACCAAAGACGAGCGCTTCGCCGCCTTCGGCCCAATGATCGCGATCGCCGCCGAGGCGGCCCAGGCGCTGACGCGCTGATGTGGCAGCTGGCAGCTAGTAGCTGGGTTCCTTCATCACGAACTGCCAGCGACCAGCAGCAAAGATTCGTTCTCACTAGCTACTAGCTACCAGCTACTAGCTACTACTATCAATGGAGTCCCCCAATGATTAAACCATTTGGCGATCGACCCGGCCCCTTTGTGATCGGGCACCGCGGCGCGGCGGGCTATGCGCCGGAGAACACCATGACGGCCTTTGAGCGCGGGATCTCGCTGCGGGCCGACGCGATCGAGCTGGATATCAACCTCTCCAAGGACGGCGAGCTGATGGTGATCCACGACCCGACCCTGAACCGCACCACCAGCGGCAGCGGCCTGGTCTGCCAGCACACCGCCGCCGAGATCCAGGCGCTCGACGCCGGATCGTGGTTCGACCCATCGTTCAACGCCTGCCGGGTGCCGACCCTGCGCGAGGTCCTGAGCTGGGCCAAGAACCGCACCAAGGTGGTGATCGAGATTAAAAATGGGCCGATTTTCTATCCCAACATCGAGAAGCTGCTGGTGGCGCTGCTCGACGAGCTGGCCATGCGCGATCAGGTGATGGCGATCTCGTTCGACCATCTGGTGCTGCGCGACCTCAAGCAGATCGCCCCGGATGTTGCCACGGGCGTGATCTACGCCTCGCGGATGGCCGACCCGGTCGGGATGGCCAAAGCGGTGGATGCCGACTTGCTGATGCCCTACTGGGCGATGCTGACCGCCGAGGAGGTGGCCGCGTCCCACGCCGCCGATCTGTTCATCAGCCCGTGGGGCGGCGCCGAGCAGGACTACAAACACATCCTGGGGCTGGGCGTCGATGCCGTCGGGGCCGACTTCCCCGATCGGCCGCGTGAGTTTATGGATTGAGCGGCGGCCTGAGGGACTTTGATGATTTAAGGAGCGCGTATGCCCCGTGATCTGCCGCTAGGCAATGGACGGCTGCTGGTCGGCTTTGACAAGGACTATCAGCTCCGCGATATCTACTATCCCAACGTCGGGCGCGAGAACCAGACCGATGGCGCGCCCTGTCGGATGGGCGTGTGGGCCGATGGGCAGTTTGCGTGGCTCAGCGGGGCGGGCTGGGAGCGCGATCTGCGCTATCTCCCCCAGACGCTGGTGACCAAGGTGCGGCTGGTCCACGCCCAGCTTGGCCTGCAGCTGACCTGCTACGACGCCGTCGATTTTCACGAAGATGTGCTGGTGCGCCGCTTCGTGGTCGAAAACCTGACCGACCAGCCCCGCGATGTGCGGCTGTTTTTCCACCACGACTTCAACATCAGCGGCAACGCCGTCGGCGACACCGCCTACTACAAGCCCGATCTGCGGGCCGTGATTCACTACAAAGGCCCGCGCTACTTCCTGATCAGCGGGCAGGTTGGCGAGGTGGTGGGCCTGGACGGCTGGGCCACCGGCGTGAAGGGGATTGGCGGCAAAGAGGGCACCTGGCGCGATGCCGAGGACGGCGAGCTGGGCGGCAACCCGATCACCCAGGGCTCGGTCGACTCGACGATCTGCCTGAAGCTGCCGCTGGCAGTCCGCGACACCGCCGTGGCCTACCTGTGGATGTGCGCCGCCACCAGCTACGAGCAGGCCAAAGTACTCCACGCGGTGGTCCAGGACAAAGGCCCGCAGGCGCTGATCAGCCGCACCTCGCGCTTCTGGAGCCTGTGGGTCAACAAGGAGGAGCTGGACTTCAACGACTTCCCGAAAGATCTGATCGACCTCTACAAACGCTCGCTGCTGACCGTGCGCACCCAGATCGATGACAGCGGGGCGATTATCGCCGCCAACGACAGCGACATCCGCCAGTTCTCCTTCGACACCTACAGCTATGTGTGGCCGCGTGACGGCGCCCTGGTGGCCTACGCCCTCGACCGGGCCGGCTACGACGAGCTGACCCGCAGCTTCTTCAACTTCTGCAACCGGGTGATCACGCCCGAGGGCTATTTCCTACACAAATACAACGCCGATGGCACGCTGGCCTCGTCGTGGCACTCGTGGCTGGTCGACGGCCAGCCGCGCCTGCCGATCCAGGAGGATGAGACGGCGCTGGTGCTGTGGTCGCTGTGGGAGCATTTTCGCAAGATTCGCGATATCGAATTTATTAAGCCGCTGTTTCGCAACCTGATCGTGCGGGCGGCCGACTTTATGGTCGGCTACCGCGATGCCAACGGCCTGCCGCAGCCCTCGTGGGACCTCTGGGAGGAGCGCTGGGGGATTCACGCCTTCACGGTTGGCGCAGTCTACGGCGGGCTGATCGCCGCCGCCAGCTTTGCCAATGCCTTTGGCGAGCGCGACCTTGGGCGGCGCTACAAGCAGGTCGCCGAGGAGATGAAGGTCGCCGCCTGCAAACATCTGTGGAGCGCCAAGCTTGGCCGCTTTGTGCGCATGCTCAGCCCACAGCCCGATGGAACGTATGTCGCCGACGAGACCAACGACGCGGCGCTGATGGGCCTGTTCTACTTCGGCATGTATCCGACCAGCGATGCGCAGATGTGCCAAACCATGGACGCCGTCCGCGCCGAGCTGTGGATCAAGACCGCGGTTGGCGGGGTGGCCCGCTACCACAACGACTATTACCATCAGGTCAGCCAGGATCTGGCCACGGTGCCCGGCAACCCCTGGTTTATCTGCACGATGTGGCTGGCCCAGTGGGAGATCGCCCGCGCCAGCAGCCACGCCGAGCTCACCGCCGCCCTGGAGACGCTGCACTGGACCGCCAGCCACGCCCTGCCGAGCGGCATCCTGGCGGAGCAGGTCGACCCCTACACCAACGCGCCGCTGTCGGTCTCGCCGCTGACCTGGAGCCACGCGGTGTTTGTCGCGGCCACGGTCGAGTATCTGGATAAGCTGTCGGAGCTGTCGCGCTGTGACGTGTGTGGCCGCCCGCTCTACACCAAAGAGGATCGCCAGCTGAACTACGAGCGCACCACCCACCACCACGCCGAGGCCGGCGGGCTGGCGGAGCACACGGCGGCCAGCGAAGAGTAGCATCGGCAGTTCCGCCAAATGCAAAAAGCCCCGCCATCCCTGGGAACGGGATGGCGGGGCTTTGTTGGGCGGGCTATCTCACCGTGAAGGTGATCGTGGTGGCCGGGCCAGCGGTGCCCGTGCGATTGCTGCCGCTGTAGGCGATCACCTTGAGCGTGTGGGTGCCCAGGGGCGCCGTCCACGGCACATAGTCGCTGCCGTTGTTGCCGCCTAAGGCATACGGCGCGCCGTTTTCGGTGCGATAGCGCACGCCGTTGAGAATAAACTCAATGCTGCCAACCGTGGAGGGGCTGGTGAGCGCCTGCACGCTGAAGCGATTGGTGCCAACGGTTGAGCTATCCACCGCATCCCAGTTCAGGAACGGATTGAATCCGCTGACCGGCTGGTCGGTATCGGCGTTGATCAGAATGAGCTTGCTGATCGTCGGCCCGCTCGAGGTCGTGTTCGAGACCGTAAAGTTGACCGTGGTGGCCGGGCCGGCGGCGCCCGTGCGATTGCTGCCGCTGTAGGCGATCACCTTGAGCGTGTGCGCGCCAACGCTGGCGGTCCAGGGCAAGAAATCGCTGCCATTGTTGCCGCTCAGGGCATACGGCGCCCCATTTTCGGTGCGATAGCTGACGCCATCGACGATAAACTCAACGCTGCCAACCGTGGTCGGGCTGGTGAAGGCCTGCACGCTGAAGCGATTGGTGCCAACCGTCGTGGTGTTGACATTCGCCCCGCTCAGGAACGGATTGAACCCGCTGATCGCCTGGTCGGTGTCGGCGTTGATCAGGGTCAGCTTGCTGATGGTCGGCCCGCTGGTCGGCGGCGGGGTTGGCGTTGGGGGCGTTGTCCCGGATCCACGCGGAGCCAAGCCATTGCGCAGGTTATTCTGGCGGGCGGTTGGCCAGGGCATGCGGTCGGCGCGATAGGCGTTGCCGGTATCCCAGGCATACAGCACGCCAGCGCGGCTGTGGGCAATAATCTCCACGCTGCCATCGCTATCCAGGTCGGCCAGGGTGATGCCGGCCATAAAGCCCTTGGCGGTCGAGCTGGTGCCTTCCAGGCTTGGGGTCAGCGGAAAGGGCCACTGCGAGTAGCCGGAGGCGCTGAGGACATGCAGGCGCACGGCGCTGTTGGCGCTGGAGTCGAAGCTATACGTGCCAAAGACGATATCGACCTTGCCATCGCCAGTCACATCGCCAATCGCCACCTCGCTGGCGAACAGCTTTTTGCCGCCAGTGTAGTTATACGACCACATCTGGGTGCCATTCTCACGGTAGGCGCGAATCGTCCCGTCGTCGAAGGTCACGACGATTTCGAACTTGCCATCGCTGTCGAGATCGGCCAGGGCCACCTGATTATTCGGCGTAAAGGTGGTCTGCAGCGGCGTCCCGGCCAGCTTGGCAATGCTCCAGCCGGCCCGCCGCTTGCCATCCTGGCCGACGACCATAATGGCGCTGCCGGTCTGGTTCATGTTCTGGAGCGGATCGCGCACCTTGCCGGCCAGCACAATCTCCAGCGAGCCATCGCCATCGAGGTCGCCGACCGCCGGGCCGGTGCGGGTGTACTCCATAAACTTGTCTTTGCCCCAGGTGCGCTTGGCATCGTCAAGATAGGTGTGCAGCGGCCAGCCAGTCAGCAGCTGGCCATTGCCCTTGTAGGCGTAGAAATAGATCTCATCGCGCCCGATCAGGATCTCGGCGTAGCCATCTTTATTGATGTCGGCCGCCGCAATATGGCCAAAGGCGCCCGACCCCTTGACCGATGAGGTGGGAAACCCGCTGACCGTGGTGCCGTTGAGGTTCCAGGCGTACAGATTCGGGGCGTAGTTGGTGTTCGAGCCAGCCTCGTTGCTGGTCAGGCCGATAATCTCCAGCTTTGAGTCGCCGGCGATATTGGCCAGCGCAACGCTGTAAAATTCCGGCTCGTTGCCATTGGAGATATAGGCCCAGGCCATCTCTTTGGGCCAGCCCGACAGCAGCGTGCCAGAGCGATTCCAGACGAAGACCTTGCCGCGCTGGCCGACGTTGGGGCCGGAGCCACGGGTTCCGGCGACAACTTCCAGCTTGCCGTCGCCATCAATATCGCCGATCGCCAGCGGGCTATTGATCCGCGGGGCATCGTCGCACACACCGCCGGTTTTCCAGGGAAAGCCCGGCAGGGGCGCGCCAGCCCGGTCGTAGCCCCAGACACAGCCGGTGCTATCGGCGGTCAGAACATCCAGCTTGCCATCGCCATTGATGTCAACAACTGAGGGTGAGACAAAAAAACTACCGTACGGCTCGGTACGGGGAAAGCCGGCCAGAGTGGTTATAGCCGTAACTTCGGCGTGTAGGGAGTGGGTCAGGGTCGGCAGTGCCGGGGCAATGACCCACGCTAATAGGGCGAGCATTACGCGTACTTGGCGTTGCATGGATTTTCCTCCTCATAGGTCAATCATTAACACATATAAATGAATTAAGGATCGTTTACGGATTATAGTGATCATCGAAAATCCAGCAATCGGAATTCGGTACTGTACCATTCCATAACCATAGAGCTAGAATGAGAATTTTATTAACAGTCAACAAAAAATAATCGCAATAATGGTAAATGGGTTAATGTGTACAGTTGATTACTATCCATAGTAGTATGTAGCTGATCGTGAATGAGAAAAATAAGAAATGGATGAGAATTTGCGCCAACGACGTCGACCGGCGGAGTGGCGGGTACAGAGACGGGCTGCCCATGACCTATTTGACGCCCTGTGTTCCATCGTGTACCGTTGCATCAATCCTGCTTCAAAACAGCTACGCTTATGGAGGAGAACGACGATGCAATGTCCAAAATGTACCAATGATATGGCAACTTCGGCGCTGGTTACGCCCCTGGGTGCGCAGATAATGGTGGCTGGCACGCTCGCCACCGGGCAGCGGCCGCTCTCGGCGCAGGTGTGCTCGGCGTGTGGCTACACCGAGCTGTACGCCGCCCAGTTTACCGAAGATGTTCGCCAGGCCCAGGCCGCCGAGAGCCATCCAATGGTGGAAACCGCGCCCGAGGGCATCCCGGCCGCCTAAAGTAGCTCGAATCAATGGAGCGGCGCACCGCCAGCCTATGCAGCAGCCAACCCTGACAGCTTGCCCGGTTCCAGCGCTGGATGCTGCCACGCTGGCGGCGCCCTATACCGTGCTGCTCGACACAGCGCCCAACCATCCGCTGGGCGGGCGGGCGCTGCTGGCCCGGCAGCCCTTCCAGGTTGTGGTCGTGCGCGGCCGCCAGGTCAGCATCCACGGCCTGGACGGCGTGCGCGAGGAGTGGGGCGACCCATGGGCGATTCTGGTGGGCCTGATGCAGCCATACCGCCAGGCCGCCGACCAGCGCCACCCCTGTCCCGGCGGCGTGATCGGCTACCTCGGCTACGATCTCGGCCGTCTGCGCGTGGCCCTGCCGGAGCAGCCCGACCCGCTGGGCCTGCCCGATGCGGTGCTGGGGTTCTACCGCGATGTGATCTGCTGGCAGCCGGGCGCGCCAACGGCCTGGCACGGCCGGGCGGCCCACGCCCCCGCGCACACCCTGGCC
>DAOTUS010000478.1:0-1690 GCA_034437415.1 Herpetosiphonaceae bacterium
CAGCACGGTGAACGCAATCTGGCAGCAGTGCAACGGGTCTTCATGCGCCGCTTTGATCAGGCCATCAATCGCTTGGGGCTGGGGTGAGGTCCCGAACGACTTTGCACATGCCCTGCCCCGAGGTAGAGGAGGGCTGGACAAAACATAAGGGTCATTTTTGGTGCGATCCTTAACATAATCAGCGGATTCGCCCTGGCATGCGCCTGCCACCACCCGCGCACGGCACCGATTCCTGTCGCCGCGCCGTCCTGACCGTCGACCGGGCCGTCCATCCGCCCCGCTCCACCCCGTTATGGCCGGCATGCGGGCATCCGATCACGCCGCACGTGCTGGCTCGCACCCACGGGTCATGGATCTGCACGCTGTCCGGCGGGGCCAGCATCCATCCCATCCACCCCCCGGCGATAGGCTGGCCCCGTGCGGCTACGTGGGCAGTCCGGCGGGCCGGCTGCGCAGGCGGTGATACACCCGCAGATTGATCAGCACATAGATCAGCGTCGTCTGGTGGGCAATCCCCTCAAGACTCCGCAGTTTCGGCTGCTCGATCCCCAGCGCCAGCGCCTGGCTATTGATCTGTTCCACCATCGTGCGTTGGCGATACGCCTGGCGGTACGCCGCGCCCTCGCGGTCGAGCTGCCAGCGGATGCGGGCGCCGATGCTGGTGGCGATCGTCGTCGTACAGCCGCCGGACGCGAAATGGGGGTCGTCAATCGGGCAAGGATCGCCGGTGACCTGGGGAAACAGCAGCGGACAGCGGTGTTTGCCGCGTTCGTGGGGTGCTCCATCACCCCGGTGCTGATAGGCAAACTGCCGCGGCATGCCCAACCCCGCCGCGCAACACGGGTTTCCAGCGGCGTCAAAGGTGCGTGCCTCCTGGCCACGGGCATTGAGCGGCACGGCCGCAAAGCCGCCGGCCGCGTCGAAATAGGTATAGGTTTCCTGGCTATCGAACGCGGCATCCCAGACGCCGATGCGGGGACGGGAGCCGAGACAGGTCTCGGTCTGGGCCATCAGCGGCGTGAAATAGGTCATATCGCCTTCATTGAAGGGCCGCGTGCGTTCGGCCAGCACCACCGTCCCTGCGGCGGTGCGGGTGACGACGATGCCGGAGGCGTAGCCCCAGTACGCCTCGGTCTGGGCGACCGCCTGGGAGGCCGGGATTGGCGCGGTGGTCGGGGTAGCAGGCAGCGGTACCGTCCGGTTCGAGCGCGATTTGACGCCGAGTTTGCAGTCGCGGTCGCCGGGCGGCTGCACCGTTTTATTGGCACGATCCGGCGCGTGGCGATTGGGATTATTCTCCTTGACCCAGGCGACAATGTGCTTGGTATCGCCGGCGATCAGGTCCCCAAAGGGGGCCTCCGGGTCGGTGGGCAGGGCGTCGCGGATCAGGTGGACGGTGCTGGTGAGGAGGAAGGTGAGGGCAGCGGGGGTGAGGGTGCGGAGGACGCGGCAGAGCTGGCGGCGGGAGGGGACGCTGGCATCGACGGCAAAGCCGAGCGGGGCGGTGGGATCGGCGACGAGCGGGAAGCCGAGCAGCCAGACGAGGGCGGGATGCTGGACGAGGAAGCGGCGGAGATGGCCCATGGAGGGGAACTGGTGGTCGAGCTTGAGGAGGAAGGCGGCGACGAAGGGGGCGCGGGGCTGGGGCCGGGGGCCAGCGACGGCGCAGGTGGTGGGGCGCTCGGGAAAG
>DAOTUS010000479.1:0-6751 GCA_034437415.1 Herpetosiphonaceae bacterium
CTGTGGTAGACTGCATCGGACACCTTTCGAGTAGGCGGTTGATTCAATACCACCATCCTACCAAAAAGGTGTCATCCCGTTTTAGGCTGGCTACCGGACTTTGCACATGCCCTGGCGGCTGAGCTGTTTTCCTTGCGCATAGATCACACCTGGAGTACAATTTGCATTTGTACATTTGACCTTCGGAAAGGAGTCAAGCGGCTTGAATAAGAAAATACGTGTCGCCATTATCGGCGTGGGCAACTGTGCCTCGTCGTTGGTGCAAGGTGTCGAATTTTATAAAAACGCCAGTGAAACCGACCAGGTTCCGGGGTTGATGCATGTCAACCTGGCCGGCTATCACATTCGGGATATTGAATTTTCGGCAGCGTTTGATATTAACATCACCAAAGTTGGCAAAGATCTCTCGGAAGCTGTTTTTGCCGATCCCAACAACACCTTTAAATTCTCCGATGTGCCAAAGCTGAATGTTCCGGTGCATCGCGGCATGACCCACGACGGCCTGGGCAAATATCTGTCGATGGTGATCACCAAGGCGCCTGGCCCAACCGCCGATATTGTGCAGATTCTGCGCGATACCAAAACCGATGTGGTGATCAGCTATCTGCCGGTTGGCGCGGAGATGGCCACCAAGTGGTATGTGGAACAAATTTTGGAGGCCGGCTGCGCCTTCATCAACTGTGTCCCGGTGTTTGTTGCCAGCCAGGACTACTGGCGCAAACGCTTCGAGGAAAAGAAATTGCCGATTATCGGCGATGACATTAAGTCGCAGGTTGGCGCCACGATTGTCCACCGGGTTTTGACCAACCTGTTCGACGAGCGCGGCGTCCGCCTCGATCGCACCTACCAGCTGAATTTCGGCGGCAACACCGATTTCTACAACATGCTGGAGCGCGATCGCCTGGAGTCGAAGAAGATCTCGAAAACCAACGCCGTCACCAGCCAGCTGCCCTATAAACTGGCCGACGACGATGTCCACGTTGGCCCAAGCGACTATGTGCCGTGGCTCAGCGACCGCAAGTGGTGCTATATTCGCATGGAAGGCACCACATTCGGCAATGTGCCGCTGAATCTGGAGCTGAAGCTGGAAGTCTGGGACTCGCCCAACTCAGCCGGGGTGGTCATCGACGCGATTCGCTGCGCCAAGCTGGCGCTCGATCGGGGTATGGGCGGGGCGCTGTTCGCGCCATCGTCGTACTTTATGAAAACCCCGCCCGAGCAGTACACCGATAACGAGGCCCGCCGTCGCACCGAGGCCTTTATTCGCGGCGAAGAGTAACGCCAGGCCCGATCTGACGCACGCCGGACACCAAGGGCAGCGCCGCTTTGGGTCCGGCGTGCTTTGCCTCGATCGATCACTTGTTGCGAGAATACGATCATGCTGTATGCACACTCTGGACTATTGATCGCACTATGAATATTGCTCGACTCTACCGCTGGGCGATTCGCCTGCTGCCACATCTGCCAGAGCCTTTGATCTATCTGCTGTGCGATGGCGCTGCCCTGGCCATCCTGCTGGCTAAACCAGCGATTTGCCGGAACATCCTCAGCAATCTTGCCCACACCCAGCCGCAATCCTCCCGCTGGCGCCGGCTGGTGCTGGCCCGCCAGGTGCAGGCCTATGTTTTGCGCCACTACGCCGATCTGCTGCGCCTGCCCAGCTTCAGCCGGGCGGCCCTGCGCCAGCGCTTTGAAATCACCGGCCTGGAACATCTTGATCGCGTTGTCGCGGCTGGGCGGGGTGGTATGCTGGCGGTGCCGCACTGCGGCTCGTTCAGCACCATTCTGGCCTGTCTGGCCGCGCTCGGCTATCCGCTGGTGCTGGTCGTCGAGCGCATGGAGCCGCCCGAGCTGCTTGAGATTGTCAGCGAGCTGCGGCGCTCCCACGGGCTGGAGGTGCTGACGCTTGGCCCAACGGCCGGGCGCGCGGTGATCCGGGCGCTGGGGGCGAATAAAATTGTGGTGCTGGCAGGCGACCGCGATCTGGCCTCGCAGTCACTGCGCCTGCCATTCTTTGACACCCCGACTGATGTCCCCAGCGGCCTGGCCCGCCTGGCCATTCGCGGCGTGCCGGTCGTCACCGCGTTTACCGCCTGGATGGACGGCGGCCGGTCGGTCGGGCGCATCGATCCAGCGCTGAATCTGGCGGCGCAGCCGAATGAGTCCAGCGAGGCCGCGCTCGAACGGGCCGCCCAGGCTATTTTGCAGCGGCTGGAAAGCTATATTGCCGCGTTTCCCGCCAGCTGGGGTGTGCTGCAGCCAGTCTGGCCGCCAGTCGATCCAGAGTCCTAAGCCGCGCTGGTTCCGGCGCGCACAGAATCGTCACTTGTGGGATTGAGATAACAGCGTATGAGCGAACTAATTCAAGAATATGTTGATTCGACGATCTGGCGGGTGATTATTCAAATTCCGTGTTTGAATGAAGAAGAAACCCTGCCTGATGTGCTGCGGGATCTACCGGCCGACCTGCCCAATGTGCGCTTTGAGACCCTGGTCATCGACGATGGCTCGACTGATCGCACGGTGGCGGTGGCTCGTGAGATGGGCGTGAACTATATTGTCCGCCATCGCGGGCGCAAGGGTCTGCCGGCGGCGTTTCAGTCGGGGATTGATGCGGCCTTGAAGCTGGGCGCGGATATTATCGTCAACACCGATGGCGACCACCAGTATCCCGGCTCGGCGATCCCCGATCTGGTCGCGCCAATTATTGCCGGCCAGGCCGATATTGTCATTGGCGACCGCCAGACCAGCCAGGTTGAACATTTTTCGCGCCAGAAGAAATTTTTGCAGCTGGTCGGCAGCTGGGTCGTGCGCGCCGCCTCGGATACCGATGTCCCCGATGCGCCGAGCGGCTTTCGGGCCTACTCCAAAGAGTCGGCCCTGCGTCTGTATGTCACCAGCGAGTTTTCCTACACCATCGAAAACCTGATCCAGGCGGGCAAGCGGCGGCTGACGGTCTCGCACGTGACGATTACGACCAAGCCAACCCGCCCATCGCGACTGCATCGCGGCAACTGGAACTTCGTCAAGCGCCAGGGCGCCACGATTATTCGCACCTACGCCCAGTATGAGCCGCTCAAGACCTTTACCTATCTGGCCCTGCCATTCCTACTCCTCGGCGGCGGCCTGCTGATGCGCTTTCTGATCTACTACGTGATGGATCCCGTCGGCACGTTTCAGCGCTATCTGCAGTCGGTGTTTATCGGCGGTATCTTTATGCTGGTCGGGATCCTGACGTTCTTTATCGGGATTCTCGCCGATCTGAGCGGGAACAATCGGCGGATCAATGAAGAGGTGCTGTATCGGCTGCGCAATCTGGAGGTTGAGATCGCGGCGCTGACACGTGAGGATGGCGAGATCGAGCAGCACGTCGGGTAGCGCTGCTCCCCAAAGGCCGATCGCTTCGGGCACCCGCCAGCCAATCGGCAGCGGCAGGTGGATTAGGCCTTGGGTCGGTAGATGAAGGCTGGCTGATCCCGATACTCCGCCAGCGTGGCCGCCTGCTGGTCGCGGGCCGACAGGGTTGGGTCGCTGATCGGCCACTCAATCCCGATCTCAGGATCGTTCCAGCGGACTGCGCCCTCGGTGCTGGGCGCGTAGACGTTCGTGCAGCGGTACTGGACCTCGGCCACGTCCGAGAGCACCACAAAGCCGTGGCCAAACCCGGCGGGCACCAGCAGCTGGCGGAAATTAGCGGCCGTAAGCTCAACCCCAACCCATTGGGCGAACGTCGGCGAGCCAACCTGCAGATCCACCGCCACGTCGAAGATACGCCCAAGGGTGCAGCGAATTAGCTTGGCCATTGGCGCCCGCTCATCCTGATAGTGCAGGCCGCGCAGCACCCCATATTTCGAGCGCGAGTGATTGTCCTGCATAAAATTGGTCGGCAGACCAAGGTCCGCGAACTTGCGCTCGTGGTAGGTTTCCATAAAGAAACCGCGCTCATCGACAACCACTGGTGAATCCACGATGACCACGCCTTCAAGGGCAGTCGGAGTAATCTGGAAGTGCATGCTGGCTCCTAATTAACAGTACACCGCTCTCCAGCGATGGTTGGTTTCTACAAAGCTATTGAGTTGCGGATGAGATCTTCGCCGCGCATTATACTGGAAACTTGCGTCATGGGTTGTTGATCGATTTCGACTTGGCCCGACGCGCCAAGCAGCCGAATTAATGGGCGCGAGGATGCCCGCTCCACAGATTGAGATGATGTATATGCCTGATCTAGCCCCAATTCTTGCCCCATTCCAGCCCGCCCTGCAGGTGCTGGCCGAGCACGCTGCCGCGCAGCAGTCGGCGGTCTGGGTCGTTGGCGGAACCCTGCGCGACGCCCTGGTGGGCCGCCCAATCCACGATGTTGATCTGGCGGTTGCTGGCGACGCCACCCAGCTGGCCCGCACGGTTGCCGATGCGCTCGGGGCCGCCTTTGTGCCGCTGGACGATGAGCGGGCGGTGGCGCGGGTGGTGCTGGCCGATGGCGCGGTGCTGGATTTTGCCCGGCTGCGGGCGCCGACGCTGGCCGAGGATCTGCAGGCGCGGGATTTTACCGCCAACGCCCTCGCCGCGCCGCTGCTGCCCGACGGCAGCGTTGGCCCGCTGATCGATAGCGTTGGTGGGGCGGCCGATATCGCCGCCGGCGTGCTGCGCCTGTGCTCGCCCGCCAGCTTCGCCGACGATCCGCTGCGGATTCTGCGGGCGACCAGGCTGGCCAGCCAGCTGGGCTGGACCCTCGACCTGGCGCTGGATGCGGCGCTGCGGGCGGCGGCCCCACAGATTGCCGCGATCTCGGCCGAGCGGGTGCGCGACGAGCTGCTGGCGCTGCTGGCGACCAGCTGGAGCGCGCCCTGGCTGCGCTACCTCGATCGGGCGGGCGTGCTGGCGGTGCTGCTGCCTGAGCTTGGCCCAACCCACGGCGAGACCCAGCCAATTATTCACTTTCTCGATGTCTGGGAGCATACTCTGGAGGCGATTTGCTGCGGCGAGTGGATTCTCGCCCAGCTGGCGGATGTTGCCCCTTCACTGCCGCCTGCACCCCCAGCCGACCGCGCCGATCCGTATCCGCCGGCCTTTTTCAATCACCCGGTGGCCGCCCGAATCTACCCCGATCTGCGGGCCGAGCTCCAGTGGGCCGCGCCGGTGCTGGCCCACATGCGGCAGCCGCTGTCAGCTCAACATAGCCATATCGCCCTGTGGAAGCTGGCGCTGCTGCTGCACGACATCGCCAAGCCCGCCACCCGCGCCGATAAGCCGGAGGGCGGCGTGTCGTTTTATGGCCATCAGGACATTGGGGCGGATATGGCGCAGGCGATTGGGCAGCGGCTGCGGCTGAGCCGGGCGGAAGTGGAGTATCTCGCCACGGTCGTGCGCGGCCATATGCGGCCGGGCCAGCTCAACGATCTTGGCGAGATCACGCCGCGCGCCGCCTATCGGTTTTTTCGCGATCTGGAGCCAGCGGCGGTGGACACGCTCCTCCACTCGCTGGCCGATCATCTGGCGACTCGCGGGCCGCAGCTTTCGCCGCCCCACTGGGCCATGCACCTGGCCTGGACCGATGCGATGCTGGGGTTTCACTGGGATGCGGCGCGCGAGCAACAAAAACGTGCGCCCCTGGTGGATGGGCACACGTTGATGCGGAAACTTAATCTGGCTGCTGGGCCACAGGTGGGCGAGCTGCTTGAGGCAATTCGGGAAGCCCACGCGGCGGGCGAGATCAGCAGCAGCGCTGAGGCTTTAGCGCTGGCGCGTCGGCTTCAGGCGTAGTTTGGCAGGCTCCTCGCCATCGTCCTCATCAACGACAACGGCTGGGTTCATATGGGGCAAAATTGCCAGCACAACAAGCAAAACCAGAATAAAGAAAAATGTTGATAGCATAGCAATACCCTCCATTCGCACTAGCCGTGTGTAGCGTAGCGCACACTGCTAGTGTAGCGAATGAAGGGTATCTGATAAGCGGCTGACGGCTGACTTCCAGCTAAGTCAGAAGTATGACGGTGCGCAATCAGGTGATCATGCCTGCTTTTGCAGGTCGGCGAGCTGGCGGTCGAGCCGTGAAGAAATGTCGCGATACATATCGCCACGCGATCGGGCGGCTTCAAGTTTACGCTGTAAATCGATCAGACGCACCGCTGCGGCGAGCGCAATAATGACCCAAAACCAACGTTTCATAGACAAAATCTCCTCGAAAAAACAGTATTGACCAGGGTTATTCTATCACAGCCACTGCGCCGATGTGCCCCAGCGCAGCGGCTGCCCCAGATTGCTACCCAGTTCCCAGCACGGTTTGCAGCCCAGCCTCGGCGGCGCTGCGCAGCGCCTGAATTCGGGCGCTCAGCTGATCGCGCTCAGCTGGATCCTGCACGCCCTCGAGATTTACCAGCACGTTCAGACCGGCGCCGTGGGCGGCGGCGTGGGCCAGATAGGCCCCGACCTGCGCATCGGTGCGGGCGTTGGGGTTGCCCTGGGTAGCCAGCGTGGCCAGGTCGTCGAGCAGCGCCACGGCCCGCTCGACCACCGTCAGCGGCACCTGAATCGCCTGGTTGGTGGCGAAATGAATCGCGCGGTCGCGCTCGGCGACGTGCGCGGGGGTGTCCTTGGGCAGTTTGTTGGCGCTCATCAGCGCCGCGAAGGCCGCGCTATCCTCCGCCGCCAGCCGGGTCAGATCGCGGCTGGCGGTCTCGAGGCGCGCCAGCGCCGCCCGCATGGTTTCCTCCACCGGCGCATATTTTTTGCGCCCGACGGTCAGGTTGGCGAC
>DAOTUS010000480.1:0-9517 GCA_034437415.1 Herpetosiphonaceae bacterium
CGCTGCCGTCGACATAGTTCCCAACCCCGGCAACATTTACCCGCCAGAGCGCCGGTCGGGCCGACGTGTTTTCACCCGAGGTAATCGCAAAGCGGTCGTAGGTGACATCAATACTGCTGGAGCCTTTATTGGTGGTTACCAGACATCCCATGCTCTTGCGGTCAAAGTTAATGTTACGGCGGGCGATCGGCAACGTGGCGCTGGTTGGCAGATAGACAATTCCTGTCGGTGGCGTCGCATCGCTATAGATAATCCGATAGGCGCTTTGGACTGTCCCAGTCTGCGGATCGCCGACCAGCAGCAGCTCAAGCGAGGCCACATTAGCTGGATTTGGGATGGTCACAGGCAACCCAACCTGGGTATGTGTGACCACCAAGCCAATGACCGGGGTGGTGTCCCTGAGGAAATGAATGGCCGGGTTATTGTCCTTGTCGCCAGACACTACCGTCTTGAGGAAATTATCCTGCTCGGGGCCGAACATCACGCCGGCCTCCCGGTTAGGTGTCGCGAAATTCGTCAGCGGCCCGACAATCTTGCCGCTGATAATAAATTGGCTGCTCCGCCCATCAAACGGCAGACACATGGCATTAGCCTGGGTGTTAGTGTTGAAGAAGTTGCTGCCAGACGTGGTTGTTACCTTCAGCGTCCCCAGGCCGCCTGTATCGATATCCAGGTTTGCCGGGACATACGATGTCGTTGGAGCGGCCAGGCTATTATCGATTTTATTCCGCTGGGTAGCGCTGAAACCAGTGCCCTGGCCATCCTTATCGGCCAGAGTGCCAGGATACGACTGGTTGAAATCCAGCACCAGGCTGGGATTGCCAACCACGGCGGCGTGGGTCAGAGGATCGTTTGCCAAAACTTCCGGGCGCATGTTGGTAATCAGATACATATTATCGTTGTAGTCGAAGTTGATCCCGGCGTAATCCATGCCCATAACATAGGTGTCCTGGATCAATTCTCCATCACGGTCACGGGCGGGCCAGAAGCGCAGGTGGTGGCCACAGGCCCCAGTACAGCCAGTGTCACGTTTGTTGAGCAGTGAGTCGCTCCACTCCACGTTGTCAACCCGGAATCCAATCGGGCTACCGGCTGGAGCGGGATTGATCGTGCTATCGGCAATATGGCCCGCATCAAACTCACGTGGCAGCAGCGTCTGGCCGTCCGTTGGTTTGTGGCTAACGCCATAGACCGCCGTCGCTGTATAGTTGCCGGTTGGCGGATAGGGGTTGGCTTTCGGGTACCACTGGAGCGTGGCCGCCGCTGTACAACACTGATGCAAGGCCGTTAGTTGGTAGGCATTGATCGGTTTGCTCGGATCGGCCTGAACCCAGTAGGGCGATAGAACTTCTTCGCCAATGGTCTCAAGGCGCCCTTTGTTGCTGACCAGCTGGCCGGAGTAGGAGACTGGGAGCGTGTAGCCCATAATATCGAAGATTTGCTGAATCTCGGGTTCTCCGTTATTTTCATTTTGGGGCTGCCACCAGCCGGCCAGCTGAATAACTTTACTCGGCTCATCACTATCGTTGGATTGAATCGTCAAGCTTCCATAGCTGGGGCCGCGTCTATTGTTTGGCCACGAGGTAGCCGTGAACTTCAGGTCAACATCAACAAAGCTGTTGGGCTGGACTGTGTAGGGCAAATTGATCGTGCTCGTGATCTGCCAGGTGCCAACCAGGGTCAGATTTGAGATCGTCAGTCCGCCAATGCCTTTGTTGTAGATGCGGACTTTGCCGAAATCGCGCACCCAGTTGGTCGGGCTGCCGCCCTTGGGGGTTTGGATGCGGTTAAAGATCAGCCGATCAGGATAGGGTATGTTGCTGGTGTTGGGATTCTCGACCTGAATGTCGCCGGTTCCGCTACATGCGGCCGCGACACTGCGCCCCATCTGCAGCGAGTAGATCTGGCGCAGCACGTTCTCCAGCCAGGCGGTCTCGCCCACGGTCTGATTCCGCGCCTGCGCCTGGCGCTGCAGGCCATCGATCGGCCGATACATGCCCTTGCCTGCCGCCGTCTGTCCGCCGCCAGGCCCGCTGGCGTTGATCAGCAGTGGCAGGTAGACATTGATTTTGGGCAGGTTGGTTGTTGCGGTCGGCGTTGGCAGGGTGCCCGTTGGCGTCGGCACGGTGCTGGTCGGCGTGGTGCTGGTCGGCGTGGCGGTTGGCACGGTGCTGGTCGGCGTGGTGGTTGGCACGGTGCTGGTCGGCGTCACCGGCGTCTCGGTGGGCAGAGTGCCCGTTGGCGTCGGCACGGTGCTGGTCGGCGTCACCGGGGTATTGGTGGGCGTCACCGGAGTCTCGGTTGGTGTCACCGGGGTATTGGTCGGCGTCACCGGCGTGCTGGTCGGTGGCACCACGCAGGTGGCGACCTTCAGAATATCGGCGTAGTTGATTTTGGTGTTGATCCCGGTTTTGGCGTCGATGGTGATCCGGCCATCGCTGACCGGCACACACACGGTGGCGATCATATGGCGGGTCAGGCTGCCAGCCTCACCGCTGGTCTGGAAGCTGGAGATTGCGCTCACATCTTCAACATTAATGGTGTGGCGCTCGCTGTTTGGCTCCGGCGGCGCACCAGGGAGCTCATCGCCGACGGCGACTGTGACCCGATAGGTGCCATCGGGGACGACCATTTCCCAGGCGCCGGGCAGCTGGGTGCCATTGAATCCACCTGAAATCGTATCGGCCTGCATATGGAACAGCGTGTCGAGGCGCTGGTCGGTCATATTCGTATCGCGATCGCGGCCATTGCCTGGCGTGCCGCCAGCGCTGGCCAGATCACGCGGGCTGCGTGGGTTCTCGTCGTTGGGGTTGACCCAGCCGTACACCAGGGTGCCATCGCCCTGGCCCGCCAGCTGACGGAGCGCAAACGGCTCGCCAAAGTCGCGCAGATAGCCTGCTGGGATGGCGGCATCCGGGCTTTGGAAATTGATCTTGAAATCAACTGTGGTTGGGACCTGGATTGGAATCACGTTGCGGACGATCACGACGATGTCCTGGTAGTCGTAGCCGCTGGTATGCTCCTCGGTTGCCACAATATAGGTGTTGGGAACCGCCAGGCCCTCGCTGATCAGCGGGTATACCCGGACGTGGTGGGGGATTGCGCCAGCGAATGTGTTGAGCGCGTCTTCGCTGTACACCATTCGACCATCAAAGAACGGCCACTTGGAGTAAAAGCCAAAGCCCTTGGCGGCGGGGTTGAAGGTCGTGGTGCCCACCGTCACGGGATTGAGGCTCTGGTTATAGGCGTTGGCGACCGTGAATAGCTCATGGGTCGAGGTTGCGACGCCGGTCTCGTACCAGCCGAAGTGGGTGACAATCCCGGTCTCACCCGGCTGATCCTGCGGCCCAAACACCGCCAGCGGCTCGATGGTCACCGGGTTGGCGTTGGCCCGAATGAAGTAGCCAACCTGCATCTCCTGCCCCAGCGAGAGGTTGGCGAAGTTGGTGCTGTGGATGATGTTGGTCATCGGGTCGTCATCGCCAACGCTGATCGGAATCTCGTAGGTGTCCAGAATGTACTGCAGCGATGGCTCGTTGGTGCCGCCAGTTCCGGCGGTCCCCAGGCCGCGCAGAATCCCTTCGATGATCGGATTGGCCGGATCGTTGCTCCTGATCTGGAGGATCGCCCCGCGTGGCCCGGTTCCGCTGGCATTGAACGCGACCGTAACCGGCACCGACGCCCCCGGATTGAGCCTGTAGTTATTGCCCGGTTTGCTGATAATCGAAAACTGGGACGAGTCGGGCGATGCCGGGATCACGATTTGGGTGATCGTCAGCGGGGCGGTGCCGGTATTGCTGATGGTGAAGGTTTGCGCAGGCGTCGCCCCGCCACCGACAACATCGTTGTACACCCGCCGCGTGGGCGCAATCTGGGCGCTTGGGGCGGCTTTGGTGATTGGCCGCAGCAGGGTGATCCGGCGCAGGCCATATTCGGAGACATACAGGTTGCCATTGCTCGGATTCTCGATCAGATCCAGCGGATCGTTAAACCCGGTGAAGCCAAGGATATTAACTTGCGCCGCCGAGATGTCTTTACTGGCGGTGCCAGGCGTCAGGACAATAATATCGTTGCCGCCGCTGTAGCGCACGGCCATAATCTTACCCTTGAGCGCATTGCTAAAGCCGCTGTGCTGATACTCGATCAGGCCGTTGGGCGAGAAGTTGTTGCCGAAGCGGTAGGAATAGCCCTTCCAGTTGCGGTCGGGCAGCGTGCCAACGGGATAGGTGGCCGGGTTGGCGCCAGTGCCGACCACTTCAGCGATATCGACGCCGCTGGTTGGGTTGCCGCCGTTCATCACCCACTCGCAGCGGGCGGCGTTCGGGTGGCCATAGTAACCATTTTTGACCACGCGATAGAGCAGATCGGGCTGGGTCGTGACTTTCTCTAGCCCAACCACATCAGGCCCGCTGTAGTTGCCCTTGGTGTTTTTATCAAGCCGCTGCTGGCAGGCCGGAGTATTCGCGATATCAGGCGGGCTGGATGGGGTGTTGCCACCGGCGGCCGAGCCATTGGTCGCCGAATAGAGCTGCCCGTTGCTATGCCAGAGCAGATCGTAGGCGTTGCGAATGCCCGAGGCATAAATGATCACTGGCGCATCCTGGGCAAACGGGTTGTAGTTGACCGGCGCCTCGGTGCGAACATCAACTGGCGTTGGGGCACCGACAGGAACCGCAATTCTATTGATACTAACCTCAAGCACTGCGCCAGTAAACAGATGCTCAGAGCGGAAATTCCAGGCCGAGTCAGGCTGGCCCATCGCGCTATTGCTGCCCTGGGTCAGATAGAGCTTATTGGTGTCGCCGTTTTTATTAAATGCCAGACTGTTGCTGAGGTGATCTTTATAGGAGCGCGGCAGACCAATCACATAGTCGTGGGCAATCTCCAGATTGGGGCCACTTAAACGGGTGATTTTGCCAGTCCAGTCCAGGCCATTCGACAGCCCATAAAAGCTGTGGCTGGCCCAGGCAACCAGATTGCCGCTCGTCGAGCCTGGCTCAAAGACGAAGCCAATCATCATGCGCTTGCCGGGGGTGCCGGCATAGGTTTGGATGGTGGTAATCGTTTGTGAGATGCCCGTTGTCCCATCCGGGTTGATCGCATAGCGAATAATTCGCCCATCTAGGGTCGTCGCATACAGTTTCTCATCGGGGCCAACCTGGAGCGTGGTGTAGCCCTCGGTGATGACGGTATCGAGCAGCGGTACCTTCTCAAAGCCAACATTGCCGCGTGGAGTCGGGCCACCAGCGCTGCCAGTCGTGAAGCTCATTGTATAGGGCGCGAAGGTGGCCCCACTGGTATCTTTAAGATTACTATTCACCGTGAAGGTGTAGTTGGTGAAGGCATCTAGCGTCGGAGTGGGATCAAGCACCACCACATCGCCGCCGCCGGAGGTGTTGAGGGTCGCCGGGACCAGCGCGCTGTCGCTGGTTCGGACCAGCCGCACTGACGTCGATAGCAACGTCGTTGCATCAACCCCGGCGCCCGGATTGGGCAAACTTACATTTGCTACCACAAACAGATCCCGCCGCTCGTAGGTTGCGTTGTTCGCCGGGGTGGTTTCGGTGATCGATGGAGAATCTACATCAGGCGCCTGGATTAGGCTTGGCGCCCGCTCCGCCGCCATCACCGCCCGCAGCGCGGTTGTCCCCATCAGTACAAGTCCAAGCGCAAGCAAACATACGAACCCTGTGTATAGACGTCGATAGTGTGGTCGGATATGCATGTCCCCTCCTAGGGTTTTTACATTGGGCCAGGCAGCCTGAGCCTACGGGTGGATGCCTAGTCAACACGTGAAAATAGTCTCATCTCTATCACTGTGAGCACTAAATAAGTCTCTGTGCCAGACAACTCATCCATTGCAATGATCAAGATATTCGGTTGAAGTAGGAAGTAGTACTAATAAGATATACCTAAAAGCACTATTTTTGTCAATATTCTAGCGATATTCATTTCCCGTGG
Organism: Herpetosiphonaceae bacterium; assembly: GCA_034437415.1. Lineage (GTDB taxonomy): Bacteria > Chloroflexota > Chloroflexia > Chloroflexales > Herpetosiphonaceae > JACCRK01. The sequence goes on from DAOTUS010000480.1 coordinate 5,962, forward strand.
AAAATGAATAAATTATACTAGAAGTTATTTAAGTATTTTAAGGAATTTTATAATTAATCACGATATTGGCCTGAAAGCCCGGCTGGTCAGTCTGCCCCGATAACAAGCGTCCGCCAACGAATATATTCTCTAATTCGTTGGCGGACTGACTGGATCTGTTAGCGCATGACCAGCGGTATCCATACTACCTGAGGCAGCGTTGGAACTGCGGTCGCCGTGGGCGTGGTGCTGGTCGCCGTCGGTGTGGTGCCAGTTGCTGTCGGCGTGGTGCCAGTTGCTGTCGGCGTGATCGGTGTTGCTGACGGCGTGACAGGAGTCGGTGTCGCTATGATTAGGGGCGCGGTAATTGGCCCCCAGACCTCAATCGCCGATACTTTCCCTTGATCGACACTGCTTGCCAGGGTCGCGTCCAAGACAATGTTGAGCGCCCCATCGGTGACGGTGATCGGGATCGTTTCGGTGATTGCGCGGGCGCTGGCGCCAGCCTGGGCGATAATGTCATAGTTATTCAGCACCGTCGCGCCTTCCATCTTGACATCAAACACCCGCTTGCCTGGCCCGCCAGGTGGATTCCCGCTCAGGCCAAAGTAGATTTCCGCAAAGTGCAGCCGGACCTGGTACAGCCCCGGTGTGTTCACCGGAATGGTGTAGCTGAGTGGATTACCCGGATTTCCACCGGAGCGCTCCGAGCAGTACAGAATATCGTCGGTGGTATTTTGGATGTTGGGACAGGTGAAACTGCTCAGAACATAGTTCGAGCCGCCGGACGAATAGGGTCGGTCGGTGGGCGAGTCGGCGCTCCAGCTGGCGCCGTTCGTGGTAACCGCATTGTGTCCGGCGTTGATCCGGGCCACGATATCGGTATGCTCAATGCTGAAATAGTCGAAGACGAACGACACGGTCGAGCTGGTGCCATTGTGGGTGGTGACAATCCCGGTCGGTAATCCATTGGTCAGGAATGGCCCATTCGAAATTGTCCCAATCAGCTGCCAAGCCGCCTCGGAGGTGCTATCGACCCGGTAGTGGGCGCTGATCTTTCCTTCAGACGGTAGGCCAACCAGACGCAGATCCAGGTTCTGGATACTGCCGAAGTTCAGGCTGGGATTATTGCCGGTCGGGTTGGCGGTGAACACTCCAGCGCTCTCGCTGGCAAACTGCAAGCCGGTGCCGCCAGCGCCGCTGCCATTTTTATTGGCGGCCGCCACCAGCCGAATATAGTTATCCTGATCGGTGCCAATGAACAAGCCGGCCGCCTGATCCCCGGACGGGGTCATGCCGAGGAATGCCTCGGTCAGGCGCGTCTCGATGCGGAAGGGTCGCCGGGCGTCGAAGCCGATCTGCAGGGCATTCGACTGGTTATTCTGGCCGCCGACGTGGCTACCGGCGGTGGTAATAATGTTCATGTAGCCGCCGGCCGCACCAACCGCAAGGTTGGAAGGGATCGTGCGGGTTGGCGCGCCGGTGATCTGAACGCCGGTGAACCCGGTGTTGCCGACCCGGCCCAGCGGGGCATCGCCGGGATTCCAGCTGAACGCCACCGGCATCTGGGTGTTCAGGCCGTTGCCGGCGTCGAAGTAGAGCTGATCGTTGACATCGAGAATGCCATCGTTGTCATCGTCGGGGTCGTTGAGGTCGGAGCGTTTGAATTGGTTGTTGTCCCACTCAAGCGCACCGTCGAAGTCGGCCGGGGAGCTGGCCTGGCTGCACATATCGGTGCCGTTATCGGCCTCATCTTTATTGGTGTAGCCATCTTGATCGGTATCAATGAAGTAGGTTGGGTCGCCGGGCGGCGGGCAGTTGTTGACGACGGCCGGCTTCAAAATCGTGATCGCATCGCCGCCGAACTCGGCCACAAAAATGCTGCCGGCGCTATCGACAATCACATCCAGCGGCTGGTTGAAGTAGGCCAGCCGGGCGATCGATTTAAACGATCCGTCGGGGTTGAGCGCAATGCTGTTGACGCTTTCGCCCTCGGGGTGGGCGCCACTGGTGGTGCCGCCGTAGGTCGCGACAATCAGATTGTTCATCAAGGCGCCCTCAAAGGTATCGGAGAGATACTCGGTGATGCCATTGGTCGAGGGCCGGAAATCGAAGAGATAGGTTGCCGGATCATAGGTGGCTGGCTCGGGCAGCCCCTGGAGAACCCCATCGTTCAGGGTGCACTCGCCGCGGGCCGGGTTTGGGTGGCCGCCATAGGAGCTGGCGGTGACGATCCGCAGCTGGTCGGGCAGATAGGGCGGGCGGATCTCAACTCCGCCGGGACACTGCGCCGCCGCTGGCGTATCGCCATAGCCATCGTTGCCGCCGTTGACGTTGGCGTACAGACGGCCGCTCGAGTTCCAGATCATATCGTAGACATTGCGATAGCCGGTCGCGTAGATTTCAAATTTCCCCGCGTAGGGAACCATATCGCTGGCCTGATTGATATTGGTTGCATTCAGCCCGGTTGGAAAGGTTGGATCTTTAACCTTGGCCCGCAGGATTGAGGCGGTCAGGTAGCGCTCGGGCAGGTTGCTGAAGTGCGAGCTGGGGGCGCCGTTGTTGGTGTTGCTGGCCTGGGCGATGTACAGCCAGCCATCGGGACCCCAGACGATGCTGTTGGTGGCGTGGTTTTCCCGTGAGCGCGGCAGCCCGATAATCACATCGGTTGCCACGGCATAGTTGGGGCCGCTCAAGCGCGAGATCGTGCCCGAGTGGGTATCGATGAGTCCCGAGGTACCGTTGTTGTTAAACCCGTAGCGGATATCGCTGTGGCTGACATACAAAATTGGGTTGGCGGCGGTTGAGGCCGGATCAAAGACCATGCCAATCAGCTGGCGGCCCTTAACAGTGGGGGCCGGCGAGCCATCATCATTTTTGGTGGGATAGTTGTAGATGGTCTCGATTAGCTGAACCGCGGTGACTTCATAGGTGCTGTAGTTGACGGTCAGCGCGAAAATTCGCCCATCGAACTGGCCGACGTATAAGCGCCCATCTGGCCCAAACGTGAGGCCGGTGGGCTGATTCAGCAGGCTGGATCCGTTGATGGGAGTGCTGGTGTTGAATAGCGTTTTGCGCACAAAATTCACCCCACTTATGCTCGATGCTTCAAGCTGTGGGGGTTCCACGGTCAGGCTGGTTGGCGTGGCCGCCGCCGGATTGGCTGCGGTTACCGAGCTTGGGCGTGGTTTTTGCCCGATCACAACGCTGCTGGCACTTAATAAAAGCAATATGATAACCAGAAATCGGGAATGAAAGCGCTGACTACTTTCTACCATACAGGGTATCCTTTCAAATGGCATCAATACCTAAAGGGGTAAAAAATATATTAAAACAAACTAAAAACCATAGCACTAATATGGATATAGTGGAATTGCATAACTATACCAAAAAATGAGCAAAAATTACACCACATCTCTGGTCTTTTATAGGCTTAAAGTACTATGTAGTCAATAGTCAATAGTTTGACAATGTTAGATTAGGCCCATGGACACCATGTATGGCGTTCGCACCGACCTGCGCGATGACCGGGAAACCCAAAAAGCGCACGTATTCGCGGGAGGGACGCCATATATGG
>DAOTUS010000481.1:0-10874 GCA_034437415.1 Herpetosiphonaceae bacterium
TGCCGGTCTGCAGCCAGGCCTGCGCCCCAAAATAAATCGGGTAGACATCGTAGATCGGGTAGCTTTTGCTGGAGCGCTTCATGGACGCGATTGAGGCGCCGGAAGAAGGCGGCATTAAATCGATTGTGGAGATCGCCACATGACGTTTGCGCGCCCGCTTCCCCGCTGGTGGTTCTGGGCTGTGTTCGTGGTGATTGTGAGCGGGGCGGTGGCCTGGCGCTCCAGCAAAAGCTACCCGATCTACGATGTCTACCCGATTTATTTTGGGGCGCAGGCCTGGCTGCAGACCGGCAGCGCCTACAACCTTGACGCGGCGGTTGACCCGCAGGCGCTGTACAGCCCGCCCGATGCGGCGGGCAACCCAACCAATCCCTACGACCAGATGCACCGCTACGGCAACGCCTACCCGTTTCCGGCGGTCGCCTGGCTGCTGCCACTTAGCCTGCTGCCGGTGCGGGCGTTCTCGATCGTCTGGCTGGCCGGGCTGGTGGGCGCGATACTGCTGGCGCTGCGCTGGACGCGGACGCCGCTCTGGTTCATCGCCTACTGGGCGGTGCTGGAAGGATTGCGGCTGGAGCAGTTCGCCAGCGTCGTGCTGATCGCCCAGATCGTGGGGGTGTATGTGTACCGCGAGCGGCGCGGCGAGCGTTGGGCGGCGTTTGCCCTGGCGCTGTGCTGCGCGGTGATGCTGCTCAAGCCAACCCAGGGGGCCGTGCTGGCGCTAGCGCTGCTGGTGGCGGCCCGCTCGTGGCGGCCCTGGCGGGCGACCCTGCTGGCGTTTGCGATCGTCTGGGGGCTGCCGACGCTGCTCGACCCCAGCTGGCCGCTGGAGTGGCTGGCGGCCAGCGGCGCCTATCGGGCGGTGTCGCTGCAATATATTCCCTGGGTGCTGCTGCTCGCGCTGATCCCGCTGATCTGGGCGCGGGACTGGGTGACCGGGGCGGTGATCGCGCAGTTCGCCATCGCGCCCTACACCTGGTTCTACACCGCCGCCTCGCTGCCGGTCGGCCTGCTGAAGGATCGGCGCCTGCCACTGCTGATCGTCGCCAGCCTGCCGACGATCTACATCGCGGCGCTGCTGATCGGCCCGCTGAGCAAAGCCCCGGCCGAGATCGCCGCGATCACGCTGACGATGCTGCTGCCTGCGCTGGCGCTGAGCGTGGTGCGCTGGCGGGAAGAATCCCGCCGGGCCGCCGCTGCTGGTCTGGCTGGGGCCGAGGATCAGAGGTTAGGAATTAGAGATTAGGCCATTCCAATGCGCTAAAACAAGGCAGCCCATCAGAAAACCTGATGGGCTGCCTTGTTTGTGGAGCTGATAAACGCTACGGGCTGATCGGCTTGGTGGCGCTGATACTGTTCAGAATCGCGCTGGTGTCGATCAGCGGGGTGGCGTCGCCGCCGCTAAACACCGGCAGCTTGCCATCCCAGCGCAGCATCATCTGATAGCGGATCAGCGAGTCGTTGACGCTCTGCGAGAGCAGCTTGTTGGCGTCGGCCTGGGCCTTGGCGCGAATCAGGGTCGAGTCGGCGTCGCCCTGGGCGGTGGCCCGCTGGGCGTTGGCCTGGCCCTCGGCGACAATCTGATCCTGCTCGGCTTTGATCGTAGCCTGCTCCAGCTCGTAGCGCTGGCGCTCGGCGGCCTGCTGGGCGGTGATTTTGTTGTCCAGCGCCACCTTCAGGTTCTCGGGCAGATGGACCTCGCGGATCACAAAACCCTCCAGGATCAGGAAGCGTCGGTCGAACTCGAACTTCAGCTGCTCGGACACCTTAGCCGCCAGTTCGGAGCGCTGCTCGCCGCTGATCTCTTCCCAGCCGTAGCTGCCGGCCAGGTTGGCCAGCGCCGAGCGGGTCTGCTGGCGCACCACCTGATCCCGAATCACGCTGATATCCTGGCCGCCCCAGGCGCTGTACAGGTCGGCCGCGCGAGTTTGATCCACCCGAAACTGCACCGATACGTCCAGGTTCAGCTGCTGGGCCTCCTTGGACTGGATCTTGATCGAGTCGTCGGTGCCGGTCGAGCCCTCGTCGCCGCTTTGCACCATCGTATAGGTCTGAATCGTGATCGGGTACTGCTGGATGGCGCTGGTAAACGGGTTGATCAGCGTCCAGCCTGGCTCGAGGGCGCCGGTTGTCACGCTGTTGGTGGCTTTGTTGAACTCAATCCCCACGTAGCCCGGCGGAATTGTGCGCCACGACATCAATAGAATCACCAGGGCGCCAAGGGCGATCGCGGCGCCAATTGCCAGGCTAACAATTCGCCGTGTGTTGGGAGCAGCTTTTTTACTCGTTGTCATTATCGTTCCTTTCATCATCGCCGTTTGCAGCGCTCTTCGTATCACGCCACCAATCCATCACGATTGGGGCCAGTTCCACACCTAATCGAAAGAAGATCACCACCACGATCACCGCGATCACAATCTCCGCCAATGTTCGGGTCATCGCTGCCTCCTGTATCAGCTGGTGCTGATAGTAGATTATACGTGTCGGCGCAGCCGCAGGTTACGGCCGAGTGTTAGAGAAGTGTTGGAACCGATCAGGGACCGCGATGGCTGAGACTATCGAAGCCTAAGCCCGATCCGCCGCCAGCACCTTGTAGCTGTCGTTGCCGGCCAGCTCGCGCACATTGCCAAAGGCGGCCTGGATCTCCGGCTCGTAGCGCAGAAACCGATTGGCCACCAGCACCAGCGTGCCGCCGGGCCGCAGCACCGTGTGGGCCTCGCTGATAAAGCGGCGGGCGATGAAGTCGGTGCGGGCGCGCCCAACGTGAAAGGGCGGATTGCTGACCACCAGATCGAACTGCTCGCCAGCGACCGCCGCCACGCCATCGCTTGGCAGCACGCGCCCGGCGAGATCGTTGCGGGCCAGATTGCGCTCGGCCAGCGCCACCGCGACCACATTGCTATCCACCAGCGTCAGCGTCGCCGAGGGCGCCAGACGCTTGATCACCATCCCGATAATCCCGGCGCCACAGCCAAGATCGAGCACGGCGGCGCCCTCGGGGATCGCCACGGCCTCCAGCAGCATTGTCGTGGCCGGATCGAGGTTGCCGTCGGCGAACACGCCTGCGCTGTGCTCGACCGTCAGCGTCACGCCGCGCACCGCGATCACGCTACGCTGCGGCTCGCGGGCCGGGGCCGACCAGGTGGCCGGGCGCTCGGCGGCAATCACCCGATGGCCTTTTTTGTAGATCACCACCGAGTTGACCCCGACCAGCGCCGTCAGATCGCGCTCGGCGCCGCCCATTCCGGCGTTTTTGCCCCCGCCGACCGCGATAATCCCGCCAGGGCGAACGTGCGCGGCGGCCAGGGCGATCAGCTCGGCGCCCCGGCGGGCATCGGGCCACCAGACAATATTCAGCAGGGCCAGATCGAACGGCTGCTCAGGACTCAGCGCGCTGGTGGTGACAAAGCTGGCCTCCAGCCGGGCCTGCTTGAAGGCCAGCCGAGCCGCCGCCAGCGCCGAGACGCTGTCATCGGCGAACGTGACCACGGCCCCGGCGCGGACCAGCGGCAGCCCCACGCCGCCAGCGCCAGCCCCGAGGATCAGCACCTGCGTCCCGGCCTGAACCTGCCCACGCCCCCACTCGGCCAGCAGGGTGGCGCCCCAGTCGTCGCGCTCGCTATCAAACGGCGGCGGAATAAGCAGAGAAGATATGCTCATCGGAAAATCCTTCGATAGAGTTTGAAAAAAACGGGGCAAAGTTCGACTTTGCCCCGTTGCGAAAGTGCGCCACCATCATAGCACGCACAGCGATAGATCATTGGAGTGGCTAGACCTTCTTCACGCCGACGGTGACCAGCCCGGTGTCGAGCTTCAGCTCGGTGACGTGGGCGTCGGTGACCGGGGCGGCGATGTGCAGGAAGTCGCAGAGCGTCTCGGCCTTGATGTACTCGCCGTGCTCGGCCAGCACCTCGGCCAGATGCAGGCTCTCCTTCGGCTCCAGGGTCGCCACAATCCGGTCGGTGATCGCCAGATCGGCGGATTTGCGGGCGTCGTTGAGGCTGCGCACGATCTCGCGGGCCACACCCTCGCGGCGCAGCTCGTCGGTGATGGTGGTCACCAGCGCCACCAGCACGCCCTCGCTCTCGGCGACCGTGTAGCCCTCGGGCGAGGTCGCCTCCATCAGCACGTCCTCGGCGGCCAGGGTCAGCGTGGCGCCGTCAACCGTGAGATCGAACGCCTCGCCGGCCTCGACTTTCTCGGCCGCCGCCGCCGCCGCCGGGCCGCTCAGGCCGGCCAGGGCCGCGCGCAGGGCCGGAACCTGCTTGCCAAACTTCTTGCCCACCGTGCGCAGGTTGGGCTTGAAGCGATACTCGACCACGCCATCGCCCACGCCCAGCCAGCGGATCTCCTTGATGTTCAGCTCGTCGCGCAGGTCGTCGACGAACTGGCTGAGGCGCTCGCCACGGGGCAGCCGCACCAGCAGGTCCGAGAGCGGCTGGCGGATGCGCACGCCGGCGTTTTTGCGGGCCGCCCGCCCGAGGCTGACGGCTTTCATCAGCAGGTCGGTCTCGCGGATAAGATTCTCGTCGAGCAGGGTCGAATCGACCGTTGGCCAGTGGGCCATATGCACGCTTTCGGCAGCGCTGGGGGCGCCCGCCTCCAGGTTGCGATACATCGACTCGGCCACAAACGGCGTGAACGGCGCCATCAGGCGGGCGACCGTGGTCAGACAGGTGTACAGCGTGCGATAGGCGCCCTGCTTGTCGGCGCTCATCTCGCTGCCCCAGAAGCGCCGCCGATTGCGCCGCACGTACCAGTTCGACAGCTCATCGACGAACTGCTCCAGCCGCTTGGCCGGCGTGTGGATGTCGTAGCCCTCCAGGTCGGCGGTGACATCGCGCACCAGCGCGTTCAGCCGGGCCAGCGCCCAGCGGTCGGTCGGCGTCAGGCGATAGTCCTCGGCCTCCAGGCTCATGATCGGATGGGCCGCGCCGTTGCCGGCCTCCAGCACCCCATCGCCGGACCAGCCATCGACGTTGGCGTAGGTCACGAAGAAACTGTAGGTGTTCCACAGGGTCAGCAGGAACTGCCGCAGCGACTCGCTGACCAGCTCCATCGTGAAGCGGCGCGGGTTGTAGGGCGGGCCGGCCGCGAACATGTACCAGCGGGTCGCGTCGGCGCCGTAGCGCGCGATCACTTCCCACGGATCGACCACGTTGCCCTTGGACTTGGACATTTTCTCGCCCTTGCCATCGAGCAGGTGGCCCAGGCAGATCACGTTCTTGTAGGCCGGGCGGTCGAACAGCAGCGTGCCCAGCGCGTGCAGCGTGTAGAACCAGCCGCGGGTCTGATCGATGGCCTCGGAGATGTAGTCGGCTTGGCCGGCGATCTCAAAGATCTCCTTGTTCTCAAACGGATAGTGCCACTGGGCGATCGGCATCGCGCCGGAGTCGAACCAGCAGTCGGCCACGTCGGGGATGCGCTGCATCGCGCCGCCTGCACAGGCCGGGCAGTCCCACGACGGCGTATCAACATAGGGCCGGTGCAGGTCAAGCTGGCTGACATCTTCGCCAGTTCGCTCGCCCAGCTCGGCCACCGAGCCGATCACCTCGACCTTGCCACAGTCGTTGCACATCCAGATCGGCAGCGGCGTGCCCCAGTAGCGCTCGCGGCTGATCGCCCAGTCGATGTTGTTCTCCAGCCAGTTGCCAAAGCGCCCGTTTTTGATGTGGTCCGGCACCCAGTTGATCTTTTGATTGTTGGCGATCAGGCGGTCCTTGACGGCGGTCGTGCGGATATACCAGGATTGCTTGGCGTAGAACAGCAGCGGGGTTTTGCAGCGCCAGCAGAACGGATAGGTGTGCGAGACCCGCCCGGACTTGAACAGATTGCCCTGATCTTTAAGGTAGCGCGAGATCTTCGGGTCAGCCTCTTTGAAGAACATGCCGGCAAAGCCATACGGCGCAAAGGCCTCGAGCACATTCCCGGCCAGATCGACCGAAAACAGCGTTGGCAGGCCATATTTGCGCCCAACGTCGAGGTCGCCATAGGCTGGCGCGATGTGCACAATCCCGGTGCCGTCCTCCAGCGTGACAAACTCATCGGCGACAACCCGGTAGGCGGTGGCCAGATCCATCGGCTGGCCAAGGTTGCCGACGCCGGGAAACAGCGGCGCATAGAAAAGGTCGCGCAGATCGTTGCCCTGGAAGCTGGCGACGGTGGTTGCGCCCGCGCCAAGCACCGCATCGCGCAGCGCCTCGGCCAGCACCAGCCGCTCGCCCTCGTGCTCGACTAAAACATAGGTGGCCTCGGGATTGACGGCCAGGCCCGCGTTGGCCGGCAGCGTCCACGGCGTGGTGGTCCAGGCCAGAAACGCCGCATCGTTGAGCTGCGCATCCAGCGCGTGGCCGCTCTCGCGAATGCGAAAGCGCACCCACACCGAGGGATCGTCGGTATTATCCTGGTAGCCCTGGGCGACCTCGTGGTCGGAGAGCGAGGTGCCACAGCGCGGGCAGTGCATGGTCACCTTGTAGTCGCGGTACAGCAGATCGCGCTCGTGGAGCTGTTTGAAGATCCACCAGAGCGACTCGATGTATTTATTGTCGTAGGTCGTGTAGGGATCGTCCAGATCGATCCAGAAGGCGATCCGCTCGGTGAGCTTTTTCCACTCCTGGATATACTCCCAGACCGACTGCTTGCAGGCCGCGTTGAACTCGGCGATGCCGTAGCGCTCGATATCGGGCTTGCCGCTAAAGCCGAGCTTTTTCTCGACCTCGATCTCAACTGGCAGGCCGTGGGTATCCCAGCCGCCACGGGCGCCGAGCACTTTTTTGCCGAGCATGCGCTGGAAGCGCACCACGATATCCTTCGACGAGCGGGCCTCGACGTGGTGGATGCCCGGCTGGCCATTGGCGGTTGGCGGGCCCTCGAAGAACACAAACGGCCGCTGCGGATCGCCGTGCTCCAGGGTTTTTTTCACAATTCCGTGGGCGGTCCACCAGGCGGCGACGTCCTCTTCCAAGGCTGGAAACGAAACTTTGGGGTCAACAGGAGAAAAAGCCATCTGAACCTCCGGTTCTAAGCGCTAGCGGCGGGCTGCTAGCGGCAAACGGTACGATTATGTCTACACAGAGCGAAAAATCCCTAAAAACAAAAAGCCCCATCCCAATCCAGGGACGAGGTTCAGCAACTGAACAGCTCGCGGTACCACCCCGCTTGACACTGAGGGTTGCTCAGCATCCGCTTCGTGCGCTGCAATCACAGCGCCGCCCGAGTAACGGTGGGCGAAGGCCGGTTCGCTTAGTGCCACCAGCCGGTGGGTTCAGCGTTCTGCTCAGGAGGGATCTTCAACAGGTCGTCCGATCGATGCCTCACACCAACTGCATCGTCGCTGGTTCGGAAATAACGTGTCTACTGGCTCCGTCATCGCGTGTGCAGGGTATTGTACCACCGTCGTTTTTTCTGTGCAATCCAGCGCAAGGCTGAGTGTAATTCAAGTCACCAACCCCAGCAATTGACAGGTTATTTGAATTATGTATAGTTAACTACCTGCTGAAATCACCGCCCAGAGCCTGAGGCAGCGCTCGGTATAGGGCTTGCTTAGGAATAACTGTACAGGTACGCCTGACGATGGAGAGAGTTGACTGGCGTCATCCCTATCCCCGCAATGATGCGCGGGACTTTAGGAGGTTCTCGATGAACGTCCGTGCTGCGTGGCTGCGAGGATATGTTTCGACCATGTTAATTATTGTGCTGGCTGGGGCGGTGCCGCAAAGCTTTGCCCAGCTCCCAGCCCAGCGAGGGCCGCTGGCGCAGGATGGCCAGCCGCTGGCCCACATCGCCCACCTGAAGCTGCCCGCCCTGGACGTGGAACGGCTCCGCGCCACTGCGCTGCAGCGGCCGACCGCCGGGCCGCTGCGGTTTGCCGAGCCAGCCAGGGTCCAGATCACGCCCGCCAACAGCGGCACCAGCGAGCGCGGCGCCAACGCCACCACAGTCTGGCGGCTCCAGATCACCGCGCCGAATGCGCTGTCGCTCAATCTTGGCTTTGTGCGCTACCAGATGCCACCCAATAGCCGCCTCCTGGTCTACTCCCCGGACCGCCGCACCGTGCTGGGGCCGTACACTGCCGCCGACAACGCCAGCCACGGCCAGCTCTGGACGCCAATTCTGCCAGGATCCAGCGTTGTCCTAGAGCTGGGCGGCCCCGCAGATGAGATTGCTCAGATTGAGCTTGAGCTAGGCGCAGTCAACCAGGGCTTCACTGGGGTTGGCCTGCCCAGGACGAATGCGCCCGAATCAGGCTCGTGCAATGTTGACGTGATCTGCCCCGAGGGCGAGCTGTGGCGGCCGGAGGCGCGCTCGGTGGCGGTCTTTACGATTATGGGGATCGACCTGTGTACCGGGGCGCTGATCAACAATACGGCCCACAATCGCCGGCCGCTTTTTCTGACCGCCAATCACTGTGTGAGCGACGCCGACCAGGCCGCCTCGGTGGTGACCTACTGGAACTATCAGTCGCTGGTCTGTCGCAGCGGGCTGCCCTCGAATAGCGACTCCGGCGCCGACCTGCCCAGCCAGAGCCTCTCCGGATCCACGCTGCTCGCGGCGCTGGAGGTCACGGATTTTGCCCTGCTGGAGCTTGACGATGCGCTGCCAGCGGCGTTCAACCCGACATGGGCAGGCTGGGATCGACGGGCGATCGAATTCCCCGCCGTCGTGGGGATCCATCACCCGCAGGGCCACGAAAAACGGATCAGCCTGGAAAACGATCCAACCACCACCACGGCGTATGCCCAGGATGTCGTGCCCGGCGATGGAACCCACCTGCGGGTGCTGGATTGGGACAGCGGCACCACCGAGGGTGGCTCGTCGGGGTCGCCGCTGTTCAGCCCCGAGCACCGCATCGTCGGGCAGCTCCACGGCGGCTATGCCGCCTGCGGCTATGCTATGTCCGACTGGTACGGGCGACTATCCTACTCGTGGGCTGGCGGCGGCTCGGCGGACACCGCGCTCAGCAGCTGGCTCGATCCGCTTGGGGCCGGGGTGGAAGTGCTTGATGCGCTCCCGGATTTCAGCCTGGCGATCACCCCAGATAGCCACGATCTGTGTGCTGACACCAGCGCCACCTCCACCGTCAACCTTGGCGCGACCGCCAACTACACCGCGACGGTGCGCCTGTCGGCCAGCGGATTGCCGGCCGGGCTAACCGCCAGCTTCAATCCGCCGACGCTGGTGCCACCGGGATCGAGTGTGCTGACGCTGAGCGCGGCGCCTGACGCGGCGCCTGGCAGCGCGACCATCGCGATCGTTGGATCGGCGTCAACGTTCAGCCACACGCTGTCGGCGACGCTGGCGATCGCCAACGCCATCCCGGCGGCTCCGGCGCTCAGCCTGCCAGCCAACGCCAGCAGCGGGCTATCGCTCCGCCCGCTGCTGCGCTGGGACGGCGTGCCCCAGGCCAGCGCATATCATCTGGAGCTGGCCAGCGCCGCCGACCTAACCAGCATTATGAGCGCGACGGTGACAACCACCAGCCTGGCCCTGGACCGCGACTTGGTGGCGGAGACGCGCTATTTCTGGCAGGTTCGCGCCGCCAACGGCTGCGGCGACAGCGCCTACTCAGCGGTGTTTCAGTTCGACACTGCGGCGGCGCAGCTGTACCTGCCGCTGGTTCAGCGCTAGGGCTGTCACAGCAGCGGTGGTTTGGGTATCCCCATCGCTCCCTCAGGGCCGCCGCCCGACCCGCAGCCCGACCTCCAGCAGGTCGGGAAAGGCCACCGAGTGCATAAACTGGCACTGGGTGTCGACCGCGACCCCAATCACCGCGCCCGCGCCAATATCCAGGCCGCCCTCGGCGATTAGATAGGTGTTGATCGCGGTATCGAACAGGGCGTAGTAGACAACATTATTGACGTGGCCGTAGATATCGTTATCCATCCAGCGGGTCGGCACGCTGATAAAGCGCCGGTAATCGCTGCGGGAGATCGTCGCTGCTGGCATAGCGTCACCTGAAATGAATGATCTGGCGGACGGCCTGCCCACTGGCAAGCCGGTCAAAGCCGGCGTTGATCTGCTCCAGCTCCAGGCTGTGGGTGTGCAGCTTCTCGACCGGGAGCATGCCGGCCTGATACATGGCAATGTAGCGCGGAATATCGCGGCGCGGAATCGCCGAGCCCATGTACGAGCCTTTGATCGTGCGCTCTTCGGCGGCGATGCTGACCGCGGACACGGCGAAGAGCTTGCTGGCGTGCGGCAGCCCGATGGTGACGGTGGTGCCGCCGCGCTCGGTGGCCTGGTAGGCCTGGATCAGCACCTGCTCGTTGCCGACGCTCTCGAAGACGTAGGCCGCGCCGCCGCCAGTCAGATCGCGGATCGCCGCCACCGGGTCGGCGTGGTCCGCGTTGATCACGTGGGTCGCGCCGAGCTCACGGGCCAGGGCCAGCTTCTCCTCCAGCCGATCGACCGCAATGATGGGATGGGCGCCAACCGCCCGCGCCCCCATCCGCGCACTCAGGCCAACGCCGCCCATCCCAAACACCGCCACGGCGGATCCGGCCTCGACCTGCGCGGTGTTGACCACTGCACCGACGCCGGTCAGGACCGCGCAGCCGAAGAGCGCGGCGGTGGCCAGCGGCAGCATCGGATCAATCTTGACCAGCGACTCCTGGGCGACAACGGTGAACTGCGCGAAGGCCGAGACCCCGAGGTGGTGGTGGCAGACCCGACCCTGGGCATCGCTGAAGCACCGTGCGCCCGACAGCAGCGTCCCGGCGGTGTTCGCCTGAGCGCCGCGCTCACACAGAGCGCCGCGCCCGATCGCACAGTAGCGACACTGGCCGCAGCTCGGCACGAAGCCAAAAACAACGTGGTCGCCAGGGGTGAACATCGCCACGCCCGCCCCAACCTCGCGGACGATCCCGCTGGCCTCG
>DAOTUS010000482.1:0-2438 GCA_034437415.1 Herpetosiphonaceae bacterium
AAATATGCTCGTGGCAAACGCCCCAATCGCTCCCGCCACAAAGCTCACCGCCGCCCCTTTGGCCACATCAGTCGGCGTGACATCGTACAGCGGCGAGCGGCGCGCCTTGCGACAATCCGGGCAGAGGAAGCCCACCGGGGTCACCTGGGCGCACTTGGCGCAGATCGGGTTGCTGCACTGGATGCAGCGCAGCCCGGTCTCGACCGTCGGGTGGCGATAGCAAAACAGCGGCTCGGTGATCGGCGGGGTCAGCGGCCGGGGATCGATTGGCGGCTGCTCGACCTGCGGATGAGGATTCGACACCCCTGCCTTAAGCGCCTCCAGCCCGCCGCGGGCCGCCACATTGCCCGGATCCAGCGCCAGAACCCGCTCGTAGGCCAGCTGCCGCTCGCTGAACGTGCCCACAACCTGGGCCAGCGCCAGCCAGGCCGGGGCGTTGTGCTGGTCGAGCTTGGTGGCTTTGCGCAGCGCCGCCCGAGCGGCGGTTTTATCGTTGCGCTGGGCGGCGGCCTCACCGTAGGCCAGCAGCGTGGCAACATCTTCAGTCGTAGTAATATCTAATGGATCAGGCGGTGACATTGACTTCCCTTCGGGTAGAACCATCCAGCGATGCTGCATAGGCGTAGCATCTACCGTATTATAACGAGTTTTAATCCAGCACTCGATAGCGTTCAGTCAATGTTCATACTTTCTAAAAGATATACGGGAGCAGCTATGCGGATTATTGTGATTGGCAGTGGGTTTGGCGGATTGGGCGCCGCCATTCGCCTCCAGACCAAGGGCCACGACGTGGTGGTGGTGGATAAGCGCGACAAGCCCGGCGGACGGGCGTATGTCTACGAGCAGGACGGCTTTAAGTTCGATGGCGGCCCGACCGTCATCACCGCGCCATTTATGATCGACGAGCTCTTCACCAACGCTGGCCGCAGGGCGGAAGACTATGTCCAGATGGTGCCGGTCAGCCCGTTCTATCGGATTTTTTTCCATGATGGCACCCACTTCGACTACTCCGACGACCTGCCGGCGATGGTGCGCCAGATTCGGGCGCTCAACCCCGCCGATGTCGACGGCTACCTGGAGTTTGTGCGCCGGGCCGAGAAGATTTTCGACAAAGGCTTCACCGAGCTGGCCGACCAGGCCTTCCTCAAGCCCTGGGATATGATCAAAATCATTCCCGATATGCTCAAGCTCGAGTCGCACCGCAGCGTGTATGGCTTTGTCGCGAAGTTTGTGCAGAACGAGAAGCTGCGCCAGGTGCTGACGTTTCACCCGCTGCTGGTCGGCGGCAACCCCTTCCAGACCACCAGCATCTACACGCTGATCAACTACCTGGAGCGCAAGTGGGGCGTGTGGTTTGCCAAGGGCGGCACCGGGGCGCTGGTGAGCGGGATGGTGCGGCTGTTCGAGGAGCTGGGCGGCAAGATTCAGCTCAACGCCGAGGTCGCCGAGATTACGACTAGCGGCGGCCGGGCGACCGGCGTGCGCATGCAGGATGGCAGCGAGCTGCACGCCGATGCGGTGGTCTGCAACGGCGAGGTCGCCTTCGCCTACCAGCATCTGCTGCCCGCCGCGCTGCGCAAGAAGTACACCGACCGCAAGCTGGCCCGCATGCGCTACTCGATGTCGCTGGTGGTGATCTACTTCGGCACCGATCGGCTGTATCGCGGCCAGGACGGCCCGCCGCTGGCCCACCACGACATCATTCTGGGGCCGCGCTACCAGCCGCTGCTGAACGATATTTTCAACAAAAAGACCCTCGCCGACGACTTCTCGCTGTACCTGCACATGCCAACCCTGACCGATCCGTCGCTGGCCCCGCCTGGCTGCGAGGCGTTCTATGTGCTATCGCCAGTGCCGCACCTCGGCTCGGGCACCGACTGGCGGGCCGCCGCCAAGCCGTATCGCGACCGAATTATGCAGTTTCTGGAGGATCGCTACCTGCCCAATCTCAGCCAGCACATCGTCAGCGAGCACATGATTACGCCGCTGCACTTCGAGTAGGATCTGAACAGCTACAAGGTCAGCGCGTTCTCGGTCGAGCCAATCCTGACCCAGTCGGCCTGGTTCCGGCCCCACAACCAGTCCGAGGAGCTGCCCAACCTGTACTTTGTCGGCGCCGGAACCCACCCTGGGGCGGGCCTGCCAGGCGTGCTGTCGAGCGCCAAAATCGTCGATGATCTGATTGGCGCTGGGGTTGGGGTGGTGTAGGGATTAGGGGCTAGGGGCAATCCCGTTTAAATAAGCGCTTCCAGACGCAGGTTCGACCTCACCCCGGCGCTACGCGCCACCCCTCTCCACTGCGGTAGAGAGGGGAAAATACCTACTTTGACAATGTTAGATTAGGCCCATGGACACCATGTATGGCGTTCGCACCGACCTGCGCGATGACCGGGAAACCCAAAAAGCGCACGTATTCGCGGGAGGGAGGGACGCCATAT
>DAOTUS010000483.1:0-2219 GCA_034437415.1 Herpetosiphonaceae bacterium
ACGTATTCGCGGGAGGGACGCCATATATGGCGTCCCTCCACCAATCGTTATCCACCAAGCGTCCATCTTCATCCAAAATCCTGCGCCTTTGCCGTGTAATCTAACATTGTCAAAGTATACATTTGTTTCAAGTCGATGTCAAGTATACTTGTCATTTTATCAAGTATATTTGTCTTTAATGCCGAATTAATGACTCAGCCAGCGGGCTAATCCAGGCGTTTTTTGGCTGCGAATCAGCGGTTTCAGGCCACTAGAGCGGGATAAAACCTGCTCCACAGCCCAAATCATCGGCATGAAGAGATTCGCGGGTCAGGATTGGGCCGCTCTGCTATAATTTGCCACGACTTGGTTGGAGGATGACTCAATGACTGACCCGCTCGAAATCAGCGCCCGCGCCGACGCGCTGCGCGCCGAACTTCGCCTGCACAATCACCGCTACTACACCCTGGATGCGCCGCTGATCAGCGATGCCCAGTACGATGCCTTGCTCAATGAGCTGCGCCAGATCGAGGCCGACCACCCCGAGCTGCGCAGCGCCGACTCGCCAACCCAGCGGGTGGGCAGCGCGCCGCTCAGCCGCTTTCCCAAGGTCCAGCATCCCGTGCCGATGCTGAGCCTGGGCAACGCCTTCAACGCCGCCGATCTGCGGGCCTGGCTGGAGCGGGTGCAGCGGGTGATCGGCGCGGCGCCGCTGAGCTTTGTGGTCGAGCCAAAAATCGATGGCCTGGCCGTGGCGCTGACCTATGTCGCGGGCGTTTTTACGCTTGGTGCCACCCGTGGCAACGGCGAGATCGGCGAGGACATCACGCCGAACCTGCGCACGGTCAAGGATGTGCCGCTGCGGATTCCCGCCGCCGGTGGCGCGGCACCCGAGCGCATCGAAGTGCGCGGCGAGGTCTATCTGCCGCTGGCCGCCTTTAGCGAGCTCAACGAGCGCAACGCGGCCAGCGGCCAGAAAATCCTGGCCAATCCGCGCAATGCGGCGGCGGGATCGCTGCGCCAGCTCGACTCGAGCATCACCGCCGGGCGGCCGCTGCGCTTTTTTGCCTACGCGGTCGGGCCGTTTGCCGGCGTGGCGCTGCGCAGCCAGTGGCAGACCCTGGAGACCCTGCGCGAGTACGGCTTTGCGGTCAACCCCGACGCCCGCCGCTTCGACGATTTCGAGGCTGTGATCGCCTACTGCCACGCGTGGATGGAGCGGCGCGAGCTGCTGGACTACGAGGTTGACGGCGTGGTGATCAAAATCGACGCCTTCGATCAGCAGACCGAGCTGGGGATTGTCGGGCGCGACCCGCGCTGGGCGATCGCCTACAAGTTTCCGGCCCGCGAAGAGACCACGACCCTGCGGGCGATTGTGGTCAACGTTGGGCGGACCGGCAAGCTCATCCCCAACGCCGTGCTCGACCCGGTCAGCCTGGGCGGAACGACGGTGCAGCACGCCTCGCTGCACAATCCCGAGTACGTGATCAGCCGGGATATTCGCCTGGGCGACCGCGTGGTGGTCAAGCGGGCGGGCGATGTGATCCCATACGTGATCGGCCCGATCCCCGAGGCGCGCACTGGCGCCGAGGTGCCCTGGACGGCCCCGACCCACTGCCCGGCCTGTGGTGAGCCGGTCGAGAAGCTGCCGGATGAGGTCGATATCTACTGCATCAACGTCGACTGCCCGGCCCAGCTGGTGCGCTCGGTCGAGCACTGGGTCAGCCGGGGCGCGATGGACATCGTCGGCATGGGCGAGCGCCAGGCGCGCCAGTTCGTCGAGGCCGGGCTGATCCGCTCGATCCCCGACATCTATCGCCTGAGCGCGGCCAGCTTTGCCGAGCGCGAGGGCTACGGCGCCAAGCGGGTGAGCAACCTGCTGAGCAGCATCGCGGACTCGAAGCAGCGCCCGCTGGAGCGAGTGATCACCGCGCTGGGCATTCGGGGGATCGGCAGCGTCGCCGCCCAGGATCTGGCCCGCCACTTTCGCGCGCTGGACGCGCTAGCCCAGGCCAACAGCGCCGATCTGCTGGCGCTGGAGGGGTTTGGCCCCAGCTCGGCCCAGGCGGTGGTGGACTTCTTCAATACCCCGGCCAACCAGCAGCTGGTCGCCGAGCTGCGCGAGCTGGGCGTGCGCTGCGCGGATCCGGCGGCGGCGGCGCCGCAGGGCGCCGAGCTAGCGGGAAAAACCTTCGTCATCACCGGCGCGCTCGACGGCATGACCCGCGAGGCGGCCCAGG
>DAOTUS010000484.1:0-1755 GCA_034437415.1 Herpetosiphonaceae bacterium
ATCATCATTCTTGGTGGGCTGGGTGGGCAGCGCCTGCGTGGGCGCATAGCCAACCGCAGCGCCCTGGACGGTTGGCTGGGCCACATAGCTGGCCGCGATCGGGGCCACCGGCGTCGCCCGCACCATCGACTCGCTGCCGACAGCCTGGAGCCCTTGGCGAATTGCGGCGGCCAGCTCGGCGCCAGTCCGAAAGCGCTGCTCAGGATTTTTGCTGAGCGCCCGCAGCACCACGGCCTCAAGTGGGGCCGGCAGATCGGGGGTGCTGGTGCGCAGCGGCGGCGGTGGCTCGTGGAGCTGCTTGGTGATCACCGCCAGCGTATCCCCGCTGAACGGCGTGTGCCCGGTCAGGAGCTGGTAGAGCACAACGCCAAGCGCATACAGATCGGCGCGCCCATCGACATGCTCGCCCTTGATCTGCTCGGGCGCCATGTACAGCGGCGTGCCCATAATGGTTCCGGCACTGGTCAGGTCGGCGTTGTCCTGCTGTACCATTTTGGCGATGCCGAAGTCGGCCACGACTGGATCATCCTCGGTGGTCAGCAGAATGTTCGAGGGCTTGATATCGCGGTGGATTATGCCTTTACGATGGGCAATATCCAGCGCTTCGGCCACCCGCGCCACCACATCACAGGCCCAGTACAGCCCCATCGGCGTGCCGGAGCGCAGCCGATCATCGAGCGAGCCACCCTGGACCAGATCCATAACCATATAGAAGAGATTGTCTTGCTGGTCAATATCGTAGATCCGAATGAGCGTTGGATGATTGAGGGCCGCCATCGCCTGTGCTTCACGCTCGAACCGTTGGGCAAATGAGTCGTCGGCACGCTGCTCGTGGGGCAGCACTTTGATCGCGACAGGACGGTTAAGCTGCGGGTGGGTTGAGCGATAGACGGATGCCATCCCACCCTGGCCTAACTTTCCATCAAGCACATATTTACCGAGTTTTTGTCCGGTCAAATCGTCCATAGCACCCTCACTGCCGCGTACCACGCATTAAAGGTTCCCCGCGCCTAGCGTTCATTTTAGCGAGCAAGCTCTTGGATGGACTCGATTCGTTCAGTCTGGGTGGTCAGAAATGCCCGGATCTGAACTTCCCGTTCGGCGGCGCGGAGGGCCCGCTGGCGGGCGAGGTGGGCCAGTTCTGGCTGTCCCACGCGCTCGGCTAAGGCAATCCGCTGCATCCAGCGCTCGAATTCCGCCTGGGCCTCATCGGCGCGACGACGGAGTTTTGCGGTTGCAACATACATATCCACATAGGCTCGACGAAGCTTATTCATCAGCGTCTCCTTTGGGTTTGCGCGCACCCCCGGTGTGGGTGCGTGAACGTCCAGTAATTCCGCGACCGCCCATTTTGGTCCACGGACGGCGGGCCGCCGGGGCCGAATCGGTAGTGTTTGTACGCTCGCGTGGTGCGGAAGGTTGCGTTGGAGCTGGCGCGGCTGCCGCTGGGGCAGGCCGCTCGACCCGTGGCGCTGCCTCGGCCGGCGCTCCTGACTCATGGCTGGGCTGGGAGGCTGTCTGCGAGCGTTCCCAGGGTCGTTTGTTGGCCTCGTGTTCCGCAGCGGGTTTCTCTTCGCCATGGATCCGAACTGAGCGATCGTCGCGGCGCGGGCCACGCTCACGGGGCGGGCCACCGCGCTCATCGTCGCGGCGGGGGCCACGGTCGAAGCTGCGCGGGCCACGCTCACGGGGCGGGCCACCGCGCTCATCGTCGCGGCGGGGGCCACGGTCGAAGCTGCGGGGGCCGTCACGGGG
>DAOTUS010000485.1:0-2245 GCA_034437415.1 Herpetosiphonaceae bacterium
GTCCTCAACGAGTGCCGGATTCCGCTGGCCAACAAGCTGGCGAAGGCCAACTCCTTCCGCGATACCGCCGTGGTGCTGGCCAACACCCGCTTTGGGGTGGCCTGGGAAGGCGTCGGCCACTCCGAGGCCGCCTACGAAATTGCCCTGCGCTACAGCCAGGAGCGCAGACAGTTTGGTAAACCAATCGGCGCATATCAGCTGATCCAGGAAAAGCTGGTCAAGATGCTGGCCGAGATTGTCGCCATGCAGCTAACCACCTGGCGCCTGAGCATGCTGCGCGATCAGGGGCTGATGACCGACGGCCAGTCGTCGCTGGCCAAGATGAACAACGCCGCCAAGGCGCGGCAGATCGTGGCGCTGGGCCGTGAGATTCTCGGCGGCAACGGCATTTTGCTGGAGAACCACATCGCCCGCCACTTCGCCGACGTGGAGGCGGTCTATACCTACGAGGGCAGCAACGAGATCAACACGCTGGTGGTGGGCCGCGAGATCACCGGCCTGGCCGCGTTCGCCTAAAACTATTTCTCTTTTGTCCATGAAGGACACGAAGAATAGAGATCTTCGTGTCCTTCGTGGATCAATCCTATTTTCGTGTCCTTCGTGGATCAATCGGAAGTATTGTCGTCAGAGCGCCAGGCGCATCACGTAGTGCGGGCCGCTTTCGGTCGGAAACTCCTCGCCAACCAGCTCGAAGCCCAGCGAGCGATAAAAATCGGCGGCGCTGGCTCGGCCGTTGCACCAGAGCTGGCGGCCTGACTGGGCCTTGACATGTGCGCTGCAGGCCAGAACCAGCGCCCGCCCGAGGCCCCGCCGCTGCATTCCAGGATCGACCGCCATTCCCCGCAGCCGCCAGGCCTGGGGCGCGGGCAGATCCGGGTGGGCCTCGGGGTAGATCGAGGCAATCCCAACGAGCGCGCTAGCGACACATGCGCCAACGTGCCAGGCGCCGGGCGCGGCGTCATTGGGATAGACGAGATTCTCTGGCGGCTGGCCGGGGCGGAGCACGCGGCTGCGCAGCCCGTGGGTCTCGCCAACCAGGATCGGACGAACGCTGAAAGACATTAGCACCTCACTGTTGATCATAATCTGACGATTATACAGCCGGCGCTACCCGCGCAGTCAAGCGTGAGTAGCGCCGTGAAGCGAGGGTGGCGTTCTACTGGAGGCTGATCTGCCGATACTGCTGCGCTAAATCGGCTCCGCTAGTGGACTCAAGGCGCTGGATTGCCGCACTCGCCCCCGCATTAATGATCAGCGGCACGTAAACCCGGTTGTTGCCTGGCGGCGTGGTGGTGGCGGTTGGCGTCGGGGACCCTATGGTTGGCGTGCTAGTGGCCGTTGTTGGCGTGTTAGTGGCCGTTGTTGGCGTCGGGGACCCTATGGGTGGTGTGTTGGATGCGGTTGGTGTGACTGGCGTGTTGGATGCGGTTGGTGTGACTGGCGTGTTGGTGGCCGGGTTGGTGGCGGTTGGCGTCGAGGACCCTATGGGTGGCGTGCTAGTGGCCGTTGTTGGCGTGCTAGTGGCCGTTGTTGGCGTCGGGGACCCTATGGGTGGCGTATTGGTGGCCGGGTTGGTGGCGGTTGGGGTGACTGGCGTGTTGGTTGGGGTGCTGACTGGCGAGCAGAATTGGACCCCATCAATGCCAATGTAGCTGGAATTAAATCCTGTTGTGCCACCATCGGTCACATAATACCGAAAGCCAACGCGCCCGGTGGCCGGAGGTCCCAGCCCTGAAATTGTGGCGGTGAATTTAGTCCATTCTTTTGGATACACATCGGTCACTAACGTCGGGTTGATCGTCAGCAGCAGCGTGGTGAAATCACCTACGCTGTCGGCGGTAGCTCCCACATTCGTGCTGCTGCCGGCTTTGCTCAGGCGCAGCTCCAGCCGATCCGGAAATTCAGAACCATCGCTACGAATTCGCGACCAGAAGTTGAACGTATCGCCGTTGGCGATTGTCAGGACGGGGGTGAGCAGCCAGTTGCTAATCGTGCCGGAGCCGGTGACATTTCTGAAATCTGCGGCGATATAGCTATTGGCTGGAGCGGTGTAGGCAGGGAAGGCGCTCGTACCCTGGAACCACCCGGTTGTGCCGAGCGGGCTGCTCAGGTTCTGCATGGACCAGCCCGCCGCCGTTAATCCAGCCACAGTTTCAAAATTCTGATTGAATAGACAGCCAGCTACTACCGGAGTGGCGGTGGCGGTGTTCGTGGCGATAGCGGTGGCCGTGGCGGTGTTCGTGGC
>DAOTUS010000486.1:0-3098 GCA_034437415.1 Herpetosiphonaceae bacterium
GGGCAGCACGAACACGTCGGCGGCGTTCAGCGCGGCGTTGATGTCGTTGTGGCCAATCGCGCCGGGAAACAGCAGCCGCTCGCGAATCCCCAGGCGCTCGGCCTCGGCCTCCAGCGGCGCCTGCCCCGCGCCATACCCGGCGATCATCAGGCGGGCGTTGGGATGATCGCGCCCAATCTCGGCGAAGGCCCGCACCAGGTAGATAAAGCCCTTCTTTTCGACCATCCGCCCAACCGTAAACAGCAGTTGCTGCTCGGCGGACAGCCCGTGGGCGGCCCGGAAGGCGGCGCCCGCCGCCAAGTCGGGCCGAAACGCCGCGGCGTCGACACAGTAGGGCAGCACCAGCATTCGCTCCGGCGGGCCGCCAAGCGCCGCCGCCCGGGTGGTCAGATCGCTGGACGGGGCCGTGATGGTGGCGGCGGAGCGCATCACCGCCCGCGCCACCAGCGCCGTTGGCAGCGACCGCTCGGCGACCGAGATATCCGAGCCGTGGGTGCTGACGACCAGCGGAATGCCGCGCTCGCTGGCGACCAGCAAGGCCGGCAGGCCGTTGGGGATCGCCCAATGCGCGTGGATGATAGCAAACGGCATCATGGCCGTCAAACGCCGCAGGGCCAGCCAGCCGGACGCGACCGCCAGCGGCGCCACGAACAGCGCGGCGTGGCGCATCCGCACGTCGTTATCCAGCGCCCCGGCATAGCCCCAGACGCTCAGGCTGGGATGCGGCGCGTATTTGTAGCGATGCAGGTGGATGCCCCGCTCGCACGCGCCGCGCCGTAGCTCGGGGTGGTCCGGCAGCAGCATATGGACCTCGTGGCCGCGGGCCGCCACCGCCGCCGCAATCTCCTCGATAAACGGAGCGGTCATCTCGCCGGGATATTTGGGAAACGAGGACGCGATCATCAAAATCCGCACGGTCGCCTCCTGCCAGATCGGGATTGCTGATTTCTCATGGCTTATGGCTCATCACTTCTGATCACTGGCGCGACTCCATTATAATCGGCGGGGAACTCGTAGATGTAGATCGTGCGATTCCTGGGCGCCTCGAACTGGGCCAGCCGCTTGAAATTGCTCACCTCGCGGCCCTGGAGCAGATCGCGCAGCGCGATCGCCGCCGCGTCTTTGTTGTTGGTCTGCGCGTTGACCAGCAGGTAGCGCGCCTGGTAGTACTGGGCGATCCGCAGCAGGGTTGGCAGATCGGCGGTGTTGGGATTCATCACCGCCGGGCGCTCGGCGTGAAAGTTCAGCTGCCAGGGCACCCGCGTCATCACCACCGCGTCCGGCGGCGTGTTGGCCTTGAGCCAGGCAAAGGCGGCGATATCGGCCTGCCAGTCGGCGTAGTTGCTGATCGGCGCGGTCGAGGTTTTGTCGGCCGCCTCGACCCAGCCCGGCTTGAGCGCCAGCACCAACAGCGCGCCCAGCACCAGCAGCGCCAGCGGACGGCCACGATCTTTTCCAACGCTGGCGATGGCGTCGTGGATGCGCCAGAGCGCCCCGGCGGCCAGCAGGGCCAGAAACGGGATCAGCGGCACAAAGTAGCGCTCCTCGTTGGCGTGCCAGTAGAGCGCCAGAAACACCGTGTAGGGCGCAAAGCTCAGCAGCACCAGCTGCATCAGGCGGGCCTGGCGCCGCCGCAGGGTCAGCCCGCCGACCAGCGCCAGCAGCGAGCCGACCATCAGCCACTCGGCCGGGTTGGTGCGGCCAGCGTCAAGGTTGCCCATAATTGCGCCCTTGCCGCTGAGCGGCCCCAGCGCCGGGCTGGCGGGCAGCAGATAGTCGCGGGCGGCGGCGAACTGGCGGCCGATTTTGTTGAGCGTGCGCTGGTAACCCCAGCGCAGGACCCAGCTTGGCTCAGGCAGGTCGCCGGTGCCGGGCAGGTCGCCCTCGTCGGTGTAGATTCGATAGATGCTCTCGAAGTCGCCGGTGCTGGTGCCCTGATACTCCAGCAGCCAGGCATCGTAGCTCTCGGTCGAGAACACCGGCTGGCCAAACTCGTGGAGATTGCGCGCCACAAACGGCGAAAGCACCAGCGCGGCCGGCAGCACCCAGTACAGCAGCACCATCCCAAAGACCCGCCGCCGCAGATCGACCGGGCTGTGCCAGGCCCGCCAGAGCAGCCACAGGCCCATGCCCGCCGCCACCACGACCGCGCTGGTTTTTTGCCAGCACATCAGCCCGACCAGCAGCCCCGAGGCCAGCAGCAGCCGCCGATCGCCGCGCTCGACCGCCCGCCAGAGCAGCCACAGCGCAGCCACATACAGCACCACAAAGCCCAGATCCGAGGTGCTGTAGATCAGCAGGCGGAACATGTGTTTGTTGATCAGCACCAGCAGCACCGCCACCAACCCGACCCGGCGATCCCAGAGCGTGCTGGCGATCTGGTAGACCAGCGCCGCAAGCAGGGCGAAAAAGATCAGATTGGGGATACGGGCGGCCCAGGTTGTCGGGCCAAACAGCGCAAAGAACGGCGCGATCCAGACCGGCTGGAGCAGCGGCCAGGTCTCCTGCACCCGCGTGACGCTGCCCTCGGGGTAGAGGCGATAGAACTGGGTCACATAGTCCACAACCCAGCCGCGCCCGGCCACCAGATTGCGCGCCACCACGCCGTTGTCGGAGTAGTCGGCATTGCCCAGGTAGTTGATCGAGCGGATGGCCGTCCAGCCAAAGCCGAGCCAGATCAGCACGATGGCGCCGAGCAGCAGCCAGCCCAGCCGGGGCCGCGTCCGCAGGCGCCGATTGAGCCGATCGAGGATTCGATTAAGGTCGTCCCAGCGCAGCACCACCAGCATCACCAGCGCGCCAAGCAGTGAGGCGACGATAATCGCCCCTGGATCGAACGCCCGCACCAGCGCCAGCAGCGCCCGCAGGCTGCGCAGCAGGCCGGGTCCGGCGCTCAGCAGCAGCAGCAGCAGCGCCGCCCCGGTCAGCCCCAGCGTGAAGGCGTCGCTGGCCACCGCCCGCCGCTGCCAGTCGGCCAGCCAGCGGAGCAGCGGCCCGCGCCAGCGCCAGAGCAGCAGCAGGGCCAGCAGCGGCAGCAGCAGCCCCAGAATCGGCGCAGCCCAGAGTCGATTGAGGCCGACCAGCAGCGCCAGGCCCAC
>DAOTUS010000487.1:0-2439 GCA_034437415.1 Herpetosiphonaceae bacterium
ATGCGCCGACCCCAGCGTTGCCCGCCATCAGATCGGCGGTGGTGAGCTGGGCGCCGTCGGCCTCCCAGAGGGTGCGGCCGTCGCGCTGGTGGGCGCGGATCAGCAGCAGCCGGGCCAGCGCGTGGGCCTGATCAAGGTAGCGGTGTTCGCCGGTGGCTTGGTGCAACTCAAGTAAAAACAAGCCCTCCCCGGCGACGCCGTGGCACAGTCCGGCGGGCGTGCTCTGGCAGCCGTGAAATGCGGCCTCGGCGGCCTTTGCCCCAGCTTCGCGCAGCGCAGCGGCCCCGTCCCAGTCGTACAGGCGGGCCAGAAACAGGCCCACGCCGGCGGCGCCGTTGCAGAAGTGGGGCCAGAGCGCGGGGTTGCGGCGCGAGTGGCGCCAGCTCCACCCAGCGCCATCGCGCACGGCCACTGGCGCATCCAGCAGCGCCTGGGCGGCCCCGTGGGTTGCGGCGGCGCTGGCGGCGCTCCCGGTCAGCGCGGCGGCCTCGAGCAGAAATGTGCCGATCCCGGCGCTGCCGTGCGAGTAGCCGTAGTGGACGTCCGGCTCCGGCCCCATCACGACCTCCCAGCCCAGGCCGCTGTGGAACGGCACGGCCTGCTCGATCAGCGCAGCGGCGATCGCGCCCACCCTCGCAGTGTGGACCTCCCGATCCAGCACCTGGGCGGCCAGGATATGCAGCCAGCCGATGCCGGCCAGCCCGTGGGCCAGATCCGGGTGTGGGCACTCCAGCTGATCGACATGCTGCAGCAGCTGGCTGGCGCACTGGCGATGGCGGTCGGCGCCGCTCTGCTGGGCCAGCTGCAGGGCCAGCCAGGCCGGGCCGCCGCAGCCAAAGTACAGCCCCGGCACGCTGCAGAGCGCCGGGTTGCGCTCCATCCAGCCCAGGCTCCACTCCAGCGCCAGCGCCGCGCCCTCGAGAAAGCGCAGCGCCCCGGTGGCCCGAAACAGGTCGAGCAAAAACAGCCCCGTGCCCGGCGCACCGTACTGGATGCTGATCGGCAGCATGGTGTAGGCGCCCGGCGGCGGCGCCCAGCAGTGGTCGGGGTGCTCCGGCCGGGCGGTCTCCAGAATCCAGTCGCCCAGCCCGACCGCCAGCTCGTGCAGCGCCCCCAGGTCGGGGGCGGCGGTCGGCGCAGGCTGACGGGGCGCCTGGGGCGCGTCCAGCAGCTGGCGCAGCGCCGCCAGATCGACCTCGGCGCCCTCGTCGGTGGCCAGCAGGGCTAGAATCACCTGGCGCAGCGGGGCGGGCAGATCGGGGCGCAGCTGATCGAGCAGGTCGCTCAGGCGCGTCTGGCGCTCGCGGCCGTCGTCGGCCAGGACTGGATTGGCCAGCGTGGCGATGAAAAACAGGGTCGCGCCCAGCGAAAAGTAGTCATCGGCGGGCACCGGCAGGCTCTCGGGCTGGCGCGCCTGGGTGCGGGCGAAGGCGCGGGTCCAGCCATAGAACGCTGGCAGCGGATCATCGCTGGCGTGGCTGATCTCAAGGTCGATCAGGCGCAGGCGGCCAGCGTCATCGCGCATAATATTGTTGGGGTTGAAATCGCGCAGCACCACCCCGGCGGCGTGGGCCCACTCGAGGATGGCGAACAGCTTGTGCGCCAGGTCGCCGATCTCAGCGCTGGAAAGCTGCTCGCCGCGCAGGCCGCGTGGCCCCAGCCAGCTGCGCAGGCTCTGGCCCTGGAGCAGCTCCAGCACCAGGAAGTGGTTGCCCTCCTGCTCGAAATGGTCGTAGACCGCCGGCACGTACGGAGCGGGACTCAGCCGCTGGAGCAGGGCATGCTCGTGGTCGATCCTGGCGCGGGCGTCGCGGCCGGAGCGGTCGGTGGTGACGGCGCGACGGCCCTCTTTGATCACAACTGGGCGGGCTGGATCGACCGAGCGATCGTCGGCCAGATACACGCCGCCCTTGCCGGACTGCTGCAGCGCCCGGCGCACCCGGTAGCGCGTGCCGATCGGCCCCGGCTGGGGCTGGGCGCGGACCGTCAGGCCCGCCTGCTCAAATGGATCGGTGGCCCACTCCGGGGCGCTGAACCACGGCTCGCGCTTGTCCGGGACCAGCCGATTGTTTGGGTCGACCAGCATCGCCATAACCACGCCGACCGGCGAGATCGCCGTGCGCTGGCGGAATCCGCCGTAGCGATAGTGGACCAGGCTGCCTGGTCGCACCGCCCGGTCGGAGGGAATTGTCGGGCCATCGAGGCCAAATGTTGCCGCGTCGAGCGCCCGAGCCAGCGTCACCGCCTGCTCGTCGTCGCGCGGATAGACCGTGATGAACTTGCCAACTTGGGAGCGCGTGCCGGCCTGACCCTCATTGAGCAGCCCGAGCTGCCGGGTTGTCTGGGCCGCCTTGAACTCAACCCCAGCCTCCAGCAGCAGCGGCAAAACCCGCCGCAGCACCTCGGGGGCGCTGACCGGGGTCGCCGACACATGCAGCT
>DAOTUS010000488.1:0-4378 GCA_034437415.1 Herpetosiphonaceae bacterium
TTAAAAGTCGATCTGGATTTTGCTGAGGCAATTTCAATTCGACAAGCCTAATACTCTGTTAGTTCATTAACCCAAAAGTAGTAATCTGCCTTGCCACTATTTTGGCGAGGGTATTGTACGATGTGATTTCTTTTTGAGGAGTTTCAATGAGCGTCAATTCCGAGCGGCTGCTCGATACCTTTTGCACCCTGGTGCGCATCGACAATCCATCTGGCAACGAGGCCGCGATGGCGGCGCACCTGATCGAGCGCTGCACCGCGCTGGGCATGGCCTGCGAGCAGGATGCGATGGGCAATGTGATCGCCCGGCTGGCCGGCGTGGGCTCGCCAATTCTGTTCAGCGCCCACATGGACAGCGTCGCGCCCTGCCTCGGCAAGCAGCCGGTCGTCCGCGATGGCGTGGTCTACAGCGCTGGCGACACCGTGCTTGGCGCCGACGACCTGGCCGGGGTCACGGCGTTTCTGGAGGGCATTCAGGCCGCCCAGGAGAGTGGCAGGTCCTATCGCGCCGCCGAGCTGGTCCTGACCGTCCAGGAGGAGACCGGCCTGAAGGGCGCCCGCGGCCTGGACTACAGCCGCCTGGAGGCCAGACACGGCATCGCCTTCGACCTGAACGGGCCGGTTGGCAACATCTGCGTCGGATCGCCCGCCCACGACTCGTTTACCGCCCGGATTCTGGGGGCGGCGGCGCACGCCGGGGTCGAGCCAGAGAAAGGCATCAGCGCGATTCAGGTCGCCGCCTGCGCCATCGCGGCCATGCCGCTGGGCCGCCTGGACGACGAGACCACCGCCAATGTCGGCTCGATCGAGGGCGGCAAGGCCAACAACATCGTCCCAGACGCCGTGGTGATCAAGGGCGAGGCCCGCTCGCGCAGCCTCAAGAAGCTCGATGTGCAGTGGGCGACCATGCGCCAGGCGCTGGAGGATGCCGCCGCCCGCTTTGGGGCCACGGTCGAGATCGACTACACCCGCCACTACGAGGCCAGCGTGCTGGCCCCCGCTGCGCCGATTGTGGAGCTGGTCAGCCGGGCGGTGCGGGCGGTTGGCCTGGAGCCAGAGCTGGTCGTCACCGGCGGCGGCTCCGATGTCAGCATCATCAGCAGCAAAGGCATCGAGACCGCCAACCTGAGCATGGGCTACAATCACATTCACTCGGTCAACGAGAGCATCGCCATCAGCGAAATCGAGCGGGCCGCCCAAATTGTGCTAAACTTACTGACGATGATCGACGTTTAGCTATTCATCGCTAAACCGCTGAAGGACACGCCGGACAATCGAGGTCTCGCGTGTCCTTCAGCGATCAGTCGCAGCCACTTTCGCGCACGCCCGCTTCCAGTGCTGAACGCAGTAAGATAGGTTTTCATGAAACGTTTGCTATCCCTCCTAATTGCAGTGGTGCTTTTGGCGCGCTGCGGGCCTTTTGGCAACGCTGCGCCAACCGCTGCGCCAACCGACCAGGCGACCGTGACCACGGTTGCCCGCGCGACCACGGTTGCCCGCGCCCCAACGCTCACCCTCCAGCCGACCGCAACCGTCGCGTCAACCGTCGCGCCGACCGCCGCGCCGACCGTCGATGAGGCCACGGCTGAGCCGACCGTCGATGAGGCCACGGCCGAGCCACGTCCGCCGCTGACCAGCGAAGAGCGCGACGAGCTGTTCAACGATGTCTGGCAGACCGTCGATGAGCACTATCTCTATCCCGACTTCAATGGCGTCGACTGGGCGCAGGTGCGGCGTGATTTCGCGCCGCAGGTGCAGGCGGCGGCCAGCGATGAGGATTTTTACAGCGTGCTCAGCGCCATGGTGGAGAAGCTGAACGACGAGCACTCGCGGTTTGCCCCGCCGGAAGAGGCCGAGTATGAGGATGCTGTCGCCAGCGGCACCGACACCTACGTCGGCATCGGCGTGCTGACCAACCCCGAGCCCGGCGCGGCCTTTGTGACCCTGGTGTTTCCCGATAGCCCGGCGGCCGAGGGCGGCCTGGAGCGCGGCGACCGAATTACGGCGGTCAACGGCGAGCCGTTCAGCGACACCGGCCAGATTCGCGGCCCCGAAAATACCTCGGTCACCCTGACCATCAACACACCCCAGGCCGCGCCACGCGAGGTGACGCTGACGCGCCGCCCAGTGATCGGCAAAATCACGCCGTCCAGCCGCCGCCTGCCGAACGCGCCCGCTATCGGCTACCTGCTCATCCCCAGCCTGTGGGCCGACGACATGCACACGCTGGTGGTGAGCGAGCTGGCCGCGCTGCGTCAGGACGCGCCCCCGCTGCGCGGCGTGGTGATGGACCTACGCTCCAACGGCGGCGGCTGGCGCACGGTGCTCGAAGGCATTCTGGCCCAGTTTACCAGCGGCAAGGTCGGCGATTTCTTCTCCAGCGGCGAGGCCTATGCCCTGGATATCGCGCCGGGGTCGGAGTTCGCCACCTATCACCAGCTGCCGATCGTGGTGCTGGTCGATGCTGGCAGCGCCTCGTATGCCGAGGTTCTGGCCGGGGCGCTGCAGTTCGCCGGGGCCACCGTGATTGGGGTGCCTAGC
Source organism: Herpetosiphonaceae bacterium (assembly GCA_034437415.1). Taxonomy (GTDB): domain Bacteria; phylum Chloroflexota; class Chloroflexia; order Chloroflexales; family Herpetosiphonaceae; genus JACCRK01. Next base: position 2,541 of record DAOTUS010000488.1, read on the forward strand.
TCGGGCAACACCGAGACGATCTTCCAGTACAACTTCGACGATGGCTCGCGCCTGTGGGTGGCCCAGGAGGGCTTCAAGCTGCCCGATGGCACCAACTTCGAGGGCAGCGGCGTGCAGCCGGATATTGTCATCAGCGATGACTGGACCAGATACAGCATTCCCAACGATCCGACCATCCTCCAGGCAATTGATACGATCAATCAGAAAGCCGGGAATTAGCCCGCCACATTAGCTAGCGAATTGAACAAGGAGAGCATCACGCGAAACCTGGTCATCACTGAGTTCGTGTCCCTGGATGGCGTTATGGAAAACCCGGCCTGGACCATGCCGTACTGGAATGACGAGATTGCGGCGTTTAAGGGCGCTGAGGACGGTGATGCCTTGCTCCTGGGGCGCGTCACCTATCAGGGGTTTGCCGCCGCCTGGCCGGAGCGCACGGGCGATGGGGCCGAGTACTTTAACAGTGTGCGCAAATATGTGGTATCAACAACCCTGGACACGCTGGAGTGGAACAACTCGACGCTGATCGGCGCCAATATCGTGGCGGAAATCGCCCGGCTCAAGCAGCAGGACAGTCAGGATATTGTGGTCCACGGCAGCGCCACGCTGGTGCAGACGCTCATGCAGCACGATCTGGTCGATCACTACCGGCTGCTGGTCTACCCGGTGGTGCTGGGCAACGGCAAGCGCCTGTTCCAAGCGGGCACCACCGCGACGCTGCAGCTGCTGGAGTCGCAGGCGTTCAGCTCCGGCGTGGTGTCACTGGTGTATGCGCCGGAGCGTACATAATCAACTCAAAGAGCACTCAAACCGATGGACGGCAACGCTGAGTTGCCGTCCATTGTGGTTTAAGGGGCGCTGGTGGGTGCGTTAGCGCCGAGCGCGGTATTTGAACAATATGAGATAGATGATCACCAGGGTAAGCGCCACGGAACCGACAGCAAGTGCCGAGTAAAGCGCGGCTATCCCCGTTGGCTGAGCCTGTCGAAGCCAACGATCAGCACTTCACGCCTAAACCAAACCCCTAACTCTAGCGCCTGCGGCTGAACAACAGCGCCGGGGCGGCCAGAAACAGCAGCGGCACGGCGACCAGCGGCGCAAACGGCGGCAGGCCGACCTGCGGAAAGATGCGGTACCCGAGAGCGAAGCCCGCCCGGCTGAGCAGCCACAGGCCCAGCGGCGCGGCGAGCGCCAGCGCGGTCGTCAGGGCGGCGGCGCTGGTCCAGCGCTCCCGAATGTAGGCGCTGCGCACAATAACGCGGCTGGCCGCCCACCAGGCGGCGCCGATCAGTGTGGCGCCGCCAAGCAGCCCCGCCAGGCCCAGCGCGCTGCCCAGGCTGCCCGCCGGATAAAACAGGTAGGCCGCAATACCCAGCATCAGCAGAATCAGCCCGACCAGGGTGAGCCACTGGGTCCGGCGGGCCGTGCGCGCCGCGGCGGTGTCGTGGTGAAGCATTCGGCCATAGCCGCGCGCCTCCATCGCCTCGGCCAGGCCCAGCGCCCGCTCAAGACCGCCGCTCAGCAGCGGCACAAACAGCGGCAGGGCATCGCGCCAGGTGTGGAAGCGGTGGCCGCGCAGGCGCTGGGCCTCGCGGATCGTCCGCAGCCGAATCAGGGTCTGGGGGACAAAGGCCAGCCCAATCGTGACGATCAGCCCGGCGTGGAAGAGAAAGCGCGGCGTGCGGCGCAGCAGGCGATAGTGGTTGACGCTGCCGTTGAAGGCTCCCACCAGCAGCAGCAGCGTCCAGAGGCGAAACCCGCGGGTCGCGCCGCTAACCAGCTGCTCCAGAGAGACCACGCCGCCAAGCAGCCCCGCCAGGCCCAGCGCGCTGCCCAGG
>DAOTUS010000489.1:0-9612 GCA_034437415.1 Herpetosiphonaceae bacterium
AGGCCGCCGCCGCCGCAAAATGCGGGCGAATATCGGCCACCGCCCCGGTCACCTCGACCACGCCAGGCTCGGCCAGCGCCAGAATCGCCGCTGCTGGGGCCCGCCCGACCACCCGCAGATATGCCCCCGGCCACTCCCGCCGAATCTGCGGCAGCACCTCTTTGACGAACCAGACCACCGCATCAATGTTCGGCCGAAAATCCAGGGTTCCGGTGAACAGCAGCAGATTGGGATCGGTTGAACGCGCCGCCGCCGGGGCAAAGTAGGCTGTATCAACCCCATTGGGAATAACGATTGGCGGCCTGCTGATTCCAATGCGCTGGAGCGCCGCCGCATCCTCGGCCGAAACGACATAGACCTGGTCGAGCCGATTGCACACGCTGCGCTCGTAGCGGGCCAGCTTTTGCCACTGGATCAGCGAGTAGGCCGCGCCGTGGGCTTTGCGCGGCTGGCGCAGATCGGTGAGCGCGGCCCGCTGCTGCAGCACATACTCGGCATTCCACTGATCGAGGGTGGCGAACGCGCCGTGGCGCTGGGCCGCCAGCGCATACTGGGCCATTTCAATGCTTTCGGCCTGCACGACATCAAAGTCAACCGCTGTGAGCAGGCTGCGCAGCGCGGCGTGGTAGGCTGGCGTCGGCGCCCGCAGGGCCATGTCGGGCAGTGGCGAGAGCAGTGTCGTCAGGGCGCGGCCAGCCAGGCTGCGGCGCGGCGCCGGCACCAGGGTTAGGTTGCACCACTGGGCCAGGGGCTGGGCGGCGGCGCTGGCGGCAGCAGCGGGCGTCAGGCTCAGGCACCAGACCTCGTGGCGCTGGCTGAGCTGGCGAATGAGCTGGTACATGCGCTGGACACCGCCGCCGTGGGGCGGATAGGCCGGGTAGGGTGTTAGCAAAAGTATGCGCATACGTTGTGTGGAGCCAGCGCTCAGGCGGCTCTACTTCTCCCGATCACATAAGAAAAAGTTGCCATTGCGCCCGGCGTGATAGCTGTACTGCCGCCCGCCCTGCTCGATAACGACGCGAAACCCCGGACTAATCACATCGAGGTAGTTCATACCCGGCTTTGGACAGCCGAGCGCGCTTGAGGGCCACGCGACCTCTTCATCGATCAGCACGCTGATCGTGGCCCGGTCGACATTGAACGCAAGGCTATGCTGCTCGATCACGGTGCGGGCATTGTCTGACGGTGGCATTACAGGCACCTCGCTAGGCTGTGCGGTCGGCGGCTTGGGCTGGAGCGTTGGCTTGGGCCGCGGGGCCGCAGTTGCGCTGGGGCGGGCGGCTGGCACGGGCGACGACGTTGCGGGCGCGGCGCTGGGGCTGGTTGGGGCTGGGGGCGAAGCAGCTGCCAGGGTCGGTACGCTGACCGCAGTTGGTGCCGGTGTCTGTTGCTGCGTGGCGCTGGTTGGCTGCGCGGTGGGTGTCGCCACACCGCAGCCGGCCAGCAGAATCACAACCACCCAAAACGAAATCCAACGCATATCCACCCTCCTGAAATTTGGTACAATGCTCGTCGCAATCAACGGCATTGCCCAATATCTCCTGACTTTAATCTCAGCTCAATGCTGTCAAGAATTGGTTTTCTACGCACCGCTGCAGGTGCATTTCCCCTCATTGACTAGGTGTAAGGATACCATACGATGCGTGATCTAAGTATTGCGATTGCCCGCTCAGCCGGCGCGATCCTCCGCGATGGACTGCTCTCAACCCGCCAGATCGAGCGCAAAAGCGCCGCGATCGATCTGGTCACCGATATCGATCTGGCCAGCGAGAAGGTTATTATTGCCGGGCTACGCCAGCATTTTCCTGACCACCGGATTATCACCGAAGAGGCCGGCGACGACGGGCGCACCTCGGCCTACTGCTGGGTGATCGACCCGCTCGATGGGACGACGAACTACGCCCACGGCTACCCGGCGTTCTGTGTTTCGCTGGGGTTTTTGGTCGAAGGCGTGCTGACCTTCGGCGTGGTCTACGATCCGCTGCGCGATGAGTGTTTTGTCGCCGAGCGCGGCCATGGTGCCACCCTCAACGACCAGCCGCTGCGAGTTTCGGCGGTGCCCCAGATCGATGATGCGCTGCTGACGACCGGCTTTCCCTACACCCTGCGCTCGCACCCCGATAACAACGTGGCCGAGTTTGGGCGGATTGTGCTCAAGGCCCAGGCGATTCGACGCGGCGGATCGGCGGCGCTGGACCTGTGCTACGTGGCGGCGGGCCGCTCCGAGGGCCACTGGGAGCTGGGCCTGAAGCCGTGGGATACCGCCGCCGGGGCCTTGATTGTGCAGGAGGCGGGCGGGCGCTGTACGAACTGGCGCGGTGAGCCGTGGACACCCTGGGACGACCGGCTGGTGGCGACCAATGGCGCAGTTCACGCCGAGCTCGTCGAGCTGCTGAGCCAGCCGTAGATGAAGGATCCAGCAATGAAGAAGCCACTCAAAATTATGATCATCAACGACTCTGAGGAAGTGTTGGATTTGTTCTACGCTATTTTGCACGAAGAAGAGGGCCACGAGGTCATTCTGTGCTCGTACCGGGTGCGCGATCTTGATGAGATTCGCGCAGTCGCCCCCGATATGCTGATCGTCGACCAGGTCTATGGCAATGAAAGCGCAGGCTGGAAGCTGATCCAGAAAATTCGCATGAGCCGCGATCTGGCCGCGCTGCCGGTTGTGTTTTGCAGCACCGATCTGCGGCGGGCGCAGGAGCTGGAGGGCCATCTGGCGGCGATGAACATTCTGACCGTGATCAAGCCGTTCGATGTGGATACGCTGATCAGCGCGGTCAACCAGTCCTGGAGCATCCGCGACAAAACCTCGCGCTCGCAGGTGCGCTCCGGCGACGGCCCCGCCAGTGCGGTCGAGAAGCCTGCCGCCAAAGACGCTGGCTAAGCTGGGCGACGTTGGCCGGGCTGCGAGCGGCTCAGCGCGGGCCTAGCTGATCTCGACGGCCTGACCTGGGGCTTTCAGCCCTGCCTCTTCGCCCAGCCGCCAGCGGCGCAGCGCGTCCAGCTCGTCGGCATACGGCGTGACCGCCGCAATCCCGGCGCTGACTCCATCGTCGAGATGGTTCAGATCGGCCATGCTGATTCGGCTCACATCGGGGGTGAGCAGCAGGTCGGGCGGCGTCTCGCGCAGCCTAAACAGGGTCAGCTGGGCGAGCATCAGGCCGATCGCCCGCTCGGCCAGCGCCAGCTGGGTCAGCGGCATCCAGCGGCGCAGCGAGAGTACATTGGCCTGCTGCGGATCGGCGACGCTGAACTCGGCGAAGTCGCCGATCAGGTTGACCCCAACCACTCGCTCGGCCCCCAGCCGCCGGGCCACATCGACCGGCAGGTTGTTGCGGATGCCGCCGTCGGCCAGAATGTAGTCGCCGGTGCGGCGGGGTGGAAAGACGCCCGGCACGGCGGCGCTGGCCAGGGCCGCCTCGACCACCGAGCCGTGATCGAGCACAATCTCGTTGCCAGTCACCAGGTCCACCGCCACCGCCGCATAGGGAATCGGCAGATCCTCGATCTTGCGGTCGCCGAGCAGCTGGTACAGCACCTCGGCCAGCTTATCCGAGCCAATCAGCCCCCAGCGGGCCGGGTCAAGGCCGAGGATTGTGCGCAGGGTTGTGCTGCGAAAGGCGCGCTCGATCGCGGCGGCGCCGTAGCCCGCCGCCGCCACCGCCCCAACAATCGCCCCAATGCTCGTCCCGCTGATGCAGTCGAACTCCAGGCCCAGGCGCTCCAGCTCCCGTAGCACGCCCAGATGGGCGCTGCCCTTGGCCCCGCCGCCGCCTAAGGCCAGCCCCAGTTTTCGGTTTGCCATCGCCGTTCCTCCACAGATGTCGCACTGCATTATATTGTAGCACGCCGCCTCAGCCGAGCCTGATTTACGCTTGACACCGAACAAATGTTCTATTATACTTGAAGGTGCAACAGAAATGAGTGTAAATATGGAGGGTGAACGATGCGAGCAGAACCGATTTTGTTGCGCGAGAAGCGGTTTAATTATTTGCCCACCACGTTCCTCTGGCGCGGCGTTAACCACCGAGTGCATCGGGTTGAACGAGCGTGGAGTGCGACGGGACGCCGTCAAACCACCCCGCGCCACTACTTCCGGGTGCGCTGTGTCGACGATCGGGTTTACAACATTTTTCAAGATGTGCGGCTCAATGCATGGTATCTAGAACGTTAAAATAAGGAGGCCCACAGTGTATCTCGCCTGGTTCGATGATCATCCGAAAAAAGAGACCCGCTACAAGATTAGCGAGGCTATCAGTGCCTACGAAAGCCGTTTTGGGACGTCGCCCAACGTTGTCCTGGTTAACGAGACTCAGTCGATGGAGGCGGTCGATGGCGTGCAGGTGGTTTCACGGCGCAATATTCGCAAACATAATTTTTGGGTCGGCGTCGAGCGACCTGCGGTAATTGCCTCCTAGGCCGCCGCTGCCGAGCGCGATTGAAGCAACCGGCGCCGAGGATTCACTAGCCGACCGTCCTGCCAGCTGGCAGGACGGTTTTTTGTGCCCGACGCTGCTCGTGAGCCTCAGCGCAAATCGTGTACAATAGAATCTATCTAACTCAACAAAGGAGGCGAGTGTGGATCGCCAGGAAGCTATAGACTATCTGCTGGAACATTACGAGCAGCCCCGCCATCAGGGCGCGCTGGCCGAGCCTGACGTGACCATGCCCGGCGGCAACCCCGGCTGTGGTGATGTGATTACGATGTATCTCAGCGTTGACCCGCAGACGCAGACGGTTAAGGAAGCGACGTTCGAGGGCGAGGGCTGTACCATCAGCCAGGCGGCCGCTTCGATTCTGCTGGAACAGATGCAGGGCCAGACCCTGGAGTATGTCGAGGCGCTGGACTTCAGCTGGATGATCGATGAGCTTGGCCGCGAGGTGGTTCAGTCTCGCCCGCGCTGCGCCACCCTGGCGCTCGGAACGCTGAAGGCCGCGATCAAAAAATATCACAACGATCAGATTCGTGCCCGTCTCGGCGCCGATGCGGTGACCGAACCGATTGATTCTTTTTCAATATGAATGGAGTATCCATAATGCTTAGTGAAGATCTTGTCCGATCGTCGCTCAAAAACGTGATCGACCCGGAAATTGGCCTGAATATCGTCGATCTTGGCCTGATCTATGGGGTCGATATTCGCGATGATGGCCGTCAGATTGTGGTCAATATGACCCTGACAACCCCGGCCTGCCCGGCTGGCCCGCAGATTATTGAGCAGGCCCACAACGAAGTTAAAAGCCTGAGCAGCATTCACCCACAGCTGGACGAAGTCAACATCAACTTGGTCTGGACCCCGTTCTGGAACCCGGAGATGATGACTCAGGACGCCAAGGACGAGCTGGGCTTTTTCTAGGCTAGCGCTTCCCGGCAAGCTTGCGGCGGCCCCTCCGTTTATCGGTGGGGCCGCCGTGTGTTTTAGCGGGGCCGCAGCGGGCTACTTTCAGCATCAAGATAGGCCAGCAACTCGGCGCCGGACGTGCCTGCGGCCAGAACGCTATAGGCGTAGCCGTCGCCGCCGGACTGCATCTGCCAGCTCTGGGGCGCAAGCTGGCGGATTTGCACCAGCCAGCGCAGCAGCCGCCGCTCCTCGGCCAGATAGGGATCGCCATAGCCGCCATAGCCGCGCTCAATCGAAAGCGCCTCCTGACACACCGCGATGGTGTGGTGAATCCACACATTGACTGGCTGGGTTCCTTCGATGTTGCCGACGATGCTGAGGTAGTTGCGGGTATCAATATACAGGTCGTAGGAGCACTGCCGGGCGTGCTGCTGGCAGTCCTGCGCTGTCACTGAGTAGCGGGAGAAGTGCTGAAAGTCGAACTGCCGCACCGCCAGCGCCAGACTCGCGGCGTTGGCAGGCGCAAACGTGGCCGTAAAGCGCAGATCAGGCCCAGACATACGGTCGATCCTTTCGGCGCACCCGGTCTACAGGTGCGGCGGGTAAATACTTGTGCCTGGCTAGTATAGACGAGACTGGCGCTATTTCAATGGTGTGGTGGAAAGGCCCGCTCCCGCGCCGGGGAGAGGGCCAGCCCTAAAACATATCCGCCATCCACGGGCGCGCGCTGCTGAAGGCCAGGCCCAGGGCGGCGAGCTGGGCTGGCGGCCCGGTCAGCGCCCCGCCAAGCCGCAGCTCGGCCGGGGTGAGATGGCCCGAGTACAGCGCCGCGATATCGCGGACGTGCAGACCGATCGCGCCGCTGCCCCCTGGCTCGACGCTGGCGGCCCCGGCGGCGATGCGCAGCACGAAGCGCCCGTGGTTCCAGGCAAAGCTCTGGTCGCTGATCTCGAGATGCAGCTCGGCTGTGACTCCAGCCGGGTAGCCCCGCGCCTGGAGCGCCTGTGGCACATCGATCAGCCGCAGCATCCAGTCGAGCTGCCAGCTGCGGTCGCTGTGCTGCTCGGGCAGCAGGTGCAGCAGCGGCTCGTTGGGCGCCGCCGGTAGCTGCACGGTATTCACCATCGTGCGGTGGCCGCCCAGAAACTGGAGCAGCGCCCGGCCTGCGTCCGGGTCAAGCGCGCACCAGTCGGCGACCTTGATATCTTCTTTTTGGTTGCCCTGGGCGTACACAATGTAGCCGGCTGGCCGCCCGGCGGTGTCCAGCACGAGATAGCGAAAGTGGCTGGTGAAGATTGGCTTGAGGATGCGGTCCCACATAATCGGCGGCCGCTGCAGATTGCCCGCCTGGGTCTGGGCGTAGGCCGCGTGGATTGGCGCATAGACGTCGATGTCGGCATCAGGGGCCGGGACCAGCGTGTAGGGCGAGGTGATCCCGCGCAGCGCGCTGGTCGGAATGGCGTAGATCGTCCTGGCCCCGGCGCGCTCGTAGCCGAGGCTGCGGTAGAACTGGGTGGTCGCCGGGTATAGGGTTGATAGCGCTACGCCTTTGGCCCGCATCTCGCGCAGCATCTCCAGCATCAGCGCCGCGCCGACCTTGCGGCCACGGTACTCGGGGGCCACGCCGACCGCCGAGATCCCCGCCGTGGCGATGGCCTGGCCGCCAAACCACTGGGCCATATCGATAATGTTGAGCGCCGCCGCCAGCTTGCCGTCGACGCGGGCGACCCGAAAGGTCTCCAGCCCGCGTGATTCCATCCAGGGTAAGAGTTTGCCCTCGGGCAGGTTGAAATGCAGCGACTGACAGATCAGCAGGCCAACTGCCTCAGCCTCATCGGCCCGCATCGTCTCCAGGGTGATGTTTGTCATTGTTGAGGTTCCTTCTCTAGGCGCTGAATCCGTTTGGCCAGCAGGATATCGGGCTTGCCGTAGCCGTTGGCATCGGGGATGATGCCGACGATGCTGAAGCCCAGCTTCTGGTAGAACGTGTAGGGGTGATCGCGCAGGTTGCGAATCTGGGCCAGCTGGCCGATCACATCGGGGTAGACATCCAGCCCGCCCAGCGAGGTCTGGTTATTCTCGTCATCGCTGCCCAGCCGAATGGTCCAGCCGCCGCGGGCCGCACACTGCTGCTCGAAATCCTGCACCAGCGCCCTCCCCACGCCTCGCCGCTGCTGCGCGGGCGCCACCACCAGCGGGTGCAGCTCCCAGACATTGCCGTCGTACTCGGGAATGCCGCCGATCCAGCCGAGCACCGCGCCGTTTTCGGCCAGGGCCACGCGGCAGATGCGCTCGGGATCGAGCATCTGCGCCACCTCGGCCATGGCCTCCTCCAGGGTTGGCCAGGCCGCCGGCCAGTTTTCGCGAAAGCCGTCAACCAAGAGCGCGGCGGCCTGCTGACGCTGCTCGACATCAGCGGTGCGAAGATCAAAAATCTGCATTGGTACCTCCAGGTGAGTTCAGTACCCGATTATATCCCGCAGGCCCAGCTCCGACCTCAACCTGCTGATGGATCTAGTCGCGGCGGCGGCCGGGTTTATCACGCGGGTTTTGGGCTGCTCGGGAGGGAAAGCCTGCGGCAGGTGGTACCGCCAGTCCCGACTCTCAGGGATAGCGGGTACCGCGGGTTGCTGGACCTTTGGGCGCGAATCTGGCGCTGCGTTCGTGGTACGATTCGGATACGCGCATCCACCAGCGCATCCACCCCGCAGCATCGACCAACGCTCTCACCAACGAAGGACACCAGCCATGCAAGCGCCAACCCACCTCCTCACCGGCATCCTGATTCAAAAAGCGGTTCGTCCGATCAAATCAACCTCAGTGCGGACTGGCACGATCATCACTTTAGGGGCGGCCTCGCATCTGCTGCTCGATAAGTTCGCCCGGCTGACCTATCACCCCGCCGACCCAATGCCCCGCGATGGCTTCTGGCTAGCCCACTACACGCTGACGATGGCCTCGGCGGGCGTGCTGGTGGGCAAACATCGCAAGGAGTATAAAACCGGCATGCTGGCGGCGGTCATCCCCGATTTCGACTGGGTGCTGGTCTGGGGCCTGAAGCTGCTGCCCTGGCGCCGCCAACAGCCCGCTAGCACGCTCCTGCACACCTACGGCGATCGGATGATCGAAAAAGTTCCGGCGATTCGGGCGCTGAAGCGGCTGCCGGATTGGAAACTGGTGCGCTGGAGCACTGCGCTGGAGCTGCTGCTCTGCGGCGTGCTGGCCCGCCGGGTCTGGCCAGGCAAGCGCCCGACTACGTAGCGCTAGCCGGAATGCCCAGGGTTGCCGCGATCCCCGGCAGCACCAAGCCATGAAACAGCGTATCCATCTCCTCGGGCGTGTAGGGCATCTCGTGATCAAGCCACCACTTCAGCATGGTAAGCATTGTCCCCGCCATGCACTCGGCGATCAGATCCAGCGGCGCCGCAGGTGGCTGCCCGGCGGGGATTGCCGCCTCCAGGTAGCGCTTGATGTTGCCCTGAATATGCGCGTGGCTTTTTTTGTAGAGCAGATCGATCCCGCCGCCCCGGACCAGGGCTTTGTAGAGCTGCTGCTGCGATTGGACGTGGCGAAAAAATTGCGCTAGCCCTGGGCGCGTGCCCGGCTGGCGCGGGTCGCCGTGCTGCTGGATGAGCGTGTCGATCATCCGGGTCACATCGCTCACCAGCAGATCGTCTTTGTCCAGATAGTGGGCGTAGAAGGTCGAGCGGCCAATGTTGGCCCGATCGATAAGCTCTTGAATCGTAATTTCGTCGTAGCGCTTTTCGAGCATCAGCGCGAGCAGGGCGTTGCTCAGCAGCTCGCGGGTGCGCTGCGAGCGCCGATCCGCTTTGATATTCCGCATTGGTTGCCTCAATTCCGCACAATTCCCCCGCTTTGTTCCATACCGCACGTTGGCTGGGTTTTGCTTGTAGACAGCCAGGGCGCTCGCCGAGTATAGTCTGGATCGAACATGGTGTCCAGTATCGAATAGATTGTTACGTAAGAGGAGCGCACCAATGAGCCATCGCCATCAATCCAGCCCGACGGCACCCCCGGCAACCAGCGGCAAACTGATTCGCTGGGCCAACTACTACGATCCCCTGGTCAATCTCTTTACCCTGGGCCGCCGCCGCAAACTCCGGCAGGCGACGGTCAACCTGGCCCGGCTCCAGCCTGGCGCGAGCGTGCTTGAGGTTGGCTGTGGCACCGGTGATGTCGCGCTGGTGGCCCGCGCTCAGGTCGGCGCACGTGGCGCGGTCTTCGGCATCGACCCAGCGCCTGAGAT
>DAOTUS010000490.1:0-23109 GCA_034437415.1 Herpetosiphonaceae bacterium
GCGCGGGAATCGCTGGCGGCGCTGGCTGCACTGGGGCAACATTGACTGGGGGCGCTGGTGGCTGCACTGGCTGCGGCGGCGCGGCGGCTGGCGTGGGCGCGACACTGACGCCCTGGAGCAGGGCCGCGCCACAGTTATCGCAAAAGGCCTCGCCGGGCACAACCCCAACCCCACACGATGGGCAGTTCGAGACAATTGCCGCGCCGGCTAGCGGCGTTGGGGCCGGGTAGGCCGCCTGCGGCGCTGGCTGGGCGGGCGGGGTTGGACCCGCCGCCGCCGGGTGGGCGCTCGGCCCGGCTGGTCCTGCGGTCAGCGGCGGGCCACAGTTATCGCAGAAGGCCTCGCCGGGCAGGGCTGGGCGGCCACAGGTTGGACACTGCGAGTCGTCGCCAGCGCCTGGGGCCAGCGCCGGGGCCGCCGCCGGGGCAACCGCCAGACGGCTGCCGCACATCTCGCAAAATAAAGCTCCGGCCTGGTTCGTGGCATTACATACCGAACAGGTAATCATCAGGATATCCTTTCAGCGCACCAATGCAAGGCTGAAAAACAAAATCTGCCCACTAGCATAACATAAAACCCGCCTGGGTGACAGACGAACGGCGATCAACGCCCGGCCGTCTGTCCGGGCCGCTACATGCCTAAATCGCGCAGCGCCGCCAGCACGGTATCGTGCTGCTGGGCCAGGCCGATGCTGATGCGAATACAGTTGGCCAGCTCCGGCGTGCGATAGTGGCGCACCAGAATTCCGCGCTGGGCCAGCTGCTGCTTGAGCTGGGCGGCATCGCCGCGCTCGACCCGACAGAGGATAAAGTTGGCCTGCGATGGAAATGGATGCAGGCCGTCGAGCGCCTGTAGCGCGACGAATAGACGCTCGCGCTCAGCCACAATCAACTGCGCCCGCGCATGCAAGATCGCGGCCTCGGCCAGCGACTGCAGCACCGCCACCTCCGCCGCAACATTCGTGTTATAGGGCGGCTTGATCTTCCAGAGGTGCTCGATCAGCCACTCTGGCACCAGGCCGTAGCCAATTCGCAGCCCGGCCAGCCCGGCCCACTTGGAGAATGTGCGCAGCACCACCAGATTGGGATGCTGGCCAACCCACTCGGCCACGCTGCCGTCGCTAAACTCGGCGTAGGCCTCGTCCAGCACCAGAATCACCGGCAGCTCCAGCAGCTGTTTGACGTGCTCGCGGGCGACATTGTTTCCGGTCGGGTTGTTCGGCGAGGGCAGGAAGATCAGCTTGGCACCGCTGCTCAGCACCGCGGCGGCGATCGCCTCAACATCAATCTCAAACCCGGCGGTGCGCGGGACGGCGATATAGCGTCCGGCCACAACCCCGGTGTTGAACGAGTACATCCCGAAGGTTGGCGGGCAGGCCACCACCGCATCGCCAGGCTGAATCAGCACCCGCATCAGCAGATCGATAATCTCATCCGAGCCGTTGCCGCAGATGATCCGCTCGACCGGCTGGCCGATGAACGGGCTGATCGCGCGGCGCAGGCGGGCCTGATCGGGGTCGGGGTAGATGCTGTAGAACGGAAACTCCCGCAGCGCCTGCGCCACGCCCGGCGCCGGGCCGAACGGGTTTTCGTTGGCGTCGAGCTTGATCAGCTGGTCGATGGGGATGCCCAGCTTTTCGCTCAGCACATCGAACGGTTGAATCGGGGTATATGCTTCCAGCGCCGCAATATCCGGGCGCAGCAGATTGGTGTAGATAGACGACACACACGGCTCCTAAAAATGCCACAGGAGCGCACAATCGCGCTTCCGTATGATACCATGCTGACTCGTTAGCTCAGGATGTCAATGTGTGTGTGTAATGTCTGACGCAGTGCGGCGAAGTGTGGGCATTTTTGTTCAACAAGCATTGGGTTAATCCGACCTAGCAGCACGGTGCCATCGATTGTTTCACTATAACGACGCCGTTTATGCTGCATAAAGGCACGGTTTAGATATTCTTTTGGTGGTGTACCACTGTTGAGTTCCTCAGGTTGCCCATAATAGGTCAAGTTCCGTGTGCCAAGATAGGTCGCTAAAGCCTCATGATCGGCCCAAATCCATGCTTCAATATCATGAACAGCCCAATGTGCATGCCAGATCTTCTCTACATTATTTGGTAATGCTTTTTTAATCGCAGCGTGTTTCTGCGTGCCGGTTTTAAAGCGGGTGGTAGGGTGCAGATCCACCAACGTTATGCTTGCCAAAACCCTGTAGCGAACATCTCGCAGGTAGTTAGCGACAATCCCACCAATACCGCTGTAAAACTGGCCTTCACCGCGTAACTAACGAATAAGAACAGTGCACTGAAGCCGATTTTGAAGAGTGGCTAGATCTTCTTTCAAAAGTTTAGGTAGCCCTTTTTCTTCACATTCACCCTCGACAAATATCAATACAATCCGCTTGGTGGATCGATTCACGGGCGACCACCAATCTCACCGAGTGACCACATGGTGTCCAGGGTGAAATCTTCCAGCCAAACGGCGAGCTCATCAGGATCGAGCCGATTGATCGTCGTTGCACCATGATGCTTCTCAACAACAGCAACCTCTTCAGCGCGCAAATGTCGAATTAAATTCGGCGAATGAGTGACGACAATAAGCTGGGTTCGATCTGCCGCAGCGCGCATTAATTCAGCTAAAATCCCCATTAACTCAGGGTGTAGGCCAATTTCCGGCTCATCTATGCACAGTAATTCCGGTGGGTTGGGCGCTAAAAGTAGCACTAAGAGACATAGCAATCGTAGCGTGCCATCAGAAAGAAAATTGGCTGAAAAATCATTTTGAAACGATCGGTCTTTCCAACGAAGGGCAAATTGTCCGTCGCCACCCTCGATTGGGAAACTTAGCTCTTCAAAATCGTTATAGACATGATGAAGAACCTGAATAATCATGTCGTAGGCATCACGATATTCACGTCGTGATGCCAGATTGTAGAGTACAGAGGTTAGATTACTACCATCAGGAAATAAGCGTGTTCCCGAGCGAGCAAGCTGGGCCTGGCGCATTTTACTCTCTGGTTTTGTATCAAAATCTATGCTGCGATAAATGCGCCAGTCTGCCAAATAATTTCGAATAACTCCTGGAAGCGGATGAGTTTTAATGTCACGAATTTGCGCAATAGCTAATTCATTATCGATAACATCGACTGGATCAGGGTGCATGTCAAGACCAAAAAATTCGCCGGAACCGTTTGTAAATTGAATATAGCTTGTTTTGTGTACAGTCAGCTCCTCACGTCGCACAACTGAATCATTAAGGATACGACCAATCGAAACCCTGTAGTGGATTGGATTTTTTTCCTCAATTCCACCAACATTCTGTAGGCTAAGAGCAATATCGAACCTATCAGCACCGCCACGCCAAAGGAGGGTGCTGATACCACCTCGAAGCTCTATTCCAGCACTTAAATGTTCTTGGGCAGCATCTTTTAATAATTCAATCAGGTCAAGGAAGTTTGATTTCCCGGTATTGTTAGCGCCGATAAGAATAAGCAGCGGTGAAAGATCGAGATCTATCTGATGCAAACTTCGATAGTTGGCAATCGATAAATGACGAAGCTTATTCTGCGATTGAGGTGGTGTTTGGGTTGGCGTTTGTTGATGGGCTGCGAATGATGTTAAAGCAAACACTCCTGGACCAGTTTGGCGAAATTGAGAAGCCTCGTTATGCCGTTTAATATCCATATACAATGATGCGCCCATCGATTGTTCAGGCGTAGTTCCACCAGGCTGAATCAACTTTTGTTCCATAGCCAGTCGGGTTATGTCCTGAAAATGTAATGGTTGTTGGGCCTGTTCAAGGATCCTAACTGCCGCTTCACGAAATGTTTTGCGCGCCATAACTCACCTCATTATAGGTTCACCATCGTATAGCAAGTGCGTAGAAATACCCAAATCATCCAAGCAGCGAGCGCAACGATGTGCTTGCTGCGCTCGCTGTGTCGTCTTCGGGTTTCTTCGTGGCCTTCGTGGCCTTCGTGGACGAAAAACCCTACCCCACCTCGACGCTGGCCCGCGCCGTGCCGCCGCGGCCGCCCTGGATTATCAGCTCGACCGCGCCGCCGCCGGGCACCCGCACCACCCACTCAACCTTGGTGCGGTCGGTGGTGGCGCCGTTGGAGAAGGTCAGGAAGCCGGTGCGCGACGAGCGGCCCTCGAGATGGTCGATCTCGTGCTTGATCTCGCCGACCTCAACCGTCCCGCCATCCGGCAGGCTCAGCCGGGCCTCCAGCGGACGGCTGGCGCGGCGCTCCTTGCCCTTGACCGAGCCATAGGTTGGCAGATAGCCCTCGTTCTGCACCACCGCGCGCAGGCGATACAGATCACCGCCCAGCGCCTCGGCGGTGAATGCCGGGATCCGCAGCAGCGGCGCGATCGTGGCGTGGGCCAGCGCAAACTGGGTCACCGGGGCGATGGTGTCGAGAAGCTTGGGCGGCGGCGGATTGCGAAAGGCATACATCGGGTGCCATCCGCCCAGCTCGACCGGGCCAAGCTGCGGGTGCTCGAACGGCTGCCAGTCGAGGAACGACACGCCGCCGCCGTGCTCATCGTTCCAGCGCATCAGCTTCAGGTCGTCTTCCTCGGGGTGATCCTTGAACCACTCGATGAACTTGCGCTCCTTGATCCCGGCCTCGCCGACCATGTCCCAGAACTCCACGGTCCAGGCGAACATCCCGAAGTGATCGTAGGCCCAGTCATCGAAGACGCCCGTGATCACTTCCTTGGGGTGGTAGCGGAAATCGTGGTAGACCGAGACGTTGGGGTAGCCGGTCAGCTCGGTGCCGCGCTTGCCGAGCAGCTTGAAGACCTCCAGGTCATGGAGGTTGATTGTGTCGTCGGCGCGGTCGCCGTAGGGCCGCAGCAGCACGCCCGAGAAGGTGTGGTAGGTCAGGGCGCTGTGGATCTCGGGGTGCTCGCTGAGCCAGTGGACCACCGCCCGAATCTCCGGCTCCGAGGCCGGATAGGGCCCGGCGCCGTGCTGCTCGGCCTCGGGGCGCCACTCCACTGGGAAGTTGCGGTTGATGTCGAGCCCCTCGAGCGCCGGGCTCATCTTGATGTTCACGCCATCGTAGTTCTGGATCATGCCCTCGGGCAGCAGGCGGTAGTAGGTGCCGCCAACGTCGTCGGGGCGGCGGCGCACCATCACGCGCTTGTCGTGCGCCGAGAGCTTCCAGTCGCCGTTGCTGTCGCGGAGGCGCATCTGCAGAATAATCCCGTCGCCGTTGAGATCCTCGGGATAAAGGCCGTCCTTGCGCTCGGGGTGCGGGTACGGGCGCACGCTGGAGCGCACGCCGTGGGGCGTGGTCAGGGCGCGCTCGGCGCCGTCGGGGTTGAAGCGCGGCAGGATGTAGAACGTGGTGGTGTCGAGCAGCCGGGTGCACTGCTCGTCGCTGCCATAGCCCGAGAGCAGGGTATCGATCAGGTGCAGCGCCGCCATCGCACCGGTCACCTCGGTGGCGTGGATATTCGCGTCCACCCAGAACGCGGGCTTGTCGGTTGGCGCGCCGGTCGCCTGGTTGGTCAGGGTCGCCAGCCATAGGTCGCGGCCCTCGTAGCTTTTGCCAATCGACTCGAGCGCCATCAGCTCCGGGTGGGCGCTCTGAAACTGCTCCAGCGCGGCCACCAGCTCGGCAACCTGATAGTAGCGGGTGTAGTCAACTGTGGGCATTGAGTCTCCTTATCATCTAAACGCGGTGAATGATTGGCTCGGCGAAGGCCAGGCGGCGCTCCATCACCGCGATCGCCTGGGGATTCTGGTCGATCAGCACGAACTCGCGGCCGTTGCGGGCGGCGGCCTCGCCGAACGAGCCGCTGCCGGCGAAGAAATCCAGCAGCCGCTCGCCGGGGTTGGAGTGGACCCGCACAATGCGGTTGAGGATGGCCAGCGGCTTCTGGGTCGGGTAGCCGGTTTTCTCGCGGCCGTTCGGGCTGACAATCGTGTTCCACCAGACGTCGGTCGGGGTCTTCCCACGCGCCGCCTTCTCCGGCCCGACCAGGCCGGGGGCCATATACGGAATCCGGTCGATATCGGCGTAGCGAAAGGTGTAGCTCTCCGGATCTTTGGCGTACCACAGAATGTTGTCGTGCTTGGCCGACCAGCGCTTGGTCGAGCGGGCGCCGTAGTCATAGGACCAGATGATCTCGTTGATGAACGACTCGCGGCCAAAGATCTGGTCGAGCAGGACTTTGCAGTAGTGCACCTCGCGGTAGTCGATGTGAAAAAAGAAACTACCCTGTGGCTTCAGTAGGCGCTGGGCCTCGCGCAGCCGCGGCTCGATAAATGATAAGAAATCATCGAACACATCGCCATAGGCTTGCGTGCTGCCCCTGACCGTGGCGTAGCGCCGCCCGCCAAACCCGGTGCGGTCGCCGCCATCGTCCTGGACGGTCTTGAGCTGGGTGCGGGCCTGGGTTTTGCCGGTGTTGAAGGGCGGGTCGATGTAGATCAGGTCAAACGACTCGGCGGGCAGGGTCTGGAGGATGGTGAGGTTGTCGCCAACATAGATTTCATTCATACATTTTTTGATCCACGCAGAAGATCCGATTTGATCCACGAAGGCCACGAAGGCCACGAAGGCTACGAAGAAGAGTAAGCGTAGATTATACCTGGCAGAAGTCGCTCGTGGATCGCTCAGGTTGGCTTCGCTGGATTATCTCCATCGATCCGCAATTTTATCCAGGTTGGATCGGGGATTTTGGCCAGCCCAGCCTTCGTGATCTTCGTGCCCTTCGTGGACGAAACTCCTCACCCCAGCGCCGCCGCAATCCGCTCGCGGTCGGCCTGCGAGATCGCCCCGGTGCCGGCCAGCCAGCCGCGCAGAGTCGCCAGGTCGCAGCCGCTGGCCCGCGCCAGGTCGTCCACGGTCCAGCCACGCTGGGCCAGGGCAAACAGCACCTCGCGGCGAAACTCGGTCAGGCTTTGGTCGATTTTACGTCGGCGCATAGCGAATCCCAGGCATTGGCAGGCTCAGACAAACAGGGCGGCGATGGCGAGCGAAAACCCCGGCAGCACGTCGGGCGCTTCGAGCGTAGCATCGGCACCCAAAATGTGGCGTGGCTGGCTGGGGCGAATGACGTGGATGGTTCGCAGACGCGGATAGATAATCCACATCAGGCGCGTGCCAGCCTGCATATAATCGACGATTTTTTCTTCAATCTCGCTGGCTCGCTCGGTTGGCGAGATCACTTCCACGGCGAGATCGGGCGCACCTTCCCAAAAGCCGTCGTAATCTTCCATCCCGGCGCTGCGCTCAGGTGAGAGATAGTACCCGTCGGCGGCCCGCGTGGTCTGTGGCCCAAGGTTGAAGCCCAGCTCTGTCCCAACCATCCCGCCAGCGCCTTGTTCAGCCCACTCAGTTAAACGAGTCACGATTTTCCCAACAATCCGGCTATGTTGTAAACTAACAGGACTCATTTCAACAATCTCTCCATCTACAAGTTCGATTCGCTGGTCGCTGGCAAGCGCAATTGCCGCGAACTCGCTGGTACTCATCAGGGTTTGGGTTGACATAGCCGTCCTCCTTAGGCGCAGGTGTTGCGCGGATTACACGCCATCGAGCCAGGCGGCGGGGGTCCAGTCGGCGTCGCCGCTAATCGGCAGCTGCACGGTGAAGGTGCTGCCCTCGCCCTCGACGCTCTCAAACCAGATCCGGCCGCCGTGCAGTTCGACCAGCGATTTGGTGATGCTCAGGCCCAGGCCCGTGCCGCCGGCCTGCTCCTTGAGCGGGTTTTCGGTGCGGTAGAAGCGGGTGAAGATATGCTGCTTATCTTTCTCGGCAATCCCGACGCCGCTATCCTTGACCATAATATTCACATCAGCGCCACCGTTGCGCACCACTAGATCGATCCGGCCGCCATCGCGGGTGTACTTGTAGGCGTTCGAGATCAGGTTGGTGATAACCTGGCGCAGGCGTTCGGCGTCGGCGACAATTGTCGGCAGGTCGGGCGGGATATCGATCGCCAGCGAGATGTTTTTATTGGTCCACTGCTGGTGGATCTCCATCGCCGACTCCTGGAGCAGCTCATCGAGCACCACCGGGCGGCGCTGCAGCCGCACCTGGCCCGACTCGATCCGCGACATATCCAGCAGATCGTTGAGAATCGCGGTTAGGCGCTCGGTGTTGTTCTTGACCACGCCGAGGAACTGGCGCTGCTGGTCGTTGATCGGCCCGAGCGTGTTGAGCAGCAGCAGATCGATGTAGCCGCTGATCGAGGTCAGCGGGGTGCGCAGCTCGTGCGACGCGGTGGCGACAAACTCGGTCTTCAGACGGTCGGCCAGCTCGGCATCGGTGACATCGTGATACACAATCACGCTGCCGAGCCAATCGTTGTTGCTGGTCACCACCGGGGTGCTGAAGGAGCGAATCGCCCGCCCGTTGATCTCGAACTGCTGGTGGGAGTCGGGGTCGGCGGTGCGCTGATCGGTGTCGGGCGCGCCGGGCAGGGCGATCAGCGACTGGCCGAGGTATTTGGCGGCCTCGATGTTGAGCATCTTCTCAGCGGCGGGATTGATCAGCCGAATCCGGCCAACCCGGTCGCCGACCACGACGCCATCGCCAATCGAGCGCACGATCGCGAAGCTCTTGCTGGCCTCCTCCTCGCGCTGCTCTAGCATCTGGCTGATCTTGGTCGCCTTTTCCAGCAGCGACTGGTGCTGGCGCACATTCACCAGCATCGTCGCGACCTGATCGCCGATGACCTGGAGGAACTGGGCGTGCTCGGCGTTGAAGTGGTTGAGCCGATTGTGCAGCAGGATGATCACCCCGACGACCACGCCGTCGTGTTCAAATGGCACGGCCAGCGCCGAGCGGCCCTTGGCATCGTGCTCCGAGCGGGCCAGCCAGCGGGTATCCTCGGCGGTGTTGGGAACAACCGCCGCGATGCGGTTCTCGACCGCCCACCAGGCCAGGCCCTGGCCGCGCTCCAGCGCCGCCGCCTCGGACTGAGTCAGGTGGCGGTCGAGGTTGGTGCCAAAAATCAGGCGGCCGGTGCGTGGCTCGATCAGCATAATCCCGCCGCGCTCGGCCTGGGTGGCCTGGGCGATCAGGATCAGGGCCTGGTCGAGCAGCGGCTGCGGCTCCAGGGTGGTGCTGAGGGCGCGGACGATATGGTAGAGATTCTCGGCGCGGGATCTGGCCCGGTTGGCGTCCTCGGTGGTGCGGCCCATCTCGGCGGTGGTCGCCTCGACCCGCTGGGCCAGCGAGGCCTGTAGCGCGGCGTTCTCCAGGGCGGCGGCGCCCTGGGCGGCCAGCAGCTCCAGCAGCGGCGCGGCCTCGATCAGGCGGGCGCGGGCGTTGGGCTCCTCGGCGGCAACCGTCAGCAGGGCCGAGATCTCGCCGGTGCGGGTGTGCAGCGGCACCAGAATGTGGTGCTCGTCCGGGGAGGTGCGAAAGGGCAGCTTCTCGGCCAGATACGAGTGGTCGCTGACCCGCTGGTCTTCGCGCAGCAGCGGCGCCAGATCGCTCCACGGCAAGGTCAGATTCTCGGTGGCCCCGAGGGTTCGGCCGCTGGCGCCCAGAACCACGTTGAGCTGCAGCGTGGCGGCGCGCCAGTCGACCGTCGAGATGGTCGCATACGAAAACGCCCCGCTGGCCTTGGCGGCGCTGACCAGCTCCTCGAGCACATCCTCGCGCTGCTCGGAGCCGCGCAGGCGTTGGAAGGCGCGGGTCAGGCGCTGCAGCGGCGCCTCGGGCAGCGGGGCGGCGCGTGACTTGGCGGTCCGCAGGGTTAGCCGGGTGGCCGCGGCCACCAGCAGCACCGCCACGCCCTGGATCACAACCTCGATTATGCCGCTGATCGATGGCGCGCTGGTCAGAAAGAGGCTGCTGAGCAGCCAGACGACCATGCCGACGGCTAAGGCCGTAAAGGCCCAGCGGGTCGGCAGCAGGCGCGGCAGGCTGAGCGCCGAGACAAACAGCACCATCCAGAGCGCGGATGGGGTGTTGACACTGAGGCCGACCACGATCAGCGGGAGCAGCAGCAGCAGCGCCGCCCGAATCTCCGGCCAGCTACCCTCAACATTCAGCAAAAATGGCAGGAGCAACGTCAGACCAGCCAGCACAACTACGACCGAGATCAGCTGGATGGTGGGCAATTGGGTGGAAAAAGCGTAGAGTGCCAGCACCAGGGTATACATGCTGATAGCCCAAGCCAGTGGCCGCACACGCTTGATCCGTGAGGTGAGACGAGAAGTCTGGCTCATGGCGAAATCCTCAACTTCTGGAGTTTCTTCATTATACTATACCCCTTAGGGGCTTTCGCCAGCGCTGCCGGTGGCCCGCAGCTCCCAGTACAGCAGCCGGGCATCGGCGGCAACCTGGCGCATGCCGACGTTTTGCAGAACCCCAATCGAGCCACGATTAGCGTACAGGCACTCGGCCGTAATCTGCTGGACGTGGGGCTGCTGCCGGATCCAGGCGAGCAGCCGCCGAACCGCCTCGGTGGCATAGCCCTGGCGCTGATACGCGGACACAATGCTGTAGCCAATCTCGACCACCCCAGCGGAATCCGGGCCACCCTTGCCGCCAGCATCGCCAATCAGCACCTGCGCGGCGCGCTGAACAATCAGGTAGCTCCACGCGCTCTCGGCGGGCTGGCGGTCCAGGCGATCGGCATAGCGGGGCAGCGTCGAGCGATAGTCGCTGTTTGGCCACGGGTCAGGGATCGTAACTCCAAGCAGCGTGCCAAGCTCGGCATTGCTGCACAGTGCGGCCTGGACCAGGTCAAGGGTAAATGGGACGAGGGTGAGGCGCGGGGTGGCTAAAGTTGGCATCTCAGGCTCCACTGGTCAAACATTGCGGCTGCGATGCGTCTTTACAGCTTGGATGGGGCGGGATGCAGGAGTTGGACTGATTGTATTATACGCCCAGACCGCCAGATTGCGCGCTCCGACCAGGCGCCACAAGCAGAATTCACGTTCTATTCACGATTAGGCCACAGGCGGTTGGTATCGTGATAGTATTGATTGAATCGACGTAGCTTCCAGGAGGACTGTATGGTGTCTTATCGTTTGTTTAGTGGTCAGCGGATTGTTGCAGGTCTGCTTATGGCCCTAATGTTAGGTGGATTGATCTCGGCCAAGCAAACCCCGGCCACGGCCCAGGTGCTCCCGCCGACGGCCGAACCGTGTTTGGCTGACGACCCGCTGCAGCTTGAAACCCTCCGCACCCACCTGAGCAATCCCACCCCGCCGACCGGCGTTCAGCGCATCAACGCATCGCTGACGGTGGAGTTTATTGCCACCGGCGAGATGAGCGACACGGCCCCCCTGATGCCAGAGGAGGCCCCCGAAACGGGCGTTGATAATCCTGATGAGCGCAACGATGTTCCCGCAGCAACCGCCCGCTTTCACGTGTTCAACACCCAAACCCTGAAAGAGTTTCGGGTGGTTATGGAAGCCGTCGCCGTCGACCAGATCCGGGACTGCTTTGATGCAAACAACCTCAACGATGGCACCGTGCCCGAGGATTTTGTCAACAATATCGATGTGCCGGCCGCCTACGTGCCGCTGGTGATGTCAGGCGCTGCCGCCGCCAAAAATGAACCTGCAGACGCCATGACGCCGGGCGGCTGGAGCAACGGCAGCGATCAGCGGGTGGTCAAGACCAACACCAAAGCCTATCCGCTGCGCACGATTGCCCAATTCCGTGGCAGCTTCGCGAACGAAGACTCAGGCTGTTCGGGAACGCTGGTCGGCCCGCGCCATCTGATCACGGCGGCCCACTGTATCAACAAATCCGGCACCAACACGTGGTACGGAATCCGGGTTACGCCAGCGAAAAATGGTATGGGCAGCAGCCTGGCCGTCGAGCCCTATGGCGCCAGCGTCATCACCACCAGCCTGCCGGCCGGCCAGGAGGCCTGGTACTGGACCTTCGAGCAGTGGCGCGACCCCAACCAGTCCAACCGCACCAACTGGGACATTGGCATGATTGTGATCCCCAATCGTCTGGGCGATACGACCTCGTGGATGGGCGTTGCGGCGCGGAACAGCGCGTACCTGAAAAATACGAACAGCTACAATCGCGGCTACCCCAACTGCAATGGCGATGGCCTGACCCGTGGCAACCGGCCCGTCGGCTGCCAGGTCGCCAAAATGTACGGCGATCCCGGCGACTGCCATGCCCGCTGGTTCAAGAGCCTAGATTCTGATGGCTGGTCACGCCGCTACGATGTGCGCTGCGACCTGAGCGCGGGCCACAGCGGCAGCCCGGTGTACCACTACGAGACGAATAGCCAGGGCACCCAGGTGGCGGTCGTCTCGGCGGTAGTCATCACCGAGTCGTGTTTCACATGTGGCGTGCTGGATTTCTACCCCAACACGGTGCGCCGAGTCACGCCCAGCGTGATCGATAACTACGTTGCGCTCCGCGAGATCTTCCCATAGCCCTGCGCCGGAGTCCCCCAACAGCGCGGCGGCCCGGTGGGATTGAACCCACCGGGCCGCCGCGTTGTGTACTCAGCCCATTGCTTTAATGATCAAGATTGCGCTTGCATAAAGCTGTACCCTTGATCAAACCGCGCTATCATTCGGCAATTGGATTGAGCAAGCTCATCAACAATATCTGGATTATCGAAATCTTTGGAGTTGCGATTGAGAAAACATGCGTTGGTTGGTTGAGATTCGTGCAGATGCTCAATAACCGACGCATATGCAAGTGCATCCTGTGGACTTAAGCCTAAGCCGTAAGGTTCTTCATAATTAGTCGCCTGGACTAAGATTGCCGCAGTTAGTGGAATGATATGGGCTGTGCGAAGAATACGTGCTCTATATTGGATGAAACGCTGTTGCTCCTCCTCATTGCTTTGAATAAGGAGCCGCGTAATATCCTGTAGGCTTGTAATCCGGGTTTGGTATGATGTTGTACGCACTAGCTGGCGTAATTCCACATCAAGCTCCTGCTGAAGCTTGCGTCGATTCCGCGCTTGCCGAATGAGTTTTTCGTGCGGCTCGGCCAGACTATAGGCTGGCACAATGAGTTGAGCCTGGTTTGCTTCACAAAATTGAAGGATTTGCTCACAACTCGTCGACTGTTCTTGTTGAAAAACCAACTCAAGCACAAAGTTCGTCTCAACGTAGATATTCACACAAGAACCTCTTGTACAAACCTTCCGCCAAGAATAGCTGCATACAACCCTGAATCAACAAGCCATTGATGTTCGGCCTTCAATTGATTGGGCAACTGTTCTGAGTGCATCACCTCGCCCATCCATAAGGCAACAATAAATTCAAGACTCTGCCCACTAATATGGGTTGCATTTACTCCAGTTTGCTCGAAATAAGGCTGAAGCAGCGGACGAGCATCAATCATATAATCCGGCTCATCAGTGTTGTGCTTTCTATTTGAGTCGGCCCACAAATAGAATTTGTCAGGAAATGCTAAAAGAAAAAACTGCGCATTTGGATAAACTCCGTGTGCAAGAATATTTCTGCGGAGTCGACTCGCCCATTCAGGTGTCGTATCAAGTTTATTCTTGATCTCGATCACAAGTGTAAGTTGATCGTACCGATCATACACTGCTAAATCCCATCGAGGTGTCATAACCCACCACCCTTTGTATCATGTTGAAGCATTTTGTTAAGTATAACATTTCGATGAATATTAAAGCTGGATTCTACCAAATCTAGCCCATCCCCAGCGCCGCCGCGATCGCCGCCCAGCGGTCGAGCGTCAGCACCTCGGCGCGCAGGTTGGGGTCAACCCCGGCGGTGGCCATCGCGGCCATCACCTGCTCCTTGGGGTAGCCCTGCCCGGCCAGGCCGCTGCAGAGCGAGTTGGAGAGCTTTTTGCGCGCCTGCATGAAGCCGGCCCGAATGACCTTGAACAGCACATCGGGCGGCGTGGCCACGGCCGGCTGCGGGCGGCGGCGCAGCAGCACCAGGGCCGAGTCGACCGCCGGCGGCGGCAGGAACGAGCGCGACGGCACCTTGGCCACGATCTCGGCGGTGGCGTACAGCTGGACGCTGTGGGCCAGTATGCTCAGGCTGCCGGGCTTGGCGGTGATCCGCTCGGCGACCTCCCACTGCATCAGCACCACCATCACCTCAGGCGGCGAGTCGCCCTCCAGGAAGTGGCGCAGCAGCGGCGAGGTGATCGCATACGGGATGTTGGCGACCAGCTTGTAGGGCGTGTCGGCCGGCAGGTTGGCCGCCGCCAGCATCGCGCTCGGGGCCACGTTCAGCACGTCGTTCTCGACCAGAGTCAGCCGATCGCTGGCAAACTCGACCAGCAGCCGTGCCGCCAGCCGCCGATCCAGCTCGACGCAGATCACCGTGCCGGCCGCCTTGAGCAGCTCCCAGGTCAGCACGCCCAGCCCCGGCCCAATCTCCACCACGACATCGTCCGGGGTGACCGCGGCGGCGGCCAGCGCCAGCTTCAGCGGCTCCGGATCGATCAGGAAGTTCTGGCCCATGCCTTTGGCCGGCCGCAGCCCCAGGCTGTTCAGCGCCGCCCGCACCCGCATCGGGTCGGTCAGCGGGTTGGAGGTGTGGTCAAGTAGCGCCATATCAATATATTCCTTAGCATTCTATATTTTTGTTGATAAGGGACAGTGTACCACGCTGTGGATCGGCGAGGATTTATTTTTTTGATCCACGAAGGACACGAAGAATCACGAAGAAAAATTAATAATAGATTCTCTTCGTGATCTTCGTGTCCTTCGTGGATCAGAATCCTCTTCGCGTTCCTTCGTGGAAAAGTAGATTAGCTCAGTTCAAATGTCTCACAGAACGTTTGTATCAAGGCTGATGTGCATAGTGTTCTTCCCACACCTGCTCGCGAGTTTCGCGCAGGGCGGCCAGAATTTCATCCTTGCTCAGCGTGGCAAATGGATGATCGTGGCGCACCTCGGCGAACCAGCGCTCAAGCTCGGCCCGATGTTCAGCAGGATCAGCATACAAAACCACGATTTCGACCTCCGCTTGGGACGGTAAATCGTCTAATCGAACCGACCCATCTACTTCAACCCGCCGAGTAAAATGAAGAGTTTTCATCAGTGTGTGCCTTTAGGCGCGGATACTCACCAGCTTTAGGGGTGGGAGGAGCACACTGCTTTAGCAGCTTTAGCTTCATACGGCATTTGCACACATGGTTCATTCGTGGTATATTTTCTCTATGAATATTTCTTACTCCACACGTACCATATGCTGTAAAGTGGCACTTGATGTCGCTGCTGATGCGGCTTTGCGCGCTACGCAAGTCGCCTTTAATCGGGCAGCTACGTACTGTGCAACCGTGGCGTGGGAGCAAAACATTACCAACAAGAACAAGCTCCACCACATTGTTTATGGCCCAACCCGTGTGACCTTTAGCCTGGGTGCCCAATTGGCCTGCTGCGCCAGAGACAAGGCTGCTGAAGCGGTACGCGCGGTACGTGCAGCCACCGAACGGCGTAACCGCAAGACCGGCGACGTGACCCCGAAGACCTGTCCTTCGTTTCGTGACGATGGCTCCATTCGCTACGATGCGAATACCTATACCCTGAAAAGCCTCGACCGCGTATCGCTCAACACCCTGCAAGGGCGTGTGCTGGGACAACTGGTGTTGGGCGAGTTCCAGCGCACGTATCTCTACGATATGAGTTGGGAGATCGGTGGCGCAGAACTGATCCGCCGCACGGATGTCTGGTATCTGTGTCTCACCCAAACCAAAGCCGCTCCCGATGCAGACGAACCGACTGGCTGGCTTGGTGTCGATCTGGGGATCATCAACCTCGCTACCGACTCCGATGGCGAAACCCATTCCGGCACGAACGTAGAGCGTACGCGCCAGTGGTATGCCCTTCGTCGGGCTGCACTCCAGAAGGTTGGTACAAAGTCTGCCAAACGCCACTTGAAACGGCTGAAAGGCAAGCAGCGGCGGTTTCAGAAGGATACAAATCACGGTATTAGCAAGCGACTTGTTGCAACTGCCAAACGCACCGCACGCGGGATCGCCCTTGAAGACCTCAAGGGCATTCGTGAGCGGGTAAGGGTTCGTGGTACGGAACAACGAGCGCGACACAATAATTGGGCATTTGGGCAGTTGCGCCAGTTCGTTACCTACAAAGCGCAACAAGCGGGGGTGCGTGTGGCGGTGGTCGATCCCCGCTACACGAGCCAACGCTGTAGCGTATGTGGACATACGGAACGGGCGAACCGTCGTACTCAAGCTGATTTTTGCTGTATTGGCTGTGGGTACGTTGCCTCTGCTGACTACAATGCGGCGATAAACATTGAGCGGGCTGCTGTCAATCAGCCTATGGTGTCCACTCCATTGGAGTGAGGCGCAAGCCCAGGAGCTTTAGCCCTGGGTAATTGACTCAGCACCTCCACAACAAATATCGTTGTGATTACGCTTGCCGCCATATCAATGTATTTCCATCAAGTCTACCATATTCAAACCCAGCTAACAGAGCTGTGAACATTACCCAGATCAATAGTGGTAGCGGCACTGCAGAAAATCAACCCACTCATCGCTGACCACATACACCACCCGATGCTCCTGGGTGAGCCGCCGCGACCACGCCCCGGCCAGCGCATACTTCAGCGGCTCGGGGCTGCCGATGCCGCCAAACGGCTCGCGCATAATCGCCTCGACCAGATCCAGCACCCGCAGCGCGGTCTTGCGGTTGGTCTCCACCCAGTGGCGCAGATCTTCGCGAAACTGCGGCTGGAAGATCGAGTCGCGCTGCCGGGCAGGTGTGGTCTCACTCCCCTGATTCATTCAGCCCAACCTCGCCGCGTAGCTCGGCCAGTGTTTGGGCTGCTGTGGTGCGCTGCTGCACCTGGTCGAGCGCCGTCAGCAGCCGCTCGGCGTTCCTGGGCGAGCGCAACAGATGCAGCGTCTCCAGCATGCCGTTGAGCTCGGACGCTGAAATTAGCGCCACATCCTCCGCGCCGCGCCGCGTGATGATCGCCACATCGCGGTTGGCCGCCACCTGATCGCACAGGGTCGCCAGATTTTCCCGCGCCTGGGTGTAGGTTATGTGAATAGTCATCGATTCTCCTCCTGATACACTTGTACAGAAATACTGTACAGAATAGCCACGAAGAAGTCAAGGTATGCAATCCAAGAACTGCGAGGTTCTTTTTTTTTGATCCACGAAGGACACGCCACCCGCACGCGGGTACCCGCACGAAGGAAAACTGATTAATCGAATCTCCTTCGTGATTCTTCGTGCCCTTCGTGGACAAGAATCTTCTTCGTGGACAGCCCTACCCGCGCTTTCTCGACCTGGCCCACGCCGCGATGCCCACGGCCGCCGCCCCTACCGCCCAGCCCATCCACTGTTTCGAGGGCTGGTTGTCGCGCAGGACCGTGTGGGCGGTGTTGTAACCCGAGGCCGCGAACACCCCGCCGCCGGGGTGCATGCTCGCCCCGGTCAGGTACAGGCCGGCGATCCCAGGGACGCGGTACTCCGACAGCTCGGGCAGCGGGCGGAAGGCAAACATCTGGTCGAACGACATCTCGACGTGCATCACATTGCCGCGCAGCAGGCCGAAGGTGCGCTCCAGGGTCAGCGGCGACTGCACGTAGCGGTTGCTGATCGCGCCGCGCATATTCGGCGCGTAGCGGTAGACCACCTCGAGCAGCTTGTCGGCCTCGCGCTCGGCGATGCTGTCCCAGTCCTCGCCATTTTTCAGCTCATACGGGTGGTACTGGCCCCACAGAAACAGGGTGTGCTTGCCCGCCGGGGCAACATCGGGGTCGATCGCACTGAAGGTCATGGCGATCACCGCCGGGTCGCGGGCGGGCATGCCCTGGTCGTAGTCGACGACCGCCTGCTTGAGGTAGTCCAGCGACGGGCAGAGCAGCTGCAGGCCGTGGTGCGACGGGTGTGGCTTGCCACCCGACGGCGCGGCGAGGTAGTCCGGCAGCGCATCGGCGGCACAGCGCACCGCCATCCCAAACCCGTTGCCGACCCGAATCCGCCCAACCCGCTCGGCCAGGTTGCCCGGCAGATTGTTGGCGCCGACCAGCTTTAGCAGCGTGGTCTGGACGTGGGCATTGGAGACCACGGTTGGGGCGTGATACTGCGCGCCGTTTTGCAGCTCCACGCCGCGCACCGCGCCATGCTCGAGCATAATCCGCCCGACCGGGGCGTCGAGCAGAATCGTCCCGCCGTCGCTCTCGAAGCGCCGCGCCATCGCCTGGGTCAGCATCCCCGAGCCGCCGCGGGGGTGTTTGGCGCCGCTCTCGTGGAGCATCGCGTGCCAGCCGGCAAAGTCGCCGGTGCCGATCTCGTGGGGCGGCGGGCCGGACTGCGCGGCCAGCCAGCCCATCGCCGCCCGCATCGCCTCGCTCTCGAAGGTCTCGGTGATCAGGTGGCCGTAGCTGGTGAACAGACGGCGCATGATATCGAGCGGGTGGGCGCCGCGCTCGCCCTTGAACTGGCCGGTCAGCATCTGCCGCCCGAGATTGGCCGGGGTTGGCGGGCGCAGAAACACGCTGAAGACGCCCTCGTTGAGCGGCCCCCAGACCTTGATGAAGTCGCGGTAGGCCTGGGCGTCCCTGGGCGAGATTTTCTCAATCGAGGCGCAGGTTTTATCCAGGTCGCGCCAGAACTCAATCGCCCCCGAGTTGTCGGGCAGCGGGAACCAGGCGAACGGGTCCATCTCGATGTACTCCAGGCCAAAGCGGTGCAGCTCCAGCTCGCGGATCACCGGGGTGAGGTGGATCATAATGTGGGCCGATGAGCCAACATCCATTTTGTAGCCGCCGAACATCTCCTCGGTGCAGACCGCGCCGCCGATAATCGGGCGCCGCTCGATCACCAGGGTTTTCAGGCCCGCCTTTTGGAGATAGCACGCGCACGTCAGGCCGTTATGGCCGCCGCCAACCACAATCACAGCATATTTTTCTGTCATCGAACGGTATCCTCATTTAGTAGGGCTAGCATCATTATACGAGCATGCTGCTCCCCAAGGATACGCACGGCCACCCACCCTGGTTTTGGAGCAGAATTCCGATTTCGCCTGCACATGGCAGTGGATGGCAGTCAAGCCCGTGGCGCTGGCAGCTGCTGGCCGACGATACTCCACCGATTGATTATGAATGTGTGGAGGACACAACAATGAGTCGTCGGAATTGGACCCTGCGGTTGCTGCTGATCGGGATGTTGGGCTGGAGCCTGCTGCCGCCCCACGGCGCCGCCGCCCGGCCCAGCCAAGGAATTGGTGGTTTTGGCTGCAGTTCAAACAGCGATCCGTGGTTTGTCGAGGAGCTGGCCTTCGACGCGGTGACGCTTGCGCCGGGCGTGGTGGTCGAGTCGATCGCCCCAAATATGTTCCAGCAACAGAATGTCATCGCGCAATTAAGCAACATTTCCACCACACCACTGTATCTGGTTGAGCTTCAGTTCTATGCCAAAAAAATCAATACGGCAGCGGTGCCAATAGTGCTGGCCGACCATACATTCGTCCAAAGCAAAGTTATTTCTGATACTGTTTTTACATGGACAATTGATCGCGAGAGAAACGAGGATTCGTGGCGAAAAGATGATCAAAGTCAACAGATTATGGTGTCGCACGCTTCACTTGCCACGGTGCTGGCTGGCTACACCGATCATCAGGTGTATGCCGATAACCGCCCGCTGACCGTGACCGTGCCGCTGTCGCAGGCTCTTTCGCTGCAGGTCATCTATGGCACCGAGCTGATCAGCATTCCAGTCACCCAGAGCTATACCCTCAACGCCACCTACAATCCCACCCGCTTGCAAGATGAGCAGGCGGCGTGTGATGAGAAGAGCCGTCAGTTTGGTTTTGCAATTATTAAGATTCTGGCTGTGGTATTAGGTATCGCCGTTATCGCCGTGCTGGTCGTTGTCGGGATGATCGTCTGGCTCCTGAGCTGGATATTGAGGCGCAGCCGCCGCTGAGATCGCGTTAGATAAACAGATTCAGGGTGAGCGCTTTCTCCGCAGCGCCTACTGCTCCAGCGGCTCCCCGGTAAAGCGCGGCGGCGGCGGGACGTTGATCAGGTGCATGGCCGCCGGGAGATAGGTCTCGATGGTTGACAGCACCTGGGCCAGCTGGCCGTTGCCGGCAATATGGGCCGGGCTGACCAGGCCCTGGTTATGCCAGGCCGCAAACGTCATCCAGGTGATCGGGGCCCAGTCGAACTGGGCGCGGTAGCTGGCAACCTCGAAGTTGGCCGCCAGATACTCGACCGCCAGCTCCGGCTGGGCGATCTCGGCGGCAACCGCGCTATCGCTGGGCTGCCAGCTGGCCCAGCGCTTGGCCTCGATCAGCGGCTGCAGACGGCTGCCGTGGATTGTGAGCGGAATCTGGCGGGTGGTCGGGCGGTCCAGCGCGTTGATGTAGGGCATCTCCGCCCGCAGCAGGCTGGCCGCCACCGAGGGGCGCAGGTTGGCCGGCCAGACGCTGAAATTGCCCATGCCAATCGCATTCGCCACGCCCTGCGCCTCCTGATAGACCGGCGTCACCACCCGGCCAAGCGTGCCGCGGGTGGCCAGGGTGCTGTTGTACTCGAAGTAGAGCTGGGCGGCCAGCAGCACGGCGAACTCGTCATCGCGCAGCCCGGTCACCGCCTGGCGATTGTGCCGCTCAGCGCTGGCCAGAATCGCCGAGCGCAGGCGCAGCATCTGTAGCTCAAACGCCGGGTCGACGTAGGGCTTCGGCAGCGCGGTCGGGTAGGGCCGCCCTGCTCGGTAGAACACATCGGCGGCGCTCGGCCAGCGCACAATCAGCGGCGCACCTGTCACAATGTACGAGTGCAGGCGGGGCGGGGCTGCTTGATCGAGCACCAGTGGCGTGGCCGCCACCAGAACCGGGCTACGGTGGCTCTTGTGAACCACCACGATAGCGACAGAAAGCAGACAAAAAAACAATCGCACCTTGCGACGCGACATAAAAGCTCCTTTGGTGTTTGAGTGGCAGGCAGCGCAATTGCTGCAATGCGTTATGGCAGGATACCACAACCCAGGCGACCGAACCATCGGCATTTCGGCGGAGCCAGCCAGGATTTCGGCCGATTCGACTGGCTAAAGCAGGCAATCACTTTGTTTATACGTCACTGCCCGTTGGTTTGTTTAACCAAATTATAGCCAACGTTTGCGGCGAAAAAACCACAGCATCCCAGCAAGAACCAGGCCCATAACCACCCAGACCATCAGGTAGCCGTAGCGCCAGTGCAACTCCGGCATAATGTCGAAGTTCATGCCGTACAGCGAGGTCACCAGGGTCAGCGGCAGGAAAATCGTGCTCACAATCGTCAGCGCCTTCATCACTTCGTTCAATTTATGGGATGAGACCGACAGATACGTGTCGAGCGTGCTGCCAACCACATCCCGCACCCCCTCGCTCAGGTCGTTGATCCGCACCAGATGATCGTAGACATCGCGGAAATAGATCCGCGAGTGCTCGCTGAGCAGCCCAAACTCGCCCCGGCTGAGGCGCTGCATCACCTCGCGCTGTGGCGATGTGACTCGGCGCAGGGCCAGAATGCTGTGCTTCAGCTCCAGCACCTGCCGCATCGCCGCCGGCTGCGGATCGAGGATAATCTGATCCTCCAGGCGCCCAACCTCTTCATCAATTCGGTCCAGAAAGGGCAGAAACTCATCGACCACCGCGTCAAGAACCGTATGCAGCAGAAAATCGGCGCCCTTTTCAATAATCCGCTCGTCGCGCTTGACCCGCTCCCAGACCCGCTCGACCGGCTTGATCGTCGCGCCGTGGCAGGCGGTGACCAGAAAATTAGGCCCGAGAAAGCAGTTCAGCTCCTCGGTGGTCAGCTCCGACAGCGTATCGTTGCTGGTGATCGCGTGGACAATCACAAACAGATAGCTACCAAAATCATCGACCTTCGGCGGCTGATAGCCGTGGCTGAGCGTATCTTCGATCGCCAGCGGATGAAAATTAAACACATCGCGCAGCACCGCCTCGTACTCCTGGTTCTCACACTGCTGCAGATGCACCCAGATAACGCCTTCCTTCAGCGCCAGCAGCTCCTTGAGGTCGGGGACCGATTTGATGGCGCGGGTCTGGCCATTTTTCGAGTCATACATCGCCTGAATCATCGAAAGCTCCATTTCGTGGGCCGTGCATAGTAAAGGGCAAGCCGGTTGCTTGCCCTCGCGTAAGTTGGTGAGCTGGCTAGGCCTAGCGCAGCAGGGTGATGCCGTCCGAGGCCGAGATCAGCGGCGCGCGGCTGCCCGACTGCGCCTCGATAATCCACAGCTCGCTTGGCCCGGCAATCTGCGGCTCGGGGCCACGCGCCACCAGACCGCCCTCGGTTGCGCGCACGTACACCAGGCCCGCATCGGTGGCCACAGCGGCCCCAATATCGCCGAGGGTGCTCCCGCTGACGATCGTGGTGTCGCTGCTGCCCTTCAGGCTGTGCAGCTCATACGTCAGCACCAGCCCGGCCCGGCAGATCGTCGCCAGATAGTACAGCGTGCCATCGCCGCCCCAGGCCAGCGGGCGACTCCACCAGCTGCCTGCGATGCTCCGCTGCAAGCGCCCGCTGCGGTCCAGCAGCAGCAGATCGGCGCCGCCGTCGGCGCGAATGGCCTCGACGGCAATCCGGTTGCCGGCCGGGTTGAGCAGCGCGGTGCCGATGCTGGCGTAGCCGCCCAGGCTGGCCTGGTCAAGCAGCCGGGAAACCCCCGACTCCGAGTTGGCCAGCAGCAGCGCCCCGCGGCCGCCCTCGCCAAGGCCAACGCTCAACACATCGCCATCGGGCAACGGCTGCGGCATCCGGCGGCTCCACTCATCAAGGGCGGATTTCGGGCTGGGCTCGCCGCCCGCCGACGGGACCATCCAGAGGCGGTAGCTCACCGGCGGGGCCGCGCTCCACGGCGCCACAAACCAGACCGCGCTGCCATCGAACGACCAGGCCGGATCGGCGCAGCCGCCGACATCGGCCAGCAGCTCCTCGTTGCCGCCGTCAAGATCGCTCACCCACAGTGCGCCCTGGTCGGCCAGCGCGTCCGGGGCCGTGCGGCAGAAGGCCATGCGGGCGCGGTCGGGGCTGAGCGCAAAGTCGGTCTCCAGCGCCAGCGTGCTGCTGACAATCTGCACGCCGCCGCTTTCAAACTTCAGGATATCGCCATCGCGGCCAAACACCAGCGGCTGCACCGGCGGCTGCGGCTGGCCCTGGGCGGTGCCCAGC
>DAOTUS010000491.1:0-3967 GCA_034437415.1 Herpetosiphonaceae bacterium
CGTTACACTACCTTGTTTTCGCGCCAATAATAATGATAGAAATGTAACAATCGTGTAACAAAACCCACTACCAGTCACCTGATTCATTATGTTAAGTACACTGCCGCATACTGGTTCAGGATCAAGATTTCCTTCTCACGATGGTTGTCGAAATTCCCGCCAGCGCGTATGATTTCGGCCACTTCTATTTTCAACCTGATGGAGAAAGCACATTTATGTCAATGAAGACGATTAACCCGCTGGACTGGGCGACGATCCAGCCGGTGGTTGACACGCTCCTGGCGGCCGACCTCAGCAGCGCCAATCTGACTGGCTGGCTGAGCCAGTGGAGCGATCTCGAGGCCCAGCTCAACGAGTTCAGCTTTCGCGCCTACCGGGCGATGACCGAGGACACCACCGACGCCGAGGCCGAAAACCGCTTCCTGTACGTCGTCGAAGAGCTCGATCCCAAAAGCCGGGTGGCCAGCCAGAGCCTGAAGGAAAAACTGCTCGCCGCCGATACCAGCCAGCTCCCCGCCGCCGCCAGCCAGATGCTGCGGCGCTTCCAGGCCGAGGCCGAGCTGTTCCGCGAGGTCAACATTCCACTGTTCACCGAGCTGGATCGACTGAGCAATGAGTTCAACAAGATCATGGGTGCCATGAACATCGAGTTCGACGGCGAGACCCAGACCATGCAGCAGATTCAGAAGCTGTGGAGCAGCCCCGACCGCGCTATCCGCTCCCGCGCCTGGCACGCCTCGCTGGATCGCTTTCTCCAGGATCGCACGGCGCTCAACGAGCTGTTTCTCAAGCTGCTGCCCCTGCGCCGCCAGATCGCCCACAACGCTGGCAAACCGAACTTTATCGAGTATGTCTGGCAGCAGTATGGCCGTTTCGACTACTCGCCCGCCGACTGTCGCACCTTCCACGCCGCCATCGAGCAGGAGGTGGTGCCGCTGGTCCGCAAATGGCACGCCCACCACCAGCAGCAGCTTGGCGTCGCGGCGCTGCGCCCGTGGGACCTTGACGTCGATCCGCAGAGCCGCCCAGCCTTGGCGCCGTTCAGCGACGCCGCCGCGCTTGAGGCGGGCGGCCAGCGCATTTTCGACCAGGTCGACCCGGTGCTCGGCGAGCAGTACATGCGCATGCGCGACGGCTATCTCGACCTGGGGTCGCGCCAGGGCAAGGCGCCCGGCGGCTACTGCGGCGGGATGTTTGTCGCCAAGGTTCCCTACATCTTCATGAATGCGGTTGGCACCCACGACGATGTGCAGACCCTGCTCCACGAGGGCGGCCACGCCTTTCACTTTACCGAGTCGGCCGCCCACAACGACCTGATCTGGAACTACGACGGGCCAATGGAGTTCTGCGAGGTCGCCTCGATGGCGATGGAGCTGCTGGCCGCGCCCTACCTCGATCAGGCCAGCGGCGGCTTTTATAGCGCCGCCGATGCCCGCCGCGCCCGCGCCGAACATCTGCTGAAAACCCTGACGTTCCTGCCGTATATGGCCGTGGTCGATGCCTTCCAGCACTGGCTCTACGCCGAGGCCGCCGAGGCGGTCAGCGCCGCCGACCTGGACGCCAAATGGGGCGAGCTGTGGGATCGCTTTATGGTTGGCGTGGACTGGAGCGACCTGGAGGCCGAGAAGGTGACCGGCTGGCACCGCAAGATGCATATTTTCACCTCGCCGCTCTACTACATCGAGTACGGGCTGGCCGAGCTGGGCGCGCTCCAGGTCTGGCGCAACGCGCTCCAGGATCAGGCCAGCGCGGTGGCACAGTATCGCGGCGCCCTGGCGCTGGGCAACACCCGCTCGCTCTCGCAGCTCTTTGCCGCCGCCGGGGCCACCTTCGCCTTCGACAGCACCACGGTTGGCGAGCTGGCCCGGCTGGTGGACGCGCACCTGGAGCAGCTGACGGCGGAGGGAACGGCGGGAGCTGGCGGCCGATCGGGATAACCCCCGCAGGCTGAACCTGGCGAAGCCTATGTTTTGGCTTCGCCAGGCTCAGCCTGCGGCAACCGGCTCAGCCAGCGGCGCACAAATCCTCGGCTATACTGCGGCCTAGATTGCCTATCGAGGAGAATTTTGGATGCTTCAGACCGATCTGATCATTCGGCAGTATCAGCCCGCCGACCAGCCAGTGGTGTGGGACCTGCACGTGGTGTGTATGCGCGCGATTGGCGCATATATCGATGACCGCTCGCTGGAGACCGATCTGCACGACATCGCCGGCGCGTATCTGAACAACCAGGGCGATTTTCTGGTTGGCGCGGTGGCCGGGGCGCTGGTGGCGCTGGGGGCGCTGCGCCCGCTGACCGGCACGCGGGGCGAGATCAAGCGGATGCGCGTGCACCCGACGATGCAGGGCCGGGGCTATGGTCGCGCCGTGCTGCTGGCGCTGGAGGATCGCGCCCGTGCGCTGGGCTACGCCACGCTGGAACTGGAGACCTCGGTGGTGCAGACCGCCGCCCTGGGCATGTATCGCTCGCACGGGTTTGTGGAATTCAAACGCGGCAAGATCAAGCACTTCAACTGCATCTGGTTCGAGAAAGCGCTGCTGCAAGATTAGGCGCAGTGGCTGGTTCTGCACCTCGCCGCGCAACTGCTGGTACAATATCCCCAACGAATCTCAAAAAATATAACACGTGTAGGGCCATGAAATTTCACATAATTACTCTGGGCTGTCCAAAAAACGCGGTCGATAGCGAGGGGATGCACGGCATTCTGACCCGCGAGGGCCACACCGCCGTCGAGGCCAGCGCCGCCGCCGACGTGGTGATTGTCAACACATGTTCATTTATCAACGCCGCCCGCGAGGAGACCCTGGGCGTGCTGCAGGATTTAGGGCAGCGCAAAACGCCCGGCCAGAAGCTGGTCGCGGCGGGCTGTATGGCCGAGAGCCACGGCGACCTGGTGCGCTCCAGCGTCCCCGCTGTCGACGCCACCCTGAGCACCAAGGAGTGGATGCGGATTGGCCAGGTGCTGGGCGACTGGAGCGGCGGCAGCTCTAGCCCGGCCACCGCGTTTGGCATTCCGCTGCTGGGCGCCGAGTCGTTTGGCGTGCCGCTGATGCCAGCCAGCACCGGCCTGAGCCTGAGCCTGACCCCGGCCAGCACTGGCGATACCCTCGGCAGCTACGGCGACTGGCGCACCACCGCGATCAAGCGCCACAAATCCGGGCCATCGGCCTACCTCAAAATCTCCGACGGCTGCAATCTGCGCTGCGCCTTCTGCACGATCCCATCGTTCAAAGGCGATATGCGCTCCAAGCCGATGGGCGCAATTCTCGGCGAGGCCCGCGAGCTGATCGAGCAGGGTGTGCAGGAGATTATTCTGGTCGCCCAGCACCTGACCGACTACGGCCGCGACCTGGGGATGAAGGGCGATGGCCTGGCGACCCTGCTGGCCGAGCTGGCTCAGGTTGTGCCCGCCGACCGCTGGATCCGCCTGATGTACGCCTATCCGCAGTCGATCACGCCGCAGATGGTCGAGACCATGGCCCGCTATCCGCAGATCTGCGCCTACCTGGATATGCCGCTGCAGCACGCCCACCCGGCCACGCTGCGCCGGATGCGCCGCCCGCCGGACACCGACAAGACCAAGGCGATTATTCGCCAGCTGCGCGAGACGCTGCCGGACCTGGCGATTCGCACCACTTTTATTGTTGGCTACCCTGGCGAGACCCGCGAGGAGTTCAAGGCGCTGCTGGAGTTCCTGGAGGAGCTGCAGTTCGACCGCGTGGGGATGTTCCGCTACTCGCTCGAGCCGGGCACGCCCGCCGGCGCGCTGCCCGATCAGGTTAGCGAGCGGGTGAAGGAGCGGCGCTGGAATGAGGCGATGGCCGTGCAGCAGGCCGTCTCGGCCGCCCGCACCGCCCGGTTCGTCGGCCGCACCGTCAAGGTGCTGGTCGAGGGCGTCGGCGAAGACGATGACGGCCAGCCGATTGTGGTGGGCCGCTCGTTCCGCGACGCACCCGAGGTCGATGG
>DAOTUS010000492.1:0-1967 GCA_034437415.1 Herpetosiphonaceae bacterium
GCCATATATGGCGTCCCTCCCGCGAATACGTGCGCTTTTTGGGTTTCCCGGTCATCGCGCAGGTCGGTGCGAACGCCATACATGGTGTCCATGGGCCTAATCTAACATTGTCAAAATACTCAGCGATGTCAAGTATCCTTGACTTATATTTAGGAGGATAGCGATGAATAAGACGGCCAAAACCTACGCGGCCCAGCTCAGCCTGGCGCTGGTATTCTACGCAGCTACGCTGGTTGCCAGCCAGCTGCTGCTGCAGCGCCTACCTGGATCGGACTGGCGCATCCCGCTGGCGGTGCTGCCAGTGCTGCCGGTTGCCTTCGGGCTGCGGGCGTTCATGCGCTATCTGCGGCAGGTTGATGAGCTGCAGCGGCGGATTCAGCTCGATGCGATCGCCTTTGGCGCGGGCATGACCGCGCTGCTCACCTTCACCTATGGCTTCCTGGAGCTGGCGGACTTTCCGCCCATCTCGGTGCTGTGGGTGCTACCAATCCTGACGGTTCTTTGGGGTATCGGTCTGCTGCGGGCCAGCTGGAGGTATCGATGAAAAACCGCCTGCGCGTGCTGCGGGCCGAGCACAGCTGGTCGCAGGCGCAGCTGGCCGAGCGGCTGGAGGTCTCGCGGCAGACAGTCAACGCCATCGAGACCGGTAAATACGACCCGAGCCTGCCGCTGGCCTTCAAAATCGCCCGCCTGTTCGCCTGCAGCATCGAACAAATTTTCGACCCCGAGGAGGCCAGCGCCGCCACGCCTGAAGCGTAGGCCAGCAGCTGCCTAATCCGCAAACTCGTGAACATTTCCCCTGGGCCTCGCCTTCCCCTCCGCAGTATGCTTTATAATGCGGCGTATTGATTCGATCCATCGCGAGGCAACCTGATGCTGGCACCAGATACGCTGCTCAACGGACGCTATTTGATCGAGGCCATCATCGGGCAGGGCGGGATGGGCGCGGTCTACAAGGCCACCGACCATCGGCTTGGCAACCCGGTCGCCGTCAAGCAGATGACGGTTGGCGGCGCCCAGCTAAGTCGGGCCTTCGAGCGCGAGGCGCGCCTGCTGGCCAATCTGCGCCACCCGGCCCTGCCACGGGTGATCGACCACTTCTCCGAGGAGCAGGGCCAGTTCCTGGTGATGGAGTTTATCGCCGGCCCCGACCTCGGCGCAATGCTCGGCAATCAGCAGGCGCCCTTTCCGGTCACCACGGTGCTGCGCTGGGCCGACCAGACCTTGGATGCGCTGGAGTATCTGCATCAGCAGTCGCCGCCGGTGCTGCACCGCGATATCAAGCCGCAGAATATGAAAGTGTCGGAGCGCAACCAGATTATTTTGCTGGATTTTGGCCTGGCCAAAGGCTCGTCGTCCGAGTTCCAGACGGCCACCTCCAGCATTCACGCCTACACGCCGCAGTTTGCGCCGCTGGAGCAGATGCAGGGCACGGGCACCGACGAGCGCAGCGATATCTACTCGCTGGCCGCCACGCTCTACCATCTGATCACCGACGAGAAGCCGGTTGATGCGC
The DNA here is from genome assembly GCA_034437415.1 of Herpetosiphonaceae bacterium. Lineage (GTDB taxonomy): Bacteria > Chloroflexota > Chloroflexia > Chloroflexales > Herpetosiphonaceae > JACCRK01. The sequence goes on from DAOTUS010000492.1 coordinate 1,517, forward strand.
TGACCCGGGCGGCGGCGCTGGTCCGGCGCCAGCCCGACCCGCTGATCGAGCCAGTCCGCCTCAATCCGACCATCCCCCCGGCCTTCAACGATCTCCTGCTGCACGCGCTGGCCCTGAATGTGGACGATCGGCCAGCGAGCGCGACGGCGTTTCGGGCCAGCCTCCGCCAGATTATCCCCGGCGAGTCCGGCCAGCTGCGCCCCGGCCAGGTGCCCGCCAGCCCAGCGGCCCCGCTGCACCCGTCGAGCGCGGGCCAGGCCACGTTTATCGCCCCGCCGACCGGCCAGGCGGTCGCCGCTGCGGTCGCCGCGCCGCCCCAGCCAGCGCTGGCCGCGATCCCGCCGAAGCGCCGGGTCTGGCCGTGGCTGGCTGGGGCGGCGGTCCTGGCAATTGTGCTCGGCGGTGGCGCAGGCGTGGTCAGCCGCCGCAACAACAATCGCACGAATACAAT
>DAOTUS010000493.1:0-6698 GCA_034437415.1 Herpetosiphonaceae bacterium
GGGAGTAAGGGATAAGGGTAAAGGGAAATACCAAATAACCATCCACGAAGGTCACGAAGGTCACGAAGAGAAATTAATGTTGAACGGTATTGGGATGAGCGATAACATCGTTCTATTGCTAAAAACAGCGGCGCGGCGGTTCTGATGAGCCGCCGCGCCGCTGTTTTCGATACATCGGCCACGCCGAGGAGGTCACGTGCTTCGATGATCGACATTCTTAATGGTTCTTTTCTTCGTGTCCCTTCGTCGGGTACCCGCAGGCGGGTGTCGTGGATCGAAAAAGGCACCCTTAGAGCTTGTACAGCTGGCCGTACTTGGTCTTCAGATAGTTGATATAGGGGGCGGTCTCCATCGGGCGGCCGCTGGCGCGCAGCACGAGGTCGTTGGGATCGTACTTGCGGCCGTGCTGATAGATGTTCTCGTTCAGCCAGCCGTGGAGCGTGCCGAACTCGCCCTGCCTGATCTGCTCAGGGATGGCCGGGCTGGCGGCGACGGCGGCATCGAAGAACTGCACCGCCAGGACATTCCCGATGGTGTAGGTTGGGAAGTAGGCGAACAGGCCCGCCGACCAGTGGACATCCTGGAGCGCGCCCAGCGTATCGTTCGGCGGCGTGATCCCCAGATACTCCGCGACTTTGGCGTTCCAGACCGCCGGAACATCCTCGACCGCCAGCGTGCCCTCCAGCAGCCCCAGCTCCACCTCGAAGCGCAGCAGCGTGTGCAGGTTGTAGGTCAGCTCGTCGGCCTCAACCCGAATAAACGAGGGCTGCACACTGTTGATCGCCCGATAGAAGGTGTCCAGATCGACCGCCTGCAGCTGCTCGGGGAACAGATTCTGGAGCGGCGCGTAGAAATACTCCCAGAACGGCCGCGATCGGCCGACCAGATTCTCCCACAGCCGCGACTGCGACTCGTGAAGGCCCATCGAGCAGCCGGCGGCGAGGGGGCTGCGGGTGAAATGCTGCGCCACGCCCTGCTCGTACATGCCGTGGCCAGCCTCGTGCATCGTGCCAAACATCGCCGGGGCCAGCCAGGTCGGGTCAAAGCGGGTGGTCAGGCGCACATCGTTCATGCTGAAGTTGGTGCAGAATGGGTGAACCGCCCGGTCCTGGCGCCCGCGATGCCAGTCAAAGCCAAAGCGCTTGATCACTTCCATCCCGAACTGTTCCTGCCTGGCCTCGTCGAACCGCCCGTGGAGCGGCCGGGTGCGATCCTCGCCCTGCTGCTGGCCGATCGCTTTCATCAGCGGCAGGGTGCCGACTTTAAGCTCGGCGTACATCTGCTCGATCTGGGCTTTGGTCGTGCCCGGCTCGTCGACGTTGATCAGCGCATCGAACGGATGGGTGGTGTAGCCATACTGCTCGGCGATCTCGCGCTGCAGCTCAACAATTGCTCGCAGATGCGGCGCAAACAGCGGCCAGTCGCCGGTCAGCCGGGCCTGGACCCAGACGGCATCGACCATGGCGGTGGTGTGGCTCATGCGCTCGACCAGGTCGGCGCTGAGCTTGGTGGCGTGCTCCAAATCGCGCCGGGCGATCCGCACCAGGGCGCCATCATCGGTCTCGGGGTCAAGCTGGCCATCAAGCTGATCGAGCAGGGAGCGCAGCTCGGCGCTGGTGGATCGCTCGTGGACCAGGCGGCTGAGGGTGCCCATCTGGTTGGCGCGGGTGCCGATGCCGCCAGTCGGCATGTAGGTCTGCTGATCCCAGCTGAGCACAGACTTGGCGGCCCGAAGATCGCTAATCGTGGCGAGAAGCGCCTTCAGCGTGTTTAAAGCGGCGGTGTGAGCCATTTATTACTCCATTGTAAAAATACGCGGCGAACCAAGAAGTTCAGGAATTATTGTTGAAGTATACCCTAAGTATTAAATTTCTTTGGGGTATTAACATAAAACCGGGCGCTGAGAGGGTTTCTCTCAGCGCCCGGCTGTGTTTGGTTAAGATTAATATCCCGTTGGCTGAGCCTGGCGAAGCCCGACCGATTTGGCTTCGACAGGCTCAGCCAACGGAGGAGTGTCCACTCACTTAGGCCGACAGCGGCTCGACTGGCTGATTGCTCTCGATGCGCAGCACCTCGGCTTTGCTGAAGACGATCGTGCCGTTATCGACATCGACCTCGACGGCATCGCCGGGGACGAACTCGCCCTTGAGCAGCGAGCGCGACAGCGGCGTCTCGATCATACGCTGGACGGTGCGGCGGAGCGGACGCGCCCCGTAGACCGGGTTGAAGCCCTCGCGCACCAGCAGCTCCTTGGCGGCGGGGGTGAGCGCCAGGGTCAGGCCCTGCTCAACCAGCCGCTCCTCGACCTCGCGCACCAGCAGCGTCACAATCAGCATCAGTTCGCTGATCTCCAGCGGGGTGAACAGAATGATCTCATCGATGCGGTTGAGGAACTCGGGGCGGAAGGTGCGCTTCATGGCATCGTCCACCCGCTTGCGAGTCTCGTGCATATCGATCTTGTGCTGGTCGCGGCGGAAGCCAATCGAGCCAGCCCGAATCTCGTCGGTGCCCACGTTCGAGGTCATAATGATGACCGTGTTGCGGAAATCGACGGTGCGCCCCTGGGCGTCGGTCATGCGGCCATCGTCGAGCATCTGCAGCAGCGCGTTGAACACATCGCCGTGGGCTTTTTCGATCTCGTCGAACAGAATCACCTGGTACGGGCGGCGGCGGATCGCCTCGGTGAGCTGGCCGCCCTCGTCGTAGCCAACGTAGCCGGGAGGCGCCCCGACCAGCCGCGAGACGGTGTGGCGCTCCTGGTACTCCGACATATCCACGCGGGTCATGGCGTCCTCGTCATCGAAGAGGAACGCCGCCAGCGCTTTGGCCAGCTCGGTTTTGCCGACGCCGGTCGGGCCAACAAAAATAAACGAGCCAATCGGGCGGCGCGGATCTTTCAGGCCGGCCCGGGCGCGGCGAATCGCGTCGGAGACCGCCACAATCGCTTCTTCCTGGCCGATCACCCGCTCGTGCAGGTGCTGCTCCATATCGACCAGCTTGACCCGCTCGGTCTCGAGCATGCGCTGCACCGGAATGCCGGTCCAGTTGGCGACAATCACCGCCACATCCTCTTCGTCGACGGTATCGTCGAGCTCGTTGGTCTTGAGCCACTCGTCGCGCTCGGCCTGGAACTCGCTCTCCAGGGCCAGCGCCTCGGCCTTCAGAATCGCCGCCTGCTCATAGTCGCGCTGCACGCCCGACTCTTCTTCCTGGCGATGCAGGGCCGCGATGGCGATCTCTTTATCGCGCAGCGGCTTGGGCATGGAGTAGATATCGATCCGCAACTTGGCCGCCGCCTCGTCGATCAGGTCGATGGCCTTGTCGGGCAGGAAGCGGTCGTTGATATAGCGGTGCGACAGGGTCGCCGCCGCCTTGAGGGCCGCCTCGCTGATGTGCAGGGAGTGATGCTCCTCGTAGCGATGGCGCAGGCCGCGCAGCATCTCGATGGTGGTCTCAACATCAGGCTCTTCGACATAGACCGGCGAGAACCGGCGCTCCAGCGCGGCATCTTTCTCGATATGCTTGCGATACTCATCGATGGTCGTCGCGCCGACGGCCTGCATCTCGCCGCGGGCCAGGGCCGGCTTGAGCATATTCGAGGCATCGATCGAGCCGGCCGCCGAGCCAGCGCCGACAACCGTGTGCAACTCGTCGATGAACAGAATAATCTTGCCCTTGGCCGAGCGAACCTCGTCCATCACGGCCTTGAGGCGCTCCTCGAACTCGCCGCGGAACTTCGACCCGGCGACCATGCTGGCCAGGTCGAGCGCCAGCACCTTGCGGTTGCGCAGCGGCCCCGGCACATCGCCGCTGATAATCTTCTGGGCCAGGCCCTCGGCGATGGCGGTCTTGACGACGCCGGTCTCGCCGACCAGCACCGGATTGTTCTTGGTGCGGCGACATAAAATCCGAATGACGCGGGTAATCTCGGCGTCGCGGCCGATCACCGGGTCCAGCGCGCCCGCGGCGGCCAGCGCGGTCAGGTCGGTGCTGTATTTCTCCAGCGACTCGTAGCGGCTCTCGGCGGTTGGGTCGTCGGCCCGCTGGGCGCCGCGAATATCCATCAGGGCGGCGGTCAGGCGCTCGTTGTCGATCCCAAAGCTGCTGAGGATGCGGGCCGAGGCGCCCTCGCGCTCGCTGGCGATCGCGATCAGCAGGTGCTCGGTGCTGACGTACTGATCGGTCATGCGCTCGGCCTCCTGCTCGGCCCGCTTGACCAGGCGCTGGGTGCGCGGCGTCACATAGACGCTCTGCTGGGCATAGCCGTACTGATTATAGACCTTGGGCGATTTATCCAGCTCGCGCTCGACGCGCGCAATCACTGACTCAGTGTTGACCCCGATGCGTGGCAGCACCCGGCCGGCAATGCCGTCGGTCTGGCGCAGCAAGGCGAGAAAAATATGCTCTACGTCAAGCTGCGAATGATGCTGCTCATGCATCAGCTCCTGTGCGCTCTGAAAGGCTTCCTGAGCTTTTTCCGTAAATCGTTCGAGTTTCATATACCCTCTTTTTCCTGTATGTGGCGCCGAGCCGAAAAGAACGACAGAGGCTTAATCTGCCCTCTTTCACCCTCGTATACGGCATACTTTTTAGTTGCTGTCCCGTAGAGCCATGACCAGTTCGCGTTGTTTTTCGGAGAGTTGGGTGGGCAACTGGGCCTGAACTTTGACGAATAGATCGCCGCGGACGGTGCTGTCACGGAGCGATGGCAAGCCCTGGGCCCGCAGGCGGAACGTGCGGCCATTCTGGGTCTCAGCGGGCACATTCAAGGACAAGGCGCGACCATCAACTAAGGTTACTTTGATCTTACCACCTAAAAGGAGGGTGTAGAGGTCGACATTGACGCTCGTGTGCAGATCGTTGCCCTCACGCTGATAGCGGTCGTCCGCCAGCACATTGACGATCAGAATCAGGTCGCCGCGCTGGCCGCCGCCCAGGCCGGGACCGCCCTCGCCAGCCACCCGAATGCGCGAGCCGGTCTCAACGCCGGCGGGAATGCGCACATTGATCGTGCGGGTGCTGCGACCGCTGATGCCGGTGCCGCCGCAGGTTGGGCAGATGGTGCGGCCGGTGACGCCGCTGCCGTTGCAGGTTGGGCAGGCCTCGGCCTGCTCCAGCTGCAGGGTGCGCTGAGTGCCGCTCTGGACCTCAGCCAGCGACACATCAATGGCGTGCTCGACGCTCTGGCCGCGCTGCGAGCGGGCCGAGCCGTAGACACCGCTGGTGCGCTGGCCGCCCATGCCGCCAAACAGCGTCTCGAAGAAATCCGAGAAGTTCGCCCCGCCGGCGCCGGGCTCGCCATAGTCAACCCGAAAGCCACCTGGGCGGCTGGCGTACTGATCCCAGTTGAAGCCCCCGCCGGTGCTCTGCGCCCGGCCCCAATCGCTGCCAAACCGATCGTATTTTTCGCGCTTGTCCTTGTCGGAAAGCACCTCGTAGGCTTCGTTGATATCTTTGAATTTATGTTCAGCGTCCTTGTCGCCAGGGTTGAGGTCGGGGTGATACTGACGCGCCAATGCCCGATAGGCCTTCTTGATTTCGCCCTCGGTTGCAGTTTTGCTCACGCCTAAAACTTTATAGTAATCTTTATAGTCCATCAACGACCCTTCCTTATGTTTGGTTTGGACGCACAGTGATCATACGTCGTGCATAATACCATGTCAAGATAATTGCACCCGCGTACACATTTTCTAATGCTGTGTTAGCGCAACGCAAGCGCGAGTGCTATCATTCGCCCAATCGCGATTCTGCGTTATGATGCGTGTCGACAGAGGATACCTCATGCCAGGGCAATCGCATCTAAATCCCAAGGACCTGCGCCAAGTACTCTTCACTGAGGGCGCAGCGAAAGCGTTTGGTCTGAGACTGCCGCGACTCGGCGCTTGGCGCAGCAGATTGAGCGTGATATGGCGCAACACGGCCATATTCTGCGGCGCATGGTCGGTGCGAATCCGGCTGGCATCTTCATTAAACGTCACATCCAAAACCCAGTGGACGCTCTTTTCAATCCCCCAATGGGCGCGAACATGGTGATTCGCAGTTACGGGATCAAGCACCTGACTGGCCAGATAGGAGCGCTGTTCGGTCGTGGTGACATTGTTCAGGGTCCGTTCGCGCTCAATGACGACCACACTGCGTAAGCCCGTCCAGCGATTCTGCTCGTTGCGATAGGCGATCACGCTGGGATCACTGATCACAAACGCCTGGCGTTGTTCAATCCGTCCGTGGCCTTTGTCGATGCTCGTGGCGTGGGTCATACCATAGGCGGGCTGAAGCGCGGATCGGGCGTCGGCAAACAGGGCGACCACATCCGCATGCAGCTGCGGTTGATTGCCTTTCAAGGCGAGCAGATAGGCGCCACCGCGCGCCACAATCTGGGTCGCAATCGCGGTTTGACCGCCCATGGCATCGATCGTGACCGTGCAATCGCGCAGATCGAGCAGATCCAAGAGCATGGGAATGGCGGTGATTTCGTTGGATGTGGTGTCCACGGCGACCTGACCGAGCACCAGGCGGTTCGCGCTGGCCCCGGGTACCCTCTGGGTGCCTTACGAGATGCAAGGCGGCGGTGCCATTGGCCAGGGCATGTGCAAAGTCCGCCCTCACCCCGGCCGCAGCGGCGGCCACCACGCCCAGAGGGCACCCGCCCCGTGCGCGGGCGAGGGGTGGCAGTGGGGTACAACTGGCCCGAATCGCGA